>NZ_CP101751.1:3136787-3450466 GCF_024496085.1 Flavobacterium cerinum | reverse complement strand
AATTGTCTAAAATAACAAATTAAAATTGAGTATCCAGCTTGATGTAATCTAAAAACTCTCTGCGTACCTTGTCCTCTTTAAATAGGCCTCCGAATTCAGCAGTTACCGTACTGCTTTCGATATCACGGATTCCGCGGGAGTTTACACAAAGGTGTTTGGCATCGATTACGCAAGCTACATTGTCCGTTTTAAGAACGCGTTGTAGTTCCTGAACAATCTGAATGGTTAAACGCTCCTGAACCTGAGGTCTTTTAGCGAAGAAATCTACAATACGGTTCATTTTTGATAAGCCTACAACCGTTCCGTTTGAAATGTAGGCAACATGAGCGCGTCCTACGATTGGTAACAGGTGATGCTCACAGGTTGAATAAACGGTAATGTTTTTTTCAACCAGCATTTCGTTGTATTTGTATTTATTGTCGAAAGTAGATGATCCCGGTTTTTTAGCAGGGTTCAATCCTCCGAAAATTTCTTTTACAAACATTTTCGCAACACGGTTAGGTGTTCCTTTAAGGCTGTCGTCTGTTAAATCTAAGCCTAAAGTGTTTAGTATGCTTTCAACGTCCTTTTTGATAGCGTTGATTTTTTCTTCATCAGATATGTCAAAAGCATCCGGACGTAATGGTGTTTCAGCGCTGGAAGCGATGTGATTGTCACCAATTTCGTCATGCAAATCATCATTATGGATCATTATGTAGAATTTTAGTGTAAAAAAATTAGCTGCAAAGATAGGTAATAAACTTGATTCTGTATTCGGATTCCTACTGTAAATTGCGCTTAAAATGTTAATGAATTGATAAAATAAAAAAAGGTCAAGCAAAATGCTTAACCTTATATTTATATAGTGTTTGTATTGCTGTTATTGGTTTTTACAAGAACCGTCGGCATTAAGGTATTTGGCGCAATAAGAACTCCATGAGAAGCACTGCCATGCGGAAGTTTGGCCATTACTTAAAACGACTCTCCAACGGAACCATTTAGCTGCTAATGTGGTATAGGTAAACGGAGTGTTGAAACTGTACGTGTTACCGGATTTTGAGAAATTACCGGTAAGGGCAGTGTCGGTTGATTTGTAAAAAATCGGTTTTTCAAGGTATCTGGAATCGTCAACACCACAGGCGTTGTTTTGTACTTCAATTGTGTATCCCGCGGATAAGTTTTGAGAAGTACTTAGTTTAAGTATAGCGCTGGCATCAGATTTTTCAGATGATAATACTAAATCGGAACTGCTTTGAGCAAATAAAGAAGTAGTGAATAAGAAAAATAATGCAATCAAGCTGTTTGTATACAATTTTCTCATGATTCGGTTTTTGGTTAAGAAATTAGATTGTAAAACTAGAAAAAAAAATGAAATGACCTATAGCGTGTTAATTTTTTTAACTAGGTTGATGTATTTTGTTATGAACTTTTATTGAAAATGTTAATTTTTATGATGGAAAGATTTTTTTAGGCTAATAAAGTTAATTGTTTCTTAATTTTATGTAAATTTCGCGTTCCAAAAAACTAATTTATAATGAGAAATAATTATCTATTACTGTTATTGGTTTATGTCTTTTCAATTAATCTCTATGCGCAAGCTCCTGGTTGTGCGAATGTTAAGGGGGGAGATGTAAACGGTAATCCGGTTGCTACGATTTGTGAACCTGGCGAATGCAGGCAAATTAAAGCAACTTATTTAGAGACGGGTGGTACCAATACCTATACGGTTTCTTCTATTCCGTATGCTCCCCCGTTCCCTTTCGTTGGGGGAAACGCTATTCCTATTAATCAGGATGACGACTGGTCACAAATTATTAACTTAGGATTTAAGTTCTGTTTCTTTAATCAGAACTATGATAAAGTATTAATATGTGATAATGGAGCGTTGTCTTTTAGTATTGCAGGGCCAGGAGGAGTTCCGGGAGGTTTGTATGTACCAGGTAGCGGTAGTGGATATCAATTTAATACTCAGATTCCTCAGAGTGCTCAGACATTACCTTATCGAAATGCAATATTTGGAGTATTGCAGGATTTGAATCCGGAAGCAGGAGCTTCACCTTCTTATCATTCTATCAACTATCAGATTATCGGACAAGCGCCATGTAGAACGCTTGTTTTTAATATTTATGAGATGGGACATTGGCAATGTGGATATAGCACGGATCAAACTGGACCAAGAGGTACTCAAACCAGTCAGATGGTGCTTTATGAAACAACCAATGTTATTGAAGTATATGTGAAAAGAAGAACTCCATGTACTACATGGAACAGTGGTTCCGGGTTAATCGGTATTCAAAACCAGGCCGGAACAGTTGGATATGCACCTCCGGGAAGAAATACAGGAACATGGAGTGTGTATACTCCGGAAGCTTGGCGTTTTACACCGTCAGGTCCGTCTAACGTAACTTTCCAATGGTTAGACCAAAACGGAAATACACTTAGTACTAATACTACAATGACGGTTTGTCCTAGTGTGACGTCTGTATATACTGCTGAAGCGACTTATACGGCTTGTGACGGTACCAGAACAGTTGTACGGGATAACGTAGTTGTACCGGTAAGTACATTCGATATTAACCAACCAGATGATTTAAATAAATGTCCTCAGGACAATACATGTTGGGATTTGACACCTAATACAGATGTCGTATTAGGAACGCTAAATCCTGCAGATTATATTGTAACTTATTATCCGACATTAGCAGATGCGGAAGCTGAATTTAACTGGATCGATGATCCGACCTGTTACAATCCGGCTCCGGGTAATGATCATGTTTTTGTAAGGGTAAATGATCCGAACTCGGATTGTTATAAAATTAAAAGTTTTGAATTGATCCGCGGAGGGTCTACACCACCAGGTTTTTCACCGGTGGGGCCTTTGTGTTTAAACACGCCACCGCCAACATTGCCGACAACTTCTAATAATGGAATTAACGGTACATGGAGCCCGGCTACAGTAAGCACAAGTGGAGTAGGAACTACAACTTATACTTTTACACCTAATCCGGGAGAGTGTGCTACAGCAACTACTATGGATATTGAGGTAATTGCTGAGCCAACGGCTTCTATCGTTGGATCAACAATCTGTGAAAATACTTCGGGAACACTTACCATAACCGGTACGCCAAATGCTTCTGTTGATTATACAGTTGGCGGAAGTACTACTCCTGTAACAGTTGTATTAAGTCCGGCTGGTACGGCTACTATTACAACGCCTAACTTGTCAACTACTACTACCTATACATTAGTTAGTGTGACATCGGCAGGTACAACGCCTTGTACAAAAACATTAAATGCTTCGGCTGATGTAACGGTAAGACAATTACCAACAGCTACAATTAGCGGAAGTACAACTGTTTGTTTAAACGGTACAGCTGTTATCAGTTTCTCAGGAACTGCAAATGCTACAGTTAATTATGATGTTGACGGATCTTCAGGAAGCGTAACGTTAGACGCTTCAGGAAACGGATCGGTAACAACACCTCCATTAACAGCTAACAGTACCTATACATTAATAAGTGTTGTAACTAATTATCCGGATGCACCGCAATGTACTAATACGGTAACAGGTAGTGCAACTGTAACTATCGCTAGTCAGCCAAGCGCGACAATTGCCGGTAGTACAACAATTTGTTCCGGTGATACTGCAGTGTTAACGTTTAACGGAACTGCCAATACAATAGTAACCTATAATAATGGAACAACAAATGCTACAGTAACATTAGACGGAATTGGAGAAGGAACTGTAACAGTAGGTCCGTTAACGGCTACAACAACATACAATTTGGTAAGTATAAGTACACAAGGGACTTCTCCGTGTACTGCTGATTTGACAGGTAGTGCTACTATCACAGTTAATCCACTACCAACAGCTACGATCAGTGCACCGGCTTTAATTTGTTCGGGCGATACAGCAGTTGTAAGTTTTACAGGTCCTGCAAACGGAGTGGTAACATATAGTGACGGAACCACAACAATGACAATAAATTTAGATGCTACCGGAAATGCGAGTATTACGACTCCTGCATTAACGGCTGCTGCGACTTATAGTTTAATGAGTGTAAGTACCGATCCGGCAGTAACTCCGGTATGTACTCAGAACCAAAATGCATCGGTAACAATTGGCGTAAAAGCTTTACCTGAGGCGACCATTACCGGACCAGCTTCAGTATGTTCCGGAAGTTCCGCTACAATTGTTATCAACGGAACACCAAATGCAACGGTTACCTATACATTTGACGGTAATACAACACCTTTAACGGTTACCTTAAACAGTGCGGGAACTGCTTCAGTTACGACAGCACCATTAACGGGACCGATTACTTATCAATTGATCAGTGTTACTTCAAGCGGAACACCGGCTTGTAGTCAGGCACAAACCGGAAGTCATACGGTAACTACAGTAGTGGCACCAACAATCTTTAATCCTACACCATTAGAGATGTGTAATGATAACTACGATGACGGAGTTGTAACTTTTGATTTAAGTGTAAAACTGGCAGAGATTACCGGTGGTGATCCTAACCTTACCGTAACTTTCCATGAAACACCGGAAGATGCGCAGTTAGGAAACTATCCGATCCAAATGCCTTTATATACCAATATTAACCCTGTTAGTCAGATTTTATATATCCGAGTAGTTAATACAGGAGTAAATGCTTGTGCGTCTTTCTCAACCTTGACGTTAATCGTTCATGAAAGACCTACAATTGTACAAAACGTAAGTAACTATGAATTGTGTGAAACCAGTACACCTGGCGACGGAGTAGAGATTTTTAATCTGACTACAAAAGATGCAGAAGTAAGCGGAACACAAACAGGAATTACGGTAACGTATTACTTAAGTGAAGCGAATGCTTTAGCGGGAACCAGCCCTATTACTGTACCGACAGCTTACCAAAACGGAAGCAACCCGGAAACGATCTGGTATCAGTTGCAGAATGCGCATGGATGTATCGCAGTAGGTTCATTCCAATTAATCGTAAACCCATTACCATCGGTTCCAATGCCGGTACCGGCTTATACTTTGTGTGATTACACAGGTCAGCCGTTATACGAGCAGTTCGATTTATCGACTAAGATCCCTGAGATTATCGGAACGGCTACAGGATTAGAAGTTAAGTTCTATAAAACAGAGGCGCAAGCTCATGCTAATGTAGCAGGAACGGAATTACCGACATTATACACGAATGAGGTTGCGACTGTTCAAACGATTTTTGTTAATGTAACCAACAGTACCACGGGCTGTTACTCGGTAACGGCTATGGATTTACGAGTAGAGCCATTACCGGTATTGATTATGCCAACAACACCGGTTACGGTTTGTGATGGAACTAACAATGACGGAATCGGAAGTTTTGACTTGAATGATTTAGTGACTGATATGTTAAGTGGTGAGACCAATGTAACGGTAAGTTTCCACGAAACACAACAAAATGCTCAAAACGGCTTGTTCCCAATCACGATCATGCCATATGAGAACATTAACCCTTGGAATCAGACTTTATGGGTATTGGCAACAAACAACGTAACAGGATGTAAGAGTGTTTACTCGTTCCAGTTACGAGTTGAACCGGCGCCTATTATGCCAACGTTATTGGATTTAGATGAGTGTGATACGGATTCTAATCCGCATGACAACCAGACGACGTTTGATTTAACAGTACACACGGCTACAATTTTAGCAGCTCAAACAGGTGCAGCTACAGATTATGAAGTGAACTATTATATTTCGCAGACCAATGCAGAGAACGGAACTCCGTTTATAGTATCAAACGGAAACTTTATCGGCACCAACGGTCAGACGATCTGGGTTCGTGTAACGCATATCGCTACGGGATGTTATACTATCGGCAGCTTTAAGCTGATTGTAAACAGTCCGCTACAATTAACGCAACCGGATGAGATCACTTTATGTGATGACGCATTACCGAATGATCAACGTCAGATATTTGATTTAACGATTCGTGAGGCACAGATCACCGGAGGCGCAACAGGTTATACGTTCAAATATTACAGCAGTACGGCTTTACCGCCAAACCCTGGAACGTTGATCACCAATCCAACAGCTTTCCCTAATACAGCTACAGTACAAACTTTGTTAGTAGAAGTGATAAGCGGAGCAGGATGTAGCAGCTATGTTACCTTAACAATCCGAGTTACACCATTACCGGAACCGAAATTTGATCCGGCACCGCTAGTATTGTGTGATGATGATTATCCTGGCGATGGCATTACATTTTTTGATGTAACGGTAAATGCGAACTATATCCGCAATAATGCGAACTATGTTCTAACCTACCACGCAAGTCAGACCGATGCATTAGCCGGAATCAACGCTATTGCAACACCAACGAACTGGCAGAATGTTGATGGAAACGGAAACGCACTAACCAGTGTTTGGATCCGGGTGACTACAGCCCCGGCTAATAACCGTGACCGTTGTTCATTAGTAGTAGAACAGCCATTGATAGTGAATCCAAGACCGGCGGCAGGTCCTGTAACGGATTACCATATGTGTCAGATTCCATTCACGGGAAGTGGAGTATTTGATTTAAGTACGAAAACCCCGGAAGCTTTAGCAGGTCAAGGTCCTGCAGGTTATACGGTAACGTACCATGCTACTCAGGCGGATGCTGATAGTGGAGCGGCGCCATTGGCAACGAACCACCCAAGTACGGTAAACGGTGAGACGATTTATGTACGTGTAGTGAATACGGCTACAGGTTGTTACAACACGACCAGCTTCCAGTTATTTGTGGAAAGAGGATCCGAAGCGACCGATATACCGGATATTACCCGATGTGATGATTTGAATGACGGAACAGAAACTTTCGATTTAAGCAGTTTAGATGCTACGATCTTAGGTCCTGTACAAGCAGCGGATCCGAACTTTAGTGTAAGCTATTATGCATCAGATGCTGATTTAGCCAACGGAACGCCAATTGGAACACCGGGAGCTTATACGATTACAGATTACCTGACGCATGAGATCATTGCGGTAGTTAAAAATACGTACAGTGCATACGGATGTCCTGCAGAAATACGTTTTAATATTACCGTATTCCGATTACCGGAGCCGACACCAAATGCAGGATTTGTATGTGTTGATCAGGAGACAGGAAACGTTCTGAATACCCATATTATTGACAGTGGATTAGATGCAGCAACGCATACATTCCAATGGTATGAGGATGATGCAAGTGGAGCGCCACAACCGATAGCGGGAGCAACAGGTTCAACGTATGAAGTAAACCATGCGGGCACGTATTCGGTAATTGCAACCAGTACAGTAACCGGTTGTGTATCGTTACCGGCAGAAGTAGTAATCACCCAATCCGAACCGGCCGAGGTAACGTATACGGTATCGAATGCCTTTACGGATAATCAGGTGATAACGGTTCAGGCAATCGGAATCGGAGAGTATATGTATCAGTTAGACGAAGGTGATATCCAGTCTAGTTCGGTGTTTACTAATGTAAGTTCAGGAACACATACGATCACGGTTTACGATATGAAAGGTTGTGCGGCCACAATCGTAAGAAATGTAACAGTGATCAACTATCCGCATTATTTCACACCAAACGGTGATAATTACCATGATTTCTGGAATATTGGTGATTTAGAAAACGATGTCAATGCAAAAATTTATATATTTGACCGTTACGGCAAACTATTGAAACAGATCAAGCCATCACGAGTAAGCGGATGGGATGGAACATTAAACGGACAACCGTTACCATCAACAGATTACTGGTTCACAGTGAACTATACGGAGAATGGAGAAGTGAAAGAGTTTAAAGCACACTTCTCGTTAAAACGATAAAGCGCTTACCTGACAGGTTTTTAAAACCTGTCAGGTAAGAAAAACAAAAAAAGGGCTGTCATGACAGCTCTTTTTTTTATGGGTCAAGTGAGTGTAGAACAAGCAGAGACGATTACAAATCGGATAGACTACATTGGATAATCTTCTTGTATCTCACAGATATCGAACCTAAAAAGTTGATCATCTTAAAATGATAGGTCAATTGTATATTAGAAGAAAATAAAAAAGCGATGTCTAATGACATCGCTTTCTATTATATAATAGGGTAAGAATATTACTTATTGTTGTAAGTGTGTAAAGCTTCTTTAAGAATTCTTACCGACTGTATTAAATCTTCCTTTTTCAATACATAAGCAATACGAACTTCGTCAAGGCCTACATTTGGTGTAGAATAAAAACCGGCTGCCGGTGCAACCATAACAGTTTCACCGTTTAAATCGTAGCTTTCCAATAACCATTGTGCAAAATTATCGGCATTTTGAATAGGCAATTTAGCAATACAATAAAAGGCTCCTTTTGGCGTAGCAACGGTAACACCTTCAATTTTGTTTAACTCGGCGATCAAAGTATCTCTACGATCTTTGTATTCTGTGATAACATCATCAAAATAGCTTTGCGGTGTTTCTAAAGCAGCTTCACTTGCTATTTGCGCAAATGTCGGAGGACTTAAACGCGCCTGAGCAAATTTCATAGCCGTAGCCATTACTTCCTTGTTTTTGGAAACAATACAACCAATTCGTGCACCACACATACTATAGCGTTTAGAAACGGAATCAATCATAATAGCATGCTGTTCCAATCCTTCAATATTCATTACAGAATAGTGTTTATCTCCGTCATAGGTAAACTCACGATATACTTCATCCGCAATAAGGAAAAGATCATGTTTTTTTACCAATTCAGCCAATTGCATGATTTCTTCTTTAGAATATAAATAACCGGTAGGATTTCCCGGATTACAGATAAGAATTGCTTTGGTTTTTGGAGTGATCAGTTTTTCGAAATCGCTGATAGGAGGTAAAGCGAATCCGGTTTCAATAGTAGAAATAACCGGTACAACTTTAACGCCGGATGCAGTTGAAAAGCCATTATAGTTGGCATAAAAAGGCTCCGGAATGATAATCTCGTCATCCGTATCCATAGTACTTCCCATTGCAAATAACAAAGCTTCAGATCCGCCTGTCGTGATGATAATATCAGCAGTATCAATAGGAAGTCCGTGTTCGCGGTAATATTGAGAAAGTTTATTGCGGTAGCTTTCGAATCCTGCTGAGTGACTGTATTCTAATACGGTTATATCAGCATTTTTTACAGCGTTTAAGGCTACTTCAGGCGTTTTAATATCCGGTTGGCCAATATTTAAATGATAAACTTTATGACCTTTCTTTTTCGCAATTTCTGCATAAGGAACCAATTTTCGGATTGGCGATTCAGGCATCTGTTGCCCTTTTAATGAAACTTTAGGCATGATCGTAATTTTTGTTGCACAAATTTGCGACTTTTTTTTAAGAAATTGATAAAAAATACGCTTTCAAATTTTATATTAATAGGAAATATCGACTAAAATAGCTATATTTAAGAAAAATTATTTAGTGATGCGATTAATTATCTTCTTCTTATTAATCCTGTATCCAGCTATACTCCCGGCACAAGAGGGGTTTCAATGGCGTTCCCCTAAAGATAAGATTGTTATACCGTTTGTTTTTGTTGACAATCTGATCATTATTCCGGTAGAAATTAACAACGCAAAATTAAATATGCTATTGGACTCCGGTTCTGAACCCTCTCTTATTTTTAGTTTCCCGCAAAATGATACCATACAACTTTACAATACGAAGAAAATAAGAATTTCAGGTTTAGGAAGTGAAGAAGTAGCAGAAGGTTTGCTTTCCCAAAAAAACAGATTGAGTGTTAGTGAGTATGTTGATACCAATTTTGAAATTCTTGTCATTTTAGATGAAAAGCTGAATTTTTCTTCCCGGATCGGAATCCCGGTAAATGGAATTTTAGGATATTCTTTTTTTAGAAATCATCTTGTTGAAATCGATTATCAAAAGAAAAAAATTACGCTGTATAAAAACAACGATTTATTGAAAAAACGCCGTATAAAATCGTTTACCGCCATTCCGTTGGATATAGTAAACGGAAGGCCTTACATTAATGTTAACGCAAGACTGGATGAAAAAGAATTCCAGCTAAAGTTATTAATGGATACCGGGTTAACCGACGGATTATGGTTGTTTGAAGATGATAAAATTAAATGTAACGATAAATATTTTGAAGATGTTTTGGGAGAAGGCATCGGAGGAACTATTTATGGAAAAAAATCAAGACTATCCGAAATTACTACAGCACATTTCCGGTTTAAAGAACCATTGGTGTCATACCCGGATACGACTTCATACAAACAGCTAAGCATCATCAAAAACCGAAACGGTTCGTTAGGAGGTGAAATTTTAAAGCGATTTAATTTGATAGTAGATTATGGCGGTAAGCAGCTCCTGGTAAAGAAAAATAAAATGTTTGACGATCCCTTTCTGTATAACATGTCGGGGATTGAAGTTCAGCATAATGGTGTTCAGTGGGTACAGGAACTCAAAAGTGAAGGCAATAGAAATCAGCCGGTCGGAGCCGTTAATATCGATGATATTGTATTTGATAATTCCAGTTTTAAATACAAGTTTACTTTAAAACCGGTTTTTGAAATCGCAAGTGTCCGTAAAGGTTCGCCGGCTGAGGAAGCCGGATTAAAAGCGGGTGATAAGATTCTTCGGATTGAACGTAAAAATGTCTATAACCTCACAAAACAACGGATTAACGAACTGTTACAGGTAGAAGCGAATAAAACGGTTCGAATTGAAGTAGAACGAGAGGGAAAGGTACTGGAATATAAAGTGTTGATCAAAAAAATATTTTAAAAGAAAAAGCCTCTGATATCAGAGGCTTTTTTTATTGAATTTAAGTAATGTTGTTACGATTGCGGTGTTGCTTTTGGTTTTTCAAGAACACCTGTTTCCTGTTTTACAACTACTTCTCCTTTAATACGTAAAGCTACTTTTCCACCTTCATAGTTCACTGCATTGGATTCTACTGTAATGGTTTTGCTGATTTTACCAGGGTTCATGTTGTATTTAACATCAATTTTCCCCATTTTACCAGGCATAATCGGTTCAGTAGGCTTGGAAGGTACTGTACATCCGCAAGTAGATTGTACATTGGAAATAATTAGAGGAGCATCACCAGTGTTTTTAAATTCGAAAGAACGGATACCATTATCGCCCTCTTTGGTTACGATACCGTAGTCGATAGTATTGTCTTTTGCTTTAAATTCGATTTTCGGTCCTTTTTGAGCATATGAAGCAACACTAAATGCTAATACTGCAACTAATCCTAATAATTTTTTCATTTTCAACTTAGTTTTTTTAATTGTTATTGTAAAATTACATTGTTTTGCTAAACGAACAAATATTTTAACGCTCTTTTTTTATTTGCTCAGATATAACTATTTTTGCGATATAGTTTACAAAAAGTATACCAGATTTTAATGCTTTTCAGAATGAATGTAGAATGAAAAGTTTTGTAAATGAGGTTTTTAAATAAAAAGTAGGCTGTAATATATAAGAAACAAATCAAATTATTAATATGACAATTCCAGCTCAATTTGACGCCAAGGCAGTAGAACAGAAATGGTATGACTACTGGATGAAAAACAATTATTTCCACTCGGAACCGGATCACAGAACGCCGTACACAATTGTAATTCCTCCACCAAACGTCACCGGGGTACTGCACATGGGGCACATGCTGAATAATACTATTCAGGATGTATTGATTCGTCGCGCTCGTTTGAGAGGATTCAACGCTTGTTGGGTTCCGGGTACGGATCATGCTTCCATCGCTACCGAGGCTAAAGTTGTAGCCAAATTAAAAGCAGAAGGGATCAATAAAAATGATCTTAGCCGTGATGAATTTTTAGAACATGCCTGGGAATGGACCAATAAATATGGTGGTGTAATCCTGGATCAGCTAAAAAAACTGGGGGCTTCCTGCGATTGGGAACGAACTAAATTTACAATGGATCCGGATATGTCCGCTTCAGTAATTCGTACGTTTGTCGATTTATATAATAAAGGATTGATTTATAGAGGTTACCGAATGGTAAACTGGGATCCGGAAGCAAAAACAACCTTGTCTGACGAAGAAGTAATTTACGAAGAACGTCAGGGGAAATTATATCATTTAAGATACCAGATTGAAGATAGTAATGAATATGTAACCATTGCGACAACACGTCCGGAAACTATTTTAGGTGATACCGCAATTTGTATCCATCCGGATGACGAACGTTATTTCCATCTTAAAGGGAAAAAAGTAATTGTTCCGATCTGTAATCGTGTAATCCCGATTATTTTTGATGAATATGTAGATATGGAATTCGGTACCGGTTGCCTGAAAGTAACACCGGCTCATGATGTTAACGATAAAGAACTGGGTGAAAAACATAATCTGGAAATCATCGATATCTTTAATGAAGATGCGACTTTAAACTCGTTCGGATTGCATTATGAAGGAAAAGACCGTTTTGTAGTTCGTGAAGAAATCGCCAAAGAATTAGAAACATTGGGTGCTATGGTAAAAATAGAAACCCACATAAATAAGGTAGGAACTTCCGAAAGAACAAAAGCGGTTATCGAACCGAGATTATCGGATCAATGGTTCCTGAAAATGACAGAATTGGTTAAACCGGCTATCAAAGCGGTATTGGAAACGGAAGAAGTAAAACTGTATCCGAACCGTTTTAATAATACCTACCGTCATTGGATGGAGAATATCCGTGATTGGAATATTTCACGTCAGCTATGGTGGGGACAACAAATCCCGGCGTACTATTACGGTGACGGAAAAGAAGATTTTGTTGTAGCCGAAAATAAAGCGGATGCATTGACTTTAGCCAAACAAAAATCAGGAAACCAAATATTAACGGAGAATGACCTGACTCAGGATGTGGATGCATTGGATACATGGTTCTCTTCCTGGTTATGGCCGATATCGGTTTTCGGAGGAATTATGGATCCCGAAAACCCGGAATATAAATATTATTATCCGACTAATGATTTAGTGACCGGACCGGACATCTTGTTTTTCTGGGTTGCCAGAATGATCATTGCAGGTTACGAGTATGCGGGAGAAAAACCGTTTACAAATGTATACCTGACCGGATTGGTACGTGATAACCAACGAAGAAAAATGTCTAAGTCGTTAGGGAATTCACCGGATCCGCTGGATTTGATCGAGAAATTCGGTGCCGACGGTGTTCGTGTTGGATTATTACTAAGTGCTTCGGCCGGAAATGATATCTTGTTTGACGAAGAATTATGTAATCAAGGGAAAGGTTTTACGAATAAAGTGTGGAATGCCTTCCGTTTGATTAAAGGATGGGAAGTGAGTGATATTGCACAACCCGATGCGGCTAAAGCAGCGATCGAATGGTATGAGGCAAAATTGCAAAAAACGCTTGCAGAAATTGAAGACCATTTCGAAAAATACAGAATTTCGGATGCTTTAATGGCAATTTATAAACTGGTATGGGATGACTTCTGTTCGTGGTTCCTGGAAATGATTAAACCGGGTTACCAACAACCAATCGATAAAATTACTTTTGAGAAAGCAATCGAGATGTTGGAAGCAAACCTGAAATTGTTGCATCCGTTTATGCCGTTTTTGACAGAGGAAATCTGGCAGCATATTACTGAGCGAACAGAAAAAGAAGCCTTGATCATTGCAGAATGGCCAAAAGCGAAAGCGTATGATGAAGCCTTGATTCAGGATTTTGATTTCGCAACGGAAGTAATTTCGGGTATTCGTACAATTCGTAAAGACAAAAATATTCCGTTTAGAGATGAAATTGCGCTTAAAGTAATCAATAATGAAAAAGCGACGACTTCTTTTGATGCGGTTATTCAGAAATTAGGAAATATCAGCACATTGGAGTATGTGACGGAAAAAGTTGACGGAGCATTATCGTATCGCGTAAAGTCAAACGAGTATTTTGTCCCGATCACCGGAAATATCAACGTAGAAGAAGAAATTGCTAAGTTGACAGAAGAGTTGAATTATACAAAAGGATTCCTGAAATCAGTTCAGGCTAAATTGTCTAATGAAAAATTCGTTGGTTCTGCACCGGAAAAAGTAGTGGCTATGGAACGTCAGAAAGAAGCCGATGCATTGGCAAAAATTGCTACAATCGAACAAAGTCTGATGAGTTTAAAATAAAAAACTTCTGATACTATAAAGTAAGGCTGTCTGTAATTAGGCAGCCTTTCTTGTATAAAATAAAAAAAGTAAATAGAAGAAGAAATAAAAAGACATCTTACTGCCATCTGGGAATGAATTTGTTAAGAGTATTGTTTATGTACTACTTCTGTTATATATTTATATAGTATTATATAGTTTTAAATAGTGATAAATATGAATACAAAGGAACATAAACTATACATGGATGAATTGAAAGCCTTGACGACAAAGCTTTTGGAATCAAAAGAAGCTTCAAAAAAAATCTATAAAGATGCCGGTATTCATACCAAGAGCGGAAACTTAACCAATCACTATACTTCTGATAAAATAGGTTATAAAACCTCCAAATCTAAAGATAAATAGTGTACTCGAGGAGAACTGGATTTGTGCTAGGTTTCCATGGCTGTGATAAAACGATAAGAAATAGAATTGTTTCAGACAAACAGTTTCTGATTAAAAAGAGCGAAAATGATTACGACCCGCTGCGCAAAGTCTCCCGACTTTGAGCAAAAACCTGTTCAAAGTCATAAATATAAGTTCCACAATTCTAGAAGATTATATTTAATAAGTTTTGCTATTGTAGATTGTCTTCAATAAAACTCATTATCTTTATACATGATGCCAAGAATCTAAATACATCTTATTAAATTTAAAAACCATGAAAAAAACACTATTCATTTGTTTCCTTTTGTTCAGTCTTTCCATTGTAAAAGCACAAACTATAGAATCGGGAAATCGTAGTACTACAGGTTATATAAAAAGTGACGGTACGATCGAAAACAGCAGTCGTTCTACGGTAGGTTACATTAAAAATGACGGCACAATTGAAGATAAAAGCCGAAGTACAATTGGTTATATCAAAAGCGATGGTACTATCGAAAACAAAAGCCGTTCTACTATAGGTTATGTAAAAAAAGATGGAACTGTAGAAAACAGCAGTCGCTCAACAATTGGTTATATCAAAGATGATGGAACCGTAGAAAACAGCAGTCGTTCAACAATTGGCTACGCAAGAGGAGTTAAAAAAGAATGGGCAGCCGTAGTTTTTTTCTTTTTTAAGCTAGATTGATTCGTTGCGACAATAATCTTTGTGTGGCATTTTTACTTTCCAACACTTTCTAAAAAGTTTTATAATACAACATCATTGATGAGTCGTAATTATAAGTTTCATAATCCTGAAGGGTTATATTTCATAAGTTTTGCGGGATATTTTAAAAGCTTAGTATTCAATAGATACCGTTTTTTTCTGAAAACTTTAAAATAAAAAACTTCTGATACTGTCAAGTAAGGCTGCCTAATTATAGACAGCCTTTTTTATTTATAAGTAATTTCTTTTTGTTAGTATTTATAAGTAAAAAGTAATTTTTGTGATATTTTACACAAATCACTATCTTTAAGAGAAATTATAGAAGTGGTAAAGCGGATCTGTTGTTATCATGTACTATTTTTTTGATGTACTGTTAAAAGATCTTGATATGAATAAATCAGTTGTAGTAATTATGACATTATTAACTTTTTGCGGCTCTTGTGGTAAAAATGAAGACCAGAATCCTCCCGAAACCGAAAATCGTTATACGATGCCGGAAGAAAGCGAAAAGCATGAAGGAACATGGCTTCAATGGCCACATCAATATCAATATGGAGTAGCCTATCGAAACAGTTTGGATCCTACCTGGATTGCAATGACTCAGGCGTTGGTGACCAGTGAAAAAGTGCATATTATAGCCTATAATGAAGCCGAAAAAAACAGAATCACCGGATTACTGAATTCTGCGGGTATTCCGCTTACTAATGTCGATTTTAAGATCTATAAAACCGATGACGTTTGGATAAGAGATAATGGTCCGATATATGTACGTGATAAAAATGGCAATTTAGTCATTCAGGATTGGGGCTTCAATGCATGGGGAGAAAAAATAGATGATCAATCTGGTGATCCGATTCAGTTTACAAACTGCAATAGCATTCCTTCAAAAATAGGTAAGGATCAAAATATAAAAGTTGTCGATATCAATTCTATTATGATAAACGAGGGTGGAAGTGTAGAAATTGACGGAAAAGGAACTTTAATGGCTTGTAAAAGTTCTATTTTGAACAATAATAGAAATCCGGGTATGACACAAGCTCAAGCGGAGGAACTATTTTCTAAATACCTTGGTGTAACAAATTTTATCTGGCTCGACGGACAAGCCGGATTAGAACTTACCGATCAACATATTGACGGTTTTGCGCGATTTGGAAATGCTTCGACGATCGTGACAATGAATACTGACGATTTACTTGACTTCGATGTAAAGCAAAGCGATATCAATAAATTGTTCAGTGCGAAAGACAAAAACGGGAATCCCTACACTTTTTTAAAAGTCCCCTTAACCTTACACAATGTCAAAAAAACGGATGGAACGGATTTAGGCTATAAAGGATCCTATATCAATTATTATATCGCAAATAATAAAATATTAGTTCCTAATTATAACGATCCGAATGACGCTGTGGCCAATGGAATAATACAAACACTATATCCTACAAGGACTGTCGTGGGTATAGATGTAAGAAATTTGTATGAAAACGGAGGGATGGTGCATTGTGTGACACAACAGCAACCCGCAAATTAAATAACCAATACCGGTTGTGGAGAAATAAAGAATAAAAAAAATAATGATATAAGGAACATTAAAAAAGTGGGCTTATGGTAAAACGCATACTGGAATATTTAAATCTGGAAAAAGAGGTAGATGACTTTGATAAAATTCACGAGAATATCGAAAAGGACGTTATTTTTAAAGGAACCAATCTCTGGATTCTGGTTTTTGCCATCTTCGTTGCGTCTATTGGTCTGAATATGAATTCAACGGCCGTGATTATCGGAGCGATGTTAATCTCACCGTTAATGGGACCGATAAACGGAATGGGATATAGTTTGGCCACCTATAATTTTCTGTTATTCCGGAAAGCATTTAAAAACTTTGGATTTGCCGTTATAGCCAGTTTAATTGCTTCGACTTTATATTTTACGATTAGTCCGGTTTCGACTGCGCATTCGGAGTTATTGGCCAGAACCAGTCCGACAATCTACGATGTATTGATTGCTTTATTCGGCGGATTGGCCGGAATTGTTGCAATGAGTAGCAAACAGAAAGGTAATGTAATTCCCGGAGTCGCTATTGCTACTGCGTTGATGCCGCCTTTATGTACTGCAGGATATGGTTTGGCAACGTTTAACCTGACTTATTTTTTCGGAGCGTTTTATCTTTTTACGATTAATACCGTGTTTATCGCACTTTCATCTGTTCTGGTCTCGCAATTGCTGAAATTTCCGATTCGGACACTGGTAAACGAAGAACAAAAGAAAAAAGTCAACCGTTGGGTATCGTTTGTAATTCTTATCACGATTATTCCGAGTATTTATTTCGGATATGTACTGGTTAAGAATGAACGGTTTACAACACAGGCGGAACAATTTGTAAAGAGTGTTAGTTTTTACGATGGGAATTACTTGTTGAAAAATGAAATCGATGCGAATAAAAGAAAAATAACCCTGATGTATGCCGGAAATGCATTAACAGATAAAACCAAAAAGAATATTCTGAATAAAGCGATTGATTTTCAAATTGATAGTTCCGGTGTTGCCATTCAGAAAGGATTGGCATTTGATGAAATCAATAATAATAATTTGTCTAAAGTGGAAAGTTTGCAAAGTGAACTCAATCGGATGCAGCTTTTATTAAAAGAAGGAAAACGCAAACAAGATAGTATCAATGCCAGAATAGAAATCGGAAAGCAATTACTGGCCGAAATAAAACCGCTTTATCCGGGAATAACTTCCTGTTCTTTTTCTGAAACGGCTATATTCGGTGGTGCGGAACCGGAGAAAACGGCGATTGTGACTTTTTCAGCGGAAAAAAATGCTTTAAAACCAAATGACAAAGAAAAAATTTCCGAATGGATTAAATCCCGGGTACAGAATGAAAAAACGAAAGTGTATTTTGAAAGTGAACATATAACGAAGAAGGAGCGCTAAAGTTTATCATTTATTTAGTATTTTCCTTTGTACCTTTGCAGCTGCTAAACTTCAAGATAACCAATGAAATTTCAGGTAGTTTCCGATTATAAGCCAATGGGCGATCAGCCACAGGCAATAGAAAAACTGAGTAACGGTATTACGAACGGCGAACAGTTTCAAACCCTGTTAGGTGTAACCGGATCCGGAAAAACGTTTACAGTAGCCAATGTGATTCAGGAAGTGCAAAGACCGACATTGGTTCTGGCACACAATAAAACACTGGCGGCACAGCTGTATTCGGAATTCAAACAATTCTTTCCGAACAATGCGGTGGAATATTTCGTGTCATATTACGACTATTATCAGCCGGAAGCCTTTATTCCGGTAACAGGAACCTATATCGAAAAGGATTTATCGATCAACGATGAATTGGAAAAAATGCGTTTAAGTACAACTTCTTCGCTTTTATCCGGTAGGAGAGATGTATTGGTTGTCGCCTCGGTATCGTGCCTGTACGGTATCGGTAACCCGGTGGAATTTCAGAAAAACGTCGTATCAATCGAACAAAATCAAACGATTTCGCGTACAAAGTTATTACACCGTTTAGTACAAAGTTTATATGCCCGGACGGAAGCGGAGTTTACACCCGGAACTTTCCGTATTAAGGGAGATACCGTTGAAGTATATCCGAGTTATGCTGATGATCCGTTCCGAATTCATTTCTTTGGCGATGAAATTGAAGAAATCGAAGCATTTGACCCTAAAACGGCATTGGTAATCGAAAAATATGATAAGTTAAATATTTACCCGGCTAATATGTTTGTGACATCTCCGGATGTATTACAAAATGCTATTTGGGAAATTCAACAGGATTTGGTAAAACAGGTCGACTATTTTAAAGAAATCGGTAAGCATCTTGAAGCAAAGCGTCTGGAAGAACGAACTAATTTTGATTTGGAAATGATCCGTGAATTGGGATATTGTTCCGGAATTGAAAATTATTCCCGTTATCTGGACGGAAGAGCACCGGGAACAAGACCGTTCTGTCTATTGGATTATTTTCCGGAAGATTTTCTTATGGTCGTCGATGAAAGTCACGTTACGATTTCTCAGGTACATGCCATGTATGGAGGTGACCGTTCGCGTAAGGAAAACTTAGTGGAATATGGTTTCCGTTTGCCGGCAGCGATGGATAACCGACCCCTTAAATTTGAAGAATTTGAAAGCCTGCAAAATCAGGTAATTTATGTTTCGGCCACACCGGCAGATTACGAATTACAAAAGTCGGAAGGAATCTATGTGGAACAGATTATCCGACCGACAGGTTTATTGGATCCTATTATTGAAGTACGTCCGAGTTTGAACCAGATTGATGATTTGATAGAAGAGATTCAGTTGCGTTGTGAAGCCGACGAAAGGGTTTTAGTAACGACGTTGACTAAACGTATGGCAGAAGAATTAACTAAATACCTGACCAAAGTATCCATTCGATGCCGATATATCCATTCTGAAGTCGATACATTGGAAAGGGTGGAGATTATGCAGGATTTGCGTAAAGGTCTGTTCGATGTTTTGATTGGAGTAAACTTGCTGCGGGAAGGATTGGATTTACCGGAAGTATCACTGGTCGCGATTTTAGATGCAGACAAAGAAGGTTTTCTTAGAAGTCATCGTTCGCTGACACAAACGGTGGGACGTGCTGCACGAAATATAAACGGTAAAGCGATTATGTATGCTGATAAAATCACCGATAGTATGCAAAAAACAATCGATGAGACGAATTACCGACGTGTAAAACAGATGAACTACAATGAGAAGAACAATATCGTCCCGAAAGCACTCAACAAAAAAATAGAAAGTGCGCTTACGAAAAATCAGGTAGGTTCTTATCAGTATGAAACAGCAGCGAAAATAGCGGCAGAGTCGGAAACAGCATATTTGTCGAAAACGGAGATTGAAAAAATAATCCGTGAAAAACGCAAGGCGATGGAAAAAGCAGCTAAAGATCTGGACTTTATGCAGGCCGCTAAATTACGTGACGAAATAAAAACACTACAAGAAAAAATATAAAAAAGGAGTTTTGAAGAACAGTTAATTATGCTGTTCTTCAAAAGCGCATATCAGATAAGACGGCTCAATCATCCGGTTGGGCGATTGCTCCATTGCTTTTAAGGTTTTGCGGATTCCCATAGGATTCAGTCCCATTTTGATTCCGATTTCATTAATTGCCGTGATTTCCCGTTCGTGTAAAACATTATCAATATGCATCAATAGTGCCAGACGATAAAATTGCATGATCCTTTGGTGCTCGTCTTTAATAGGGATAATTTCACTTCGCTTACTGAAAAGTTCAAGGAAAACCGGCTTTTCAATATTTAGTTCTTCGGCAACCAAAGCCAGAAAATCGTATTCATTATCGTGAAGCTCGCCATCTACAATGGCAAAAGCAATCATTTCAGATAAAAGGCTAATTCGTTCCTCGTAAGTATTCATTCGGATATTTTTTGCAAAAATAAATTAAAATCGGATTCAAAAAAGAGACCGTTGATTTTATGTATCTTTGAACGATAAATTTGGACTATGACAAATAATGATATTTTTAAGAAACTTCGGGTAGCATTACAATTACGCGATGATCAAATTGTAGAAATTTTAGAATTGGTTGATTTTAGAATTTCTAAAGGGGAAATCGGGAATTTTTTCAGAAATGCCGATCATCCGAAATATATGGAATGTGGCGATCAGGTGTTGCGTAACTTCCTTAACGGATTGGTTATTCATTTGAGAGGAACGAAAGAAGAACCGAAAAACCCGATGGAAGTATTGGGGCAAAATAAAGAGGCGCTGAAAACAGGAGTAAAGCCGGCGGCAAAGACACCTGTGAATAAGCCGAAAGCACCTCAAAAACCGGCAGCCAAAAAACCTTTTAAACCGAAAAAACAAGAACCGATAGTGGAGAAAATCCGTTATAAAAACGGAAAAAATAAGAATTCGTAAACTTTGATTGTATTTGATACGTTAGATTATCTGAAAACAGGAAATGCGCTTCAACAAAAAAGTTATGCTATTTTAACATCGCATCGTATTTTTGAAATTCTAGCTGATTTTGATCCGATTCTGGTCGGAACTATTCCAATTGATATAGCGATTGATTCCAGCGATCTGGACATTGGTTGTTATTGGCAAAACAAAGAATTGTTTATAGCAAAATTGATAGCTGATTTTTCCGGTTACAAAGATTTTTCATGGCAGGAATTGCAGATAGGAGGAGCTGAAACGATAGTCGCTAACTTTTTTGTCGAGGCTATTGAAATTGAAATCTTCGGACAAAACATACCTACCCGGGAGCAAAACGGTTACCGACACATGTTGATCGAGTACCGGTTATTGCAGGAAAGGGGAGAAGTGTTTCGGGAAGCGGTGATAGCTTTAAAAAAGAGCGGAATTAAAACCGAACCGGCCTTTGCTCAACTTTTAAATATTAAAGGCGATCCGTATTTAGGATTGTTGGAGTTATAAAGAAATAAAAAAGCCTGAGTTTTAACTCAGGCTTTATAATTATATAACGTTTTTTATCAATTATGATAAGGCAGCTTTAACTTGATCAGCAGCTTCCTGGAATTCTACAGCTGATAAGATTGGCATACCGGAATTGTCGATCAATTCTTTAGCAATTTCAGCGTTTGTTCCTTGTAAACGTACGATGATCGGCACATTGATAGTGTCTCCCATGTTTTTATA
The DNA here is from genome assembly GCF_024496085.1 of Flavobacterium cerinum. NCBI lineage: Bacteria > Pseudomonadati > Bacteroidota > Flavobacteriia > Flavobacteriales > Flavobacteriaceae > Flavobacterium > Flavobacterium cerinum. The sequence goes on along the minus strand of NZ_CP101751.1, from coordinate 3,428,624 downwards.
AGCATCTACAACACCTTGAGCAACACGGTCACAACGAACGATTCCTCCGAAGATATTGATTAAGATTGCTTTTACGTTCGGATCTTTTAAGATAATACGGAAAGCAGTTTCAACACGTTTTGCGTCAGCAGTTCCTCCTACGTCAAGGAAGTTTGCAGGCTCAAATCCGGCATGTTTGATTAAGTCCATAGTAGCCATAGCTAATCCGGCACCGTTAACCATACATCCTACGTTACCGTCAAGGTCAACATAGTTTAATCCTACTTCTTTCGCTTCTACTTCAATTGGATTTTCCTCACGGATATCACGCATTTCAGCATACGCTTTCTGACGGAATAATGCATTGTCATCTAAAACAACTTTAGCATCTACTGCTAAAATTTTATTGTCAGAAGTTTTTAAAACCGGGTTGATTTCGAATAGAGAAGCATCAGATCCAACATAAGCATCGTATAAAGCCGCTACGAATTTTACCATATCTTTAAAAGCATCACCTGATAAACCTAAGTTAAAAGCGATTCTTCTAGCCTGAAAACCTTGAAGTCCTACAGCAGGATCGATTTCTTCAGTAAAGATAAGATGAGGTGTTTTTTCAGCAACTTCTTCAATATCCATACCGCCTTCGGTAGAATACATGATCATGTTACGTCCTTTTCCTCTGTTTAATAAAACGGACATATAAAACTCTGAAGTTTCACTTTCACCAGGGTAGTAAACGTCTTCAGCAACCAATACTTTATGTACTTTTTTACCTTCCGGCGGAGTTTGTGGCGTAATTAAATCCATTCCGATGATTTGTTCTGAAATCTCTTTTACCTGATCCAGGTTTTTAGCTAACTTCACACCACCACCTTTTCCACGTCCACCGGCGTGAATTTGCGCTTTGATTACGTGCCAACCTGATCCGGTTTCAGCAGTTATTTGTTTTGCTTTTGCTACAGCTTCCTCGGCATTGTTAGCAACATAACCACGTTGTACTCTAACACCGTGACTCGCTAATATTTCTTTACCTTGATATTCGTGTAAATTCATAATTTGATACGTTTAGCTTTATTATAAAGTGCCACAAAAATAACAAACTTGATTTAAAGTGCCTAATTAAATTTAGATGAGTTTGCGATTATGGAATTAAAAATAAAGGTGTTTGATTGTTTTTTATTTTTTATAACCGAAATGAGGATGTCAAAACAGTTGTATAACAAAAAACGCTTTCCCAACGGAAAGCGTTTTGTATCGATTCGGATCACAGCAGATTATTTATCAATCGAGCCAAGAACCCGTTTCATAAAGCTGTTTAAGGCTTCTTTTTTATCGGTTCCTTCTTTTACCATTTTGTTTACTTCAAGCGCACCGTACATGTTGGAAATTAATTCTCCGATCACGTCCAGCTCCTCATCTTTTAAAGAGGGAACTTCGGTTAGTGCTTCCAGAACTTCAATGGTTTCGATGATATAGTCCTGATCGTTTTCTTCAATGAACTGTGTAAGTTGTTTGATTACAGGTAATTTCATGATTAGGCGATTTCGTTTACCAATTCAGTCAGCACTTCTGCCTTGTTGGTTTGCGACTGGTTAACCAATGCACCGTTTACGAAAGTAGCAAAAGTAGGCAGGTTGCTCACGTTAGCCAGCTTTCGGGATTCCGGAGAATTTTCAGCATCTACCAGTACAAATGTGATATTTTCTTTTTCAGAAGCCAGTTTTTTAAATTTAGGCTTCATAATACGGCAGTTTCCGCACCAGGAAGCAGAAAATTGCACTACTACTTTTTCGTTAGCATTCACTAACTCCTGTAGTTTATCTTCATTTAATTCAATTAACATAGCAATTTTTTTTTTGATTAGTTATTTAAGTAGTTAGCAACACCTTCACGAGTAGCGAACATTGCTTCTTTACCTTCTTCCCAGTTTGCAGGACAAACCTCACCTTTAGTTTGTACGTGCGTATAAGCATCGATTAAACGTAAGTACTCATTTACATTTCTACCTAATGGCATATCGTTTACACTTTCGTGGAAAATTTTTCCGGTTTCATCTACTAAATAAGTAGCACGGTAAGTTACGTTAGAACCTTCGATAATAACGGTATCCAATTCATCATTGTAGTTTGCAGTTTCGATATCTAAAATACCTAAGATGTTAGCAAGATTACGAGTTGTATCAGCTAAGATAGGGTAAGTAACACCTTCGATACCACCATTGTTTTTTGGTGTGTTTAACCAGGCAAAGTGTACTTCGTTTGTATCACAAGAAGCTCCGATTACAATAGTGTTTCTTTTTTCAAATTCAGGTAAAGCAGCTTGAAAGGCGTGTAATTCAGTCGGACAAACAAAAGTGAAATCTTTTGGATACCAAAATAATAATACTTTTTTGTTGTTTTTTGTAGCTTCTTCAAAAATGTTGATTTTTAAGTTATCACCCATTTCAGAAATAGCGTCGATTGCAATGCTTGGAAATTTTTTACCTACTAATGACATAATTTTTATGAATTTAAAGATTATTTTTTTTTGCAGTACAAAAGTAGCCAATTCAAACGGGATCGAACTATTAAGTTTGATTATTATTTTTTATTTTGATATAAGATATTTCTATATGTAAAAGAGTGTTACTTTATTTCCGACAGAGAAGTCAATTTATAAATTGGTTTTATATATTTGTTTTTATTAGCAGAAAAAAAAATTAATGTTTAATTTATTGTTAATAATCCTAAAATTAACCGATTACGCACAAAGATAATTTATGAGTTTTTCAAATTTATTTCGAAAAAAATCCGTTGAAGACATATTAAATCAGGTAAAACAGAATGCTGCTGATGGTCACGGAGCCTTAGGTAAGCATTTAACAACAAAGGACTTAACCGCATTTGGTATTGCAGCCATTGTTGGAGCCGGAATTTTTAGTACGATTGGAAAAGCCAGTTCCGACGGAGGTCCTGCCGTTATCTTTTTATTCCTGTTTACTGCTTTGGCCTGTGGATTTGCGGCTTTTGCTTATGCAGAATTTGCGTCAATGGTACCGGTTTCGGGAAGTGCTTATACCTATTCCTATGTCGCTTTTGGTGAATTAATCGCCTGGATTATCGGTTGGGCGTTAATTATGGAATATGCAATCGGAAATATTACCGTAGCAATTTCCTGGAGTGATTATTTTACCGGTTTGCTCGAAAGTGGCGGCATCCATTTGCCGCAATGGATACAAATGGATTACCTGACGGCTTCAAACGGATATGCTGAAGCTACGGCATTGATGCAAGGAGGGAAATCTTTTGAAAATCTGAGTGCGGCTTTACAGGCGGCACATACAGCATGGACAACTTCTCCTGTAATTGGTTCGTTTCACTTTGTTGCCGATCTTCCTGCTTTATTGATTATTATAATTATAACCTGGTTGGTGTACCGCGGAATGAAAGAATCCCGTAATGCGAGTAACGTAATGGTAGTAGTGAAATTGGCTATTATTTTATTGGTTATTGCTGTCGGTGTTTTTTATGTGGATACCGAAAACTGGAATCCGTTTGCGCCTAACGGAATTAACGGAGTTTTAAAAGGAGTATCGGCTGTTTTCTTTGCTTACATCGGTTTTGATGCGATTTCGACTACTGCGGAAGAGTGTAAAAATCCGCAGCGGGATTTACCGCGCGGCATGATGTGGGCCATTGTGATTTGTACGATACTATATATTGTAATTGCCTTGGTTTTAACCGGAATGGTGAACTATAAAGAATTAAATGTAGGAGATCCGTTAGCGTTTGTATTCGAGAAACTGGATCTGAAATGGCTATCGGGAATTATTGCGGTTAGTGCCGTAGTAGCCATGGCGAGTGTATTATTGGTTTTTCAGATGGGACAACCGCGTATCTGGATGAGTATGAGCCGTGACGGATTATTGCCGAAACGATTCTCAAAAGTGCACCCGAAATACAAAACACCTTCCTATGCAACTATTGTAACCGGTTTTGTAGTGGCGATTCCGGCATTATTCCTGAATCTGACTATGGTAACGGATTTATGTAGTATCGGGACTTTATTTGCTTTTGTATTAGTTTGTGCCGGAGTTTTGGTTTTACAGGATCGAAAAGATATTCCGAGAGGGAAATTTAAAACACCTTATATTAATGCGAAATACATTGCTCCGATATTAGTGGTAGCCGGGTTAACGTTTGCTTTTACCGTAAATAAAAAAGCAACAATGGACTTTATTACGAATGTACCGCAAATCAATGAACCGTCGGCTATTGTAACGGCTTTAACGAAAGAAGAAGCGACTAGTGTTTACAATCAGTTATTGCAGGGTGACAAGGCGCATATCGCAAAAGAAACACAGGATTTAGAGCATATTTTAAGTAATTATAAAGAAGAAGATGCCGATAATTATGCAGCGATGGTATCGGCTTTACCAATTAAAGACTCGGTAAAGTACGAAAGTGGCTTAGCGTTGTTTCAGCATAAAATCCCGATGTGGATCTTCTTTATCGTATTGATCGGATTAACGGTTTGGGCGTATAGAAAAAATCTGTCATTGATCCCGCTTTTAGGTTTGGTTTGTTGTTTGTATATGATGGCGGAACTAAGTGTGTGGAACTGGATTTATTTCTCGATTTGGCTTTTAATCGGACTTGCGATTTATTTCGGATACAGTCAGAAAAACAGTAAACTGAATTATAATAAAATTGTAGCAAAACTAAACGATTAAGGACTTTCCCTGATAAAAGATAAATAACACACTAAACAACAGCATGAGATTAGTAGTAGATAGTGGCTCTACAAAAGCCGACTGGATTGCTCTGGATGATAACGGCAGCATACAGTTTACAGCAACAACTTTGGGATTGAATCCGGAAGTATTGGAAAAAAAAGAAGTGTTGGAGCGAATTGCAGAACGTTTTGATATTGCTCATAATAAAGACAAGGTAACCCATTTGTTTTTTTACGGAGCAGGTTGCGGAACAGATCGAATGAAGAATTTCCTGTCGGATGTTTTCCGGGAGTATTTTTCAAATGCTGAAGTGGTGGTTCATGAAGATACTTATGCGGCGGTTTATGCCACAACACCGCGAGGAGAAGAAGCAATCGTGTGTATTCTGGGAACAGGATCGAATTGTAGTTATTTTGACGGAAAAGAATTGCATCAGAAAGTACAGTCACTGGGCTATATAGCAATGGATGATTGCAGCGGAAATCAATTCGGGCGCCATTTGATTCGGGCGTATTATTTCGGAACGATGCCGGAAGAACTGGCAAAACAATTTGAACAGGAGTATGATTTAGATCCGGATGCGATTAAACATAACTTTTATAAAGTTCCGAATCCGAATGCTTATCTGGCAACATTCGCTAAATTCCTGATTCAGCATAAAGACCATCCGTTTATTCATGAAATTGTAGTAAAAGACATGCAGTTTTTTGTAGATCATTATATCAAACAGTACGATAATTGTACCGAAATACCGGTGCATTTTATCGGATCGATAGCTTATTATTTAAAAGATAAACTCGATGTTATTTTGTCTGAAAACGGACTGAAATTGGGAAATGTATATCGCAAACCAATCGACGGATTAATTAATTATCACACAGTATAAAATGGAGATAGCAGTAATTGCTCATGATGGTATGAAAGCCGATCTGGTTCAGTTTTTAAACGAACACAAAGCCTTTTTAAAGTCGGAAGGAATTTCGCTTGTCGCAACCGGAACAACCGGAAGCAAAGCTGAAAATGCAGGATTTAAGGTTATAAAAATGTTATCCGGTCCTTTAGGAGGTGATGCTCAGATAGCAGCGCGTGTAGCGGAAGGGAAATGTAATATGGTTTTGTTTTTTAAAGATCCTTTAGCAAAACACCCTCATGAACCGGATATTAACATGCTCATGAGGGTGTGTGATGTTCATAATGTGCCGTTAGCAACGAATCAGGCTACGGCCGAATTATTGATAAAGGCTATTTCTCAGCTATCATAGAGATTTCCACATTAACGTTTTTTGGCAAACAAGCCACTTGAACCGTTTCGCGTGCCGGAGCGGTTTTTTCGTTAAAATAAGCACCGTAAACACCGTTTATTTTAGCAAAATCATTCATGTCGCTGATGAAAATAGTCGTTTTAACCACGTTTTCAAATGTCATATCAGCAGCTTCTAATACGGCTTTCATGTTTTCCATTACCTGCTTGGTTTCTACTTCGATTGAAGAAGTAATCAATTCGCCGGTTTGCGGATCCAGTGCAATTTGACCGGAAGTGTATAAAGTACGGTCGTTTACTAATACTGCCTGATTATAAGGTCCGATCGGAGCCGGAGCTTTATCCGTAAAAATTATCTTTTTCATACTATATAGTAGAGTTTAAATTATGTGACTATCGTAAACGACGATCCGGAAGACTACGTTTATCCCATTTGATATCGCTTAAGACAGAAGAACGGATTCCGATAAAGAAGCCCCAATAGGAGTAGGTTCCAAACGGTACCCAGTTAAAACTCATTCTCCAGCTTAAAAGGTCTCTTTCAAAACGGAACTGGGTAAATGTAACGCCCTTACGAACAAAATCATATCCGGTAGAAACCCCGACTTTCCATTGTGGTGTTAAATCGATATTTCCGGATACCATCAGGGAATTGGTTACAATTTGATTTTCACGAGTAGCATTTCCGTAGGTCAGGGAATAGGCAAATTGCAAATCCCATGGTAAATCAAGTTGGTAAAAGCCTTTAAATTTGTCTTTTCCGTCATCGTCTTTCTCTTTAAACAGACTTTGTCGGTTATCGCTAAGGTCAGTTGAACGACCGAATAAATCATCTCCGCGACCACCATTCATTACATTTTGATCATTCGCCTTGGAATCTTTGTCTGAAGTAGGTCCGAAATCACTACTGGATAAACTGTAATTGATGGTAATATTGGCACTTGTCATACGGAATAAGCTACCGCCGTTATCAATATTAAAAGTATTGATTTTTCTTCCGGCATTATCAATTGCATAAAGATCCAGTGTAGTACCGAAGTTAACATTCATTTTATTGTTAAAGAACTGAGTTCCTCCGGAAACCATTATCGGAGCCCAGGCTAATGAATCGGCCGCCATATTATAACTTGTACCAAAGTTCAGGTTGTTTAACAGCATTACTTTTTTAGCTTCTGTTTTGGTTTCGTCTTTGTCGCGTACTTTGGCTTCGAAGGTGTTACTTAGAGTAAAACCAACATTGTTTGCTATGTTCCTTGTCGGTGCTCCGAAAACACCGTTTTCAAAACGGGAATAATCAGCACGTGTCGCACCCGTAGCATCAAGAGCATAGGTATCGTAATATTTGTCAAAACTAGGGGTGTAGGAGTACGTTACACTTGGTCGCATTACGTGTCGGATGGCCTGAATTTTTTTATCATCTCCGAAATTAAATGTACCGTAAATGGTTGTTCCGATATTGGAAGAGAAATTATAGGTACGGTAAGCGTCAAAACCGTTAACATCGTTAGTGACTACTTTATTTTGAGAAGCGTCAAATTCTTTATCAATTGTTTTTAATTGCCACACTTCGGTATAGTTCGTTCCGGCAGTTACACTGAAATATTTAAATACTTTGAAGTTCGTACTGATCGGAATGGTATGTTGAAAACCGGTTTTGGCATCATTAAACATTTTGGAAGTAAAAAACAGGGAATCAGTAGTGTGAATCTTGTTTTCGGCTCTCAGGTTATACTGTAAGTTGATGTTTTTAAAAATTCCTTTTTTAAGTTCGTCTCTTTTGGCAAACGGGAAAATACGGTCAACACTCGCCTGGAAAGTGGGAAGTGTCATGTCAATCGCTTGCGTATTGGTATTTTGAGAATGCGTTGCCGTAACCGAAAAATTAACCTGCGGAATAGTTTGCAGGGTTTGCGAATAGGATACGGATGAACTCATGTTGTTGTTCAGTGAAGAACCCACATTAAGCATGTTCAATGTGTTTCGGAAATATTGGCTACTACCCATATTAACGGAAGCCGAGAAGCGGGAATTCGGACTGGCTTTAGCATCTTGTGTATGCGACCATTGAATATTGTATTCGCGCCTCTTACTATAATCCGGGAAGCCTCTTTCACTTTGAATCTGATTTTCAAAACGGATATTAACACGACCGTTAAAAGCATAACGTTTGGCATAGCTGCTTTCAAAACGAAGCGCATAACTTCCGTTGGTATAATAATCACCTAAAACGGCAAGATCATAATAATCGCTTAATGCAAAGTAATAACCACCGTTCTGAAGGAAATAACCCCGGTTCTGAGTGTCTCCGAATGAAGGGATTATAAAACCGGATGCTGCCCGTTCACTCATCGGGAAATAACCGAAAGGCAATCCAAGCGGTGTCGGAACATCGGCAATAACCATATTGGTCAGACCGACTACTACTTTTTTTCCGGGAACAAATTTGATTTTACGAGCCAGGAAATAATATTCCGGATCGTCGATATTTTTTGAGGTAGTAAAACGGGCATTCTTCATAAAATACACCGAATCGTTTTCTCTTTTGGAAATTTCCGCTTTGATTCGGAAATCACTTTGTTCGGTTCTGGAATTCCAGACTTTTGCTTTTTTGGTCTTAAAGTTAAAACGCATAGAATCGGGTTCTACTACATTTTGCCCTTGCTTAAAATAAGGAAATTGCGTGTAATTACCCAGGCTATCTTTAATCCTTCCGGCATAAACTTCGTCTTTTTCGTAGTCTAAAACGATAATTCCGGACTTTAATTCGATATCTTTATAGTATAATTCGGCTTCGTTATATAAAGTCAGCTGTTTCTTTTTCTGATCTATTTTTTCGTAGTCTTTTGCTTTACGCTTAACAATACCGTCTATGGAAGACTTCTTTTTTTTGACAGTATCATTTTTGGTTTCGTTCGTTAAGTTTTTAACGCTTTCCGGGTTTAAATGAAGACTATCTTTCTGTTTTTCAGTGGGTATCTTTTTAGTTGGGACTTTGTTTTCCTGAGAATAGATTTCATGTTTTCCTACGAGAAGAAAAAATGACAATAAAACGATATGAAATAAGTTTGTACGCAAAGGTTTTAATACTATTTTTGTAAAAATATGGCTCAATTTTTGACGGTTCAAACTTACATATATTTTTTTTCAAAAATAAGCATTTAATAAAATTATAACCAATATCGATAAATATCAAAGACAATGAGAGGGAACATCCAGTTTAATTTTATACGATCAATTTTTTTACTATTGTTTTTTCAGGCTGCTTTTGCTCAAAATAACACCAAATTTAAAGTTGTTTTAGATCCCGGACACGGAGGAAATGACTTCGGTGCGGTTTATCATGGTTATGTCGAAAAAAATAATGCCCTTAACGTTGCCTTAAAAGTAGGTAAAATTTTAGAAAAAGATCCGAATATCCAGGTAATTTATACTCGTAAGACCGATGTATTTATTGAATTGGATGAAAGAGCCAATATCGCAAACCGAAATGATGCGAATATTTTTGTTTCGATTCACTGTAATGCAAACAAAAATCTGGCAGCCTCCGGAACCGAAACTTATGTAATGGGGGTAACGCGTAATGCATCCAACTTAGAAGTAGCGAAAAAAGAGAATGCCGTGGTTACGATGGAGAGCGACTATAAAATGAAATACGACGGATATGATCCGAATTCTCCGGAATCGTTAATCGGAATGACTTTATTACAGGAAGAATACATCGAGCAAAGTATTGATTTGGCAGCGCGTATTCAGGATGGATTTGAAAACGGACTGAACCGAAAAAGCCGTGGTGTAAAACAAGCGGGATTCCTGGTATTACGTAAAATTTACATGCCGCGCGTACTGATCGAAATGGGATTCGTTTCCAATAAAGAAGAAGGAGCTTATTTAAGTTCAGATAGCGGACAAGATGATTTGGCTAAAGCGATAGCCGATGCGATTGCAGGATATAAGAAAGAATATTTCGTACCGGGTGTTTCCGTAGGAAGAGATGAAAGACCGACGCCTTCCAAAACGGTAGAAAAAGAAAAAGAGACGAAAGTAGTGAAAGTCGATACGACCAAAGTTACTAAAGAAGTGAAAAAAGAAATCAAACCGGTAACGTCTAATAAAGGAGTTGTTTTTAAAGTACAGATTTCGGCCAGCGGCAAAAAACTGGATCTGACACCAAGTAACTTTAAAGGCCTGAATAACATTTCGATGGAAGAAGATAAGACCATTATTAAATATTACTACGGTCAGGTAAAAGAACATGCAGAAGCCAAAGAACTTTTAGCAGAAGCCAAAGAAAAAGGATTTACATCCGCCTTTATTGTAGCATTTAAAGACGGTAAAAAGATCAGTATCCAGGAAGCATTGAAATAAATAAATACTGTAGGTAAAATATTTATTTTTAATTTTGCTCATTAAATATTTGAATTTTGAAAATAACTAGAGAAGTAAAAACAGCAATTTTAGTCATTACCTCTATATTGGTATGTTTATGGGGTTATAGTTTCCTTAAAGGAAAAAATCTTTTTGATTCCAATCGTAAATTTTATGTTGTATATGATAACGTAGAAGGTTTGTCTCCTTCTGCGGCTGTAACTATAAACGGACTGGTGGTAGGTAAAATAGCAGCTATCGAAATCCAGCCGGGAACCGGTAAATTACTGGTGGAAATGCAAATTAAAAACGATTTTGCTATTTCAAAATCAAGCGTGGCGAGTATTTATGAACCGGGCTTTATCGGAGGAAAACAAATTGCGATTCTTCCTGATTTTAAAGATACCAATCTGGCACAATCCGGCGATTATTTAAAAGCCGATGTAAAACAGGGGTTAACCGCGAAATTGGAAGATAAACTGGCTCCGATTCAGGAAAAACTAACTAAAGTATTGGAAAGCACAGATGTTTTGCTGAACAATATTAACAATGTAATGGATGCGCAAACACAAGCGAACCTGAAAAATACGTTGGCTGAGTTAAATAAAACGATGACCAATTTCAGTGCGGCTTCTGTAAATGTAAACCACTTGTTAGCTGATAATAAAGGAAAACTGGATCATACAATCACGAATATCGATAAGGTATCAACCAATTTTGCAAAAATGTCAGATTCTTTGGCTAAAGCCAACATCGGTAAAACGGTGAAAAATCTGGAGACAACATTGGCCAATGTGGATAAAATCATGAACGATTTACAAGCCGGAAAAGGATCAATGGGTAAATTGCTGAAAGATGATGCCATGTATAAAAATCTGGCAGGAGCTTCCAAACAACTGGAATTGCTGTTAGGGGATATGAAACTAAACCCGAAACGTTATGTACATTTCTCTTTATTCGGAAAAAAAGCAGCTCCTTATGTGGCACCGGAAGAAGAGAAAACAACAACAGAACCAAAACAATAAGCGTTAATCATACTTAATATGAGTTATTTAGACAATATACTGTTTGCCATTATCCTTGTTTTAGGAATCGGCTATTTCGTAAGAAATGTAAAGAAGCTGATCCGTAACATTAAATTAGGACAAGATGTAGATCGTACGGATAATCCGAAAGAAAGATGGCGAAATATGGCTATGATTGCTTTAGGACAATCTAAAATGGTAAAAAGACCGGTTGCCGGTATATTACACATCATAGTCTATTTAGGATTCATCATTATCAATATTGAAGTATTGGAAATCCTGATTGACGGTTTGTTCGGTACACACAGAGTTTTCTCCTTTATGGGCGGACTTTATAATGTATTGATCGGATCTTTCGAAGTTTTGGCCTTTATGGTAATTGTAGCAATTGCAACATTCTGGATTCGAAGAAATATCATCAAATTAAAACGTTTTATCAGTAACGATTTAAAAGGATGGCCAAAAAGTGATGCCAACAACATTCTATACTTTGAAACGGTATTAATGGTTTTATTCCTGGTTTTAAATGCATCCGATTTGCATTTACAAACATTAGGTGTAAGTCATTATCATCAGGCGGGTGCTTTTCCGGTTTCTCAGTTTATCGCACCGGTTTTTAACGGAATGTCAGTAAGCGCAGTCGTGTTAATCGAAAGAGCTTCTTGGTGGTTACATATCGTGGGTATCCTTGTATTCCTGAATTACTTATACTATTCAAAACATTTACATATCCTTTTAGCTTTCCCGAATACTTATTTTGCCAATCTGAAACCGCAAGGTCAGTTTGATAATTTAGAATCGGTAACAAAAGAGGTAAAATTAATGATGGATCCTAATGCCGATCCGTTTGCTGCACCACCGGCAGGAGAAGAGCCGGTACATTCCAAATTCGGAGCCAGTGATGTGCAGGATTTGAATTGGGTTCAGTTGCTAAATGCCTACACTTGTACGGAATGCGGACGTTGTACGTCATCATGTCCGGCCAATCAAACCGGTAAAAAACTGTCACCGAGAAAAATTATGATGGATACCCGTGATCGTATTGACGAAGTAGGGAAAAATATCGATGCTAATCAAGGTGTATTTGTTCCGGATGGTAAATCGTTGTTAAACGACTATATTACAACAGAAGAACTTTGGGCATGTACATCATGTAACGCTTGTGTGGAAGAATGTCCGGTAAATATCAGTCCGCTTTCCATTATTATGGATATGAGAAGATATTTGGTGATGGAACAAAGTGCCGCTCCGATGGAATTGAACAACATGATGACTAACATCGAAAACAACGGAGCACCATGGCAGTATAACCAGATGGACCGTTTAAACTGGAAAGACGAAAACTAATTAAAAAAACAAACATTGCAGTATTGCAACTAGTATAAAAGATATGTCAGCAAATTTAGTAGTTCCTACAATGGCCGAAATGATGGCCGAAGGAAAGCAGCCGGAAGTCCTGTTTTGGGTTGGCTGTTCGGGAAGTTTTGACGATAGAGCGAAAAAAATAACCAAAGCGTTTGTAAAGATATTAAACCAGGCCAACGTTTCTTTTGCTGTTTTAGGAACAGAAGAAAGTTGTACCGGTGATCCGGCAAAAAGAGCAGGAAACGAATTCCTGTTTCAGATGCAGGCCATGATGAATATTGAAGTAATGAATGCTTACGAAGTAAAAAAAGTAGTAACAGCATGTCCGCATTGTTTCAATACCATCAAAAATGAATACCCGGAATTAGGAGGAAGCTATGAAGTAGTACACCATACCCAATTCCTGAAATCATTGTTAGATGACGGACGTTTAACCATTGAAGGAGGGCAGTTTAAAGGGAAGAAAATCACATTCCATGATCCGTGTTATTTAGGACGTGCGAATAATGTTTACGAAGCACCTCGTGACCTGATTCAGAAACTGGACGCCGAATTAGTAGAAATGAAACGTTCCCGTGCTAACGGATTATGTTGCGGAGCCGGTGGTGCGCAGATGTTTAAAGAACCTGAAAAAGGAAATAAAGATATAAATGTAGAGCGTACGGAAGATGCGCTGGAAACACAACCGGAAATTATAGCGGCCGGTTGCCCGTTCTGTAATACCATGTTAACCGATGGCGTGAAGTTTAAGGAAAAAGAACATGAAATTAAAGTAATGGACGTGGCAGAATTAATCGCTAATGCCAAAGATTTATAATTATGTACGTACCTTTTGATACCATGCCCGAAGAATCCCGTATTTGGATTTATCAGGCCAACCGAAAATTAACTGACGAAGAGCTTCAGGAAATTGAAGCCGCTTTAGAAAACTTTGTATCAAATTGGGCAGCTCACGGAACAGGATTAGAGGCATCGTTTATAACCCGTTATAACCGCTTTATCATATTAGCGGTGAATCAGGAAATACATGCCGCCTCAGGTTGTTCGATCGACGCTTCGGTTCAGTTTATTCAGGATTTGGAGAAAAAATATGAGATTGACCTCCTGGATAAAATGAATGTAACTTTCCGATTAGGTGAGTTTATCGCTCATAAGCCTTTGATTGAGTTTAAGAAGATGGCTAAAGAAAAAGCCGTGTCCGGAAATACCGTTGTTTTCAATAATTTAGTGAATACAATCGGTGAATGGAAGGAGTTTTGGGAAGTTCCGGCAAATGAAAGCTGGCACAGTCGCTTCTTTTAAATAAAAAATAAAATAGATTAGTGTAAAATCATCATGTGCAAACGGTGCATGATGATTTTATTTATTTAAAAAATTATGTTAATGAGATACCTGGTTTTTCTACTGTTATTAATTGGTCCGTTTGTTTTTGCACAAAGCCCGAAACCTGTTTCCGACTATTCTGAGGAAAGAGAAAAGAAATGGGTGGACAGTATTTACAGCAACCTGAATTTTGAAGAAAAACTGGGACAATTGTTTATGGTTGCTGCTTATTCAAATAAGGATGCAGCTCATGTTAAATCGGTAGAAAAACTCGTAACAGACTATGGTGTGGGTGGATTAATCTTCTTTCAGGGAGGTCCGGTTCGTCAGGCGAAACTAACCAACTATTACCAGTCGAAGGCAAAAGTACCGTTGTTTATGGGAATTGATGCCGAATGGGGATTGAGCATGCGTTTGGATTCAACCTATCGCTATCCGTGGAATATGACATTGGGTGCGATTCAGGATTTGAAACTGATCGAAAAAATGGGCCAGCAAATGGCCATTCAGGCACGTAGAATGGGATTGCACTTTAATTTTGCACCGGTATTGGACATCAACACGAATCCGAAAAACCCGATTATCGGAAATCGTTCTTTCGGTGAAAATAAAGAAAATGTAACTAAAAGAGCATTGGCACTGATGAAAGGAATTCAAAGTGAAAATGTATATGCAACCGGAAAACACTTTCCGGGACACGGAGCTACAGAAAACGACTCTCATTATACCTTACCGCTAGTAAACTTTACACGCGAACAGCTGGAAGATGTAGAATTTTATCCCTATAAAAGACTATTTAGGGAAGGATTGGCCAGTGTAATGGTCGCGCATTTAAATGTACCGAGTTTAGAACCACGATCGAATTATCCGAGTTCTATTTCTTATGAAGTCGTAACCAATGTGCTGAAAAAGAAACTGGACTTTGACGGATTAATCTTTACGGATGCCCTGAATATGAAAGGCGCCAGTAATTTTAAACAACCGGGAGATATCGATCTGGAAGCTTTTTTAGCCGGAAATGATATTCTTTTATTTGCCGAAAATGTGCCGGTGGCGATCGAAAAATTCTGTCAGGCCTATAACGATTCCATACTGTCAGACGAACGTATCGAATATTCTGTAAAAAAAATCCTGAAGTATAAATACCGAATCGGATTAAATCATTACAAGCCGATCGATATGAATAATCTGGTAAAAGATCTGAATGCACCGGAATATGACGATTTGAATTATCAGTTATATGAAAATGCGGTTACAGTATTGAAAAATACAGATAACGAACTACCGATCGGTGAACTGGAGAATGAACAGATAGCCTATATTAAGTTAGGAGACGATAAAAATGATGCTTTCCTGAATACATTGCGAACGTATGCACCGGTTACGAATATACCGTTGGATACTGTTCCGTTGATGTTGGAACAGCTGAAAAGTTATACCAAAGTAATTGTGGGATTCCATAAGGCGGACGGTGCGTGGAAAAAACACGATTTCACGCAAAAGGAATTGTCAATGTTAAGTCTGATTGCTTCGAATAATAATGTGATATTAACCGTTTTTGCAAAACCGTATACCTTATTGTCGATCGATAATTTTAATATCTTTAAAAGTGTCGTATTGGCCTATCAGAACAATGATATTGCACAGACAGTAGCAGCGGAAACCATTTTTGGAGGTATCGGAGCAAAAGGAAAATTACCGGTTTCGATTAATAATTCTTTTAAGGTAAATGATGGTCTAAGGACACAAAAAAGCAACCGACTTGGATTTACAACGCCGCAAAATGTAGGAATGAATCCGGAAATATTAGCCAGGATTGATAAGTTGGCGCAAAAAGCAATTGACGGAAAAATGACACCCGGTTTACAAATCGTTGTAGCGAGAAGAGGGAAGGTTTTTTATCAGAAATCATTCGGTTACCGCGATTATAAAAATACAGATAAAGTAACCAATCAGGACGTATATGATCTGGCATCATTGACAAAAATCTTATCGACATTGCCAAATATCATGCAATTATATGATAAGAAAAAGATCGACATGGATACCAAACTTGGAAATATGCTGCCGGTTTTTGCAAATACGGATAAGAAAAACATCACATTAAAGGATATGTTGACGCATCAGGCGCGTTTCCAGGCCTGGATTCCGTTTTATCAGGCTACTTTAGACAGTACCAAACATCCGTCTAAAAAATACTATCGCTATACCTATTCTCCGGATTTCCCGCTTCAGGTTTCAGAAAATCTTTATCTCAGAAAAGACTATTCGGATACGATTGTTAAAAGAATTGCAGATAGTAAGCTATTGCCTAAAAAAGAATATAAATACAGCGATTTTTCATTTATTATCCTAAAAGATTACCTGGAAAAAACAACCCATAAAACATTAGATGTTTTAAGTGATACGGCTTTTTATACACCATTAGGTGCTGCTACGATGACGTATAATCCGTTACGTAAAATGGATATGGATATTATCCCGCCAACGGAGAAAGACAATTATTTCCGTTATACGAAAGTACAGGGATATGTTCATGATATGGGGGCAGCAATGCAGGATGGTGTAGCGGGACATGCCGGTTTATTTGCCAATGCAATGGACGTAGCCAAAATGATGCAGATGTATTTACAAAAAGGAAACTACGGAAACCATCAGTATTTTTCGGAGAAAACATTTGATGAATTCAACAATTGTGCTTTTTGTAAAGAAGGAAACAGAAGAGGAATCGGGTTTGATAAACCACAACTCGGAAAAGAAGGACCGACCTGCGGTTGTGTGTCGATGACGAGTTTCGGGCATACCGGATTTACAGGAACAATGGCCTGGGCTGATCCGGATAAGGAAATCGTATATGTTTTTCTGTCCAACAGAACTTTTCCGGAAAGTACAGTGAATAAACTTTCAAAAGAAAATATTCGGGAAGATATTCAGAAAGTAATTTACGAAGCGATTACCGACTAACAAACCTAAACCAGATAAAGATGCAGTCAACAGCAACAACACCGGATGCCTATTTAGATACATTACCGGACGATCGGAAATCGGCAATGACGAAATTACGACAAATCATTAAAGCCAATTTGCCGGAAGGATTTCAGGAAGGAATGGGATATGGGATGATGGGGTATTCGGTTCCGCATACAACCTATCCGAACGGATATCATTGTGATCCGAAACAACCGCTTCCGTTTTTAGGTTTGGCTTCTCAAAAGAACTTTATTGCAGTTTACCATATGGGGATTTATGCAGACAAGGATTTATATGACTGGTTTGTATCCGAATACCCGAAGCATGTTAAAACAAAACTGGACATGGGAAAAAGCTGTATCCGATTTAAAAAAATGGATACGATTCCATATGATTTATTAGCGGAACTTTTTACTAAAATGACAGTGGAAGACTGGATTTTACGCTATGAAACGATGCTGAAACGGTAACTTTTTCATTTCGTTAATTTTATCTAAAAATCGGGATTACCTTACTTTTTTGCAGTACTTTAGTTCACTTTTAAAAACGAATAATGAAAATTGCTATAGTATGTTATCCTACCTTTGGAGGTAGTGGTGTAGTGGCTACTGAACTCGGACTGGAACTGGCCCGGAGAGGTCACGAAATTCATTTTATAACGTATAGTCAGCCGGTTCGACTGGCTTTACTAAATCCAAATATTCATTACCACGAAGTACACGTACCGGAATACCCTTTATTTCATTACCAACCCTACGAATTGGCATTGTCCAGTAAGTTGGTCGACATGGTAAAACTGCATAAAATTGAACTTTTACACGTACATTATGCTATTCCGCATGCCTATGCCGGTTATATGGCAAAAAAAATGCTGGAAGATGAAGGAATCCGTATTCCGATGGTAACGACACTTCACGGAACGGATATTACTTTGGTAGGAAACCACCCTTTTTATAAACCGGCTGTGTGTTTCAGTATCAATAAATCGGATGTGGTGACTTCGGTTTCTCATAGCCTGAGAGAAGAAACTTACCGTCTTTTTGATATTAAAAAAGAGATTGAGGTTATTCCGAACTTTATCGAAATAGATAAAAACAGAATCGATGAAAATTCGCCTTGTCATCGTTCGTTAATGGCAACCAAAGAAGAAAAAATCATTACACATATCAGTAACTTCCGAAAAGTAAAACGTATACCGGATGTCGTAAAAATATTCAACGAAATTCAAAAGGAAATCCCGTCTAAATTAATGATGGTAGGGGATGGACCGGAAAAAGAAGTTGCCGAGAAATTATGTGATGACCTGGGAATTACCGATAAAGTTATTTTCTTCGGAAACAGTAGTGAGATCGATAAGATTTTGTGTTATTCCGACTTGTTCTTATTGCCTTCGGAGACCGAAAGTTTCGGATTGGCTGCATTGGAAGCTATGGCTTGTGGCGTACCGGTGATTTCAAGTAATTCCGGTGGATTGCCTGAAGTGAACAGACAAGGGTACTCCGGTTATCTGAGTGATGTCGGAAATGTACAGGAAATGGCAGCTAATGCCGTTTCGATATTATCAGACGATCAAAAATTACTGAACTTTAAAAAGAATGCGCTGGAAGTTTCAAAAGAATTTGATATTATGAATATCCTTCCTGTTTACGAAGCATTATATCAGAAAGCATTAGAAGATTTTGCATAAAAAAAGTCCCGATTTTATCGGGACTTTTTTATTAGAAACGGTAACGAATACCTAATGCGATATCCGGACCGAAGTTATCACCTCTGTAGTCGTCATTGAAATAAAGCTCCGGACGGAAGTCTAATGATATTTGTAACGGAATATCGAATACATACTCGATTCCGATATCACCGGCTACAAAAACAAAAGTTCCGCTGTCTTTTACGTCAACATGGTAATCATTTTCATAACTCCAGCTTCCGATACCACCACCAACACCGGCATACCAGTTAAAGCCACCGTCAATGTTCCAAACCCATTGGTATAAACCGCTAAGCTTAAAAGCATCAACATGCTTACTGTTTCTCCATCCTAAGTCTACTTCCAGACGGTTGTTTTTAGAAAGACCTCTTTGGTAAGAGATCTCACCACCAAAACCATCGTTGTCGCCCAAACGCAAACCTAAAGCATTTTTAGAAATTTCCTGTGCTTGTGTGCCAAATGCTAATCCCATTAACATGAAGGCAGATAAAAATAGTTTCTTCATAAAAAATAATTTTAACAAATATAACCCTGCTGATTTGTTATTATTACAATTGCTGCTTTTTTTTAACAAACAATTTTATTGTGAAACAGGGTAACTTTTTTTAATTAATTTGATACGTATCCAAATATTCCTGTTGCGTCTGGTTTCCTGAACTCGGTATTGGCAATGGGATTTCCGGAGGAATACCGCTTGACAATTGATAATGCAAATTTGTATTTGTATGTACTACACCGATGTTCTTAGCAAAATATTGCGTGGAAACAATTACATCTTGTGTAGGTAGGATTACAAAAGGTATGCCAAAATAGATTGTAGTGACTTGTAAATTTATGATTGTATTAACAGCTTTAACATTGGTATAGCTGTCACCGTTAGGAGAAGTGTAGCTTGGAAGCGTAGCTCCTGCTACCGTAGTAATCTTATACTGAATGGTTAACGGGAATGTGTTAAGCTCTTGTTGTATGGTCCCGGTGGCATTTCCCATTGTTTGTCCGCTAGTAGCACTTTCTTTAAAAATAATAAAATTATTTAGGTTAATGGCAATCGGAAGTCCTGAAAAAGCCTCGAAATCGAAAGTTCCTGAAGCAAGAATCTGGTCACCCGACTTACGAATCCCGTTTTTATTAAGCGAATTGGAAAAAAAACCAACCGGAAAATCCTTGGCTTTACATTTTTTGTGAGTAGTACCGGCTATTAATGTATCATTCGGGATATAAAGCGAATCCCGCATATTGTCAATAGTATAGGTCCAGTAATTATGGCTGGCTAACGGTAAATAATCAGTGTTAGTAGGATTGTTATCACTTATTACTTCCTCCGATGAAGAAGAACAGGAAGAGATCATAATGACTCCCAGTAGAACAGGAATGTGTTTTAACTTCATTTTAGTAAAATATTTCAGCTAATTTACTAAAAAATGTTAAAATATTAACCTTTCATCAGTATTTTTAGAGATAATAATTCCTGACTTAACTGATTTTCATGTTCAAAATAATCTTCTTCTTCCGGCTGAATTGTTTCTGCTGAATATTGATACAATTTCCACCTTTTTTTATTGTATTCCAATGCGGTGAGATTTTCAATCCAGTCACCGGAATTCAAATAAAGTGTTTTCCCTTTTTTATTTTCTTTTTCGATGATCTTTGGCTCGTGAATATGACCGCAAATTACATAATCATAATTCTTTTCAATTGCCAGATCGGTTGCTGTAGTTTCAAAATCAGAAATAAATTTGACCGCCTTTTTAACGCTGCTTTTGATCTTTTTGGATAAGGAATAGGGTTCTTTTCCCATTTTGATCAAACACCAGTTGATAAACCGGTTGAGTAGAATAAGATAATCATAACCGATACCGCCCAGCTTAGCAATCCATTTGGCATGGTGAACGGAACTGTCAAAGATGTCACCGTGAAAAATCCAGGCTTTTTTGTCGTGTAACTCCAGTACGAGTTTGTCAACTATGGAAAAATTCCCCATTGTGGTGTCACTAAACTTACGCAACATTTCATCGTGATTCCCGGTTATGTAATACACCTTGGTTCCCTTTGATGAAAAATCCAGAAGTTTTTTGACTACTTTTAAATGGGACTTGGGAAAATACGATTTCCGAAATTGCCAGATGTCAATAATGTCACCATTTAAGATGAGTGTTTTGGGCTTGATCGTGTTTAGGTATTTTAGCAATTCTTTCGCATGACAGCCATAAGTACCTAAATGCACATCGGAAATAACAACGATATCAACAATTCTCTTTTTCAATGAATTGAAATTTAAGTTTAACAAATAAACCAGTTTGTTGTTATTAAAAATTTAATGAAACATTAAATAAATATTAGTTTTTTGAGAAAAGTTTATTTTTGGTAAGCGAGCAGAATAGCTTATTTTTGTGAAAAACAAGCGTTATGGTAGGAAATACATATGGAACATTATTCAGAATAACCACATTCGGAGAATCACATGGAGAGGCTTTAGGTGGAATTATTGACGGATGCCCGGCAGGTATCGCTTTGGATTTTGAAGCAATTCAAAAGGAAATGCAACGCAGAAAACCGGGACAATCGGCAATCGTTACGCAACGGAAAGAGGAAGATGAAGTGCAATTTTTATCCGGAATTTTTGAAGGAAAAACAACAGGTACGCCAATAGGATTTATTGTACCGAATACCAATCAGAAATCGGATGATTATTCACATATAAAAGATACGTATCGTCCGAGCCATGCTGATTATGTATACGAACAAAAATATGGAATCCGGGATTATCGCGGAGGCGGACGCAGTTCAGCCCGTGAAACAGCCAGTAGAGTTGTAGCCGGTGCAATTGCAAAACAAGCCATGCCGGAAATTAAAATCAACGCATTTGTATCGTCGGTAGGAGATATTTTTATCGATAAGCCTTATCAGGCACTGGATTTTTCGTTGACGGAAAGTAATGCGGTACGTTGTCCGGATTTGGCCTCAGCCGAAAAAATGGAAGCGTATATAAAAGAGATTCGTAAAGCGGGTGATACGGTTGGCGGTACGGTAACCTGTGTGATTCAAAATGTACCGATTGGTTTGGGAGAACCGGTTTTCGATAAATTACATGCGGAGTTAGGTAAAGCCATGTTATCTATTAATGCCGTAAAAGGATTTGAATACGGAAGTGGCTTTTGCGGCGCTAAAATGAAAGGAAGTGAGCATAATGATCCGTATAATCCGGACGGAACTACAAAAAGCAATTTGTCCGGTGGTATTCAGGGAGGAATAAGTAATGGTATGGATATTTACTTCCGGGTGGCTTTTAAACCGGTGGCAACAATTATGCAGAAACAAGAAGTGCTTGATAATAAAGGAAATTTGATTGAACAACAGGGGAAAGGACGTCATGATCCTTGTGTTGTGCCACGTGCGGTGCCAATTGTCGAGGCAATGGCTGCAATTGTCCTGTTAGATTTTTTCTTACGCAAGTGATAAAAATATTAAAAAAATAAATTTTTGATAAAACCTTAAGTTAATATTAAGGTTTTTTTTTATTCGTTAACGTAAGGTTATGTTTATTTTGAATTAACATTTTTGTGGTTTTTTTCTTAAATTTTAATAGGTAATTTTACTTTTAGTAATACAAAACCAATTTATAATGAAAAAAACATTACTTTTTTTATGCCTTGTGTTGGCATCAATAAACACAACATTTGCACAATCAACAACAGTTCCGTTTAACAATCTGGTTATTGAGAGCGGAATGTTTTTTAAGCTTAATGAGATCGGAGAATTTCAGGGGACACTAACTAGTGTTACGATAAATGCAGTACTTAACAATTCGGCTTTAGAGACTTATGCTAACGATTTAACTGTTTATGTTACTGCTAATGGAGACATTAACTCAACCGGACTTTTGCAAATCGGAGGATATGAAGATCTTTATGCGAGTCAGAGCTTTTTATGGGCAAACGGAGATTCTGACGAACCGGGAACACCAGTGAGCGGAACGGTTAATTTAACGACACCTATTAATTTTGACGGAACAACTTATACCGTTTGGTTAGGTAATGCCTACTTTGAAGAAGGTGCCGGTGGAATTTGGACAGGTACTGTGACTCTAAACGGATTAACAGAAGTTACAGCTTCTTCAAAAGATTTCTTAGCATCTAAATTTACAGTTTTCCCTAACCCGGCAAATGATGTAGTAACGGTAGCAAACAGCAATAATCTTTTAGTAAACGAAATTGCAATCAATGATATTAACGGAAGAACAGTAAAAACCGTTAAATTAAATGCAGTTACTGAAGCTCAGGTGAATGTAGCTGAATTAAACGCTGGTATCTATTTTATGAATATTACAACCAATGAAGGTGTAACGACTAAAAAGATTATCAAAAAATAATTAATTTTTCTGATTTGTATTGTGAAGAGCGGGACTACTTGTTAATCCCGCTCTTTTTTTATTAAAAAAATAGGAATTTGACTTTAATGGGGAGGTATTGTTTGTGAAAAGTTAGGTGTATTGTAAAAAAAACAATATTTTTTTTCTCATATAGGAGATAAAAAGTATTAAAAGAATGAATTTTTACTAAAACATTAAGTTAATAATACGTTTTTTAATCAAGTATTAACATGTTGTTGTTCTTATTTTGAATTAACATTTATGTACTTTTTTTCTTAAATTTTAAAAGGTAGTTTTATTAAAACAAAAGAAAATCAGATTACAATGAAAAAAACTTTACTTTTTGCCGGCTTATTGCTGGGAACCATGTTTGCAGGAAATGCACAAACAACAACAATTTTTGAAGAAAATTTTGAATTGAATACAGCACTAACAGGATGGACGTTACGTAATCTTGACGGATTAACACCAAATGGAAATTATGCAACGGTTTTCGGAACGAATGCATGGGCTGTGGTAACCTGGAATTCAGAACCGGGGAATAAAGTGGCTTCAACAACATCGTGGTTTAACCCGGCCGGTCAAGCTAACAGATGGTTGATCACGCCGCAAATTACACTTCCTGCTAACAGCCAGATTCAAGTTGCCTTTAAAGCGAAATCGGGAGATTCAGATCCGACGTATCAGGATGGATATAGCTTGTTAGTATCGACTACAGGAACAAACGCTGCGGATTTTACAAATGTGATTTACAACACTGCATCTGAGGCGAATACCTGGCAGAATAGATCGTATTCATTGTCACAATTTGCCGGGCAGAATATCTATATTGCCTGGAGAAATAATAACAACGACAAGAATCTATTGAGTATTGATGATGTTGCTGTTCTTGCTATGACTACGGCTTCAACTGACGATTTCTTAGCTTCTAAGTTCACGGTTTTCCCTAATCCGGCTAATGATGTGGTAAATGTGGCTAATAACGGTAATGTATTGGTTGATGCAATTGCAATTAATGATATTAACGGAAGAACGGTAAAAACAGTAAAATTAGACGCTGTTTCGGAAGCTCAGGTAAATATAGCAGACCTGAATTCGGGTGTTTATTTTATGAATATTACAACGAATGAAGGTGTAGCGACTAAAAAGATTATTAAAAAATAATTTTTTTTAGCTTAATAGAAAAAGAGCGGAATTAATTGCTAATCCCGCTCTTTTTTCTTTTTATCGTTGTTCATCATAATAAAAACGTAGGCTACAAGCGAAAAAATGACAAACGAAAAGATACCGATCATAATAAAAGCTCCGGATGTCCAGGAGTAGAGTGAAGCAAAGAGGCGTATCATTTTTTATTTTTTTAGGGATTAGATTATTCAAATCTAGCTCCAAAAAAAGGATAAAACGATGATAATTATCAGGTTATAAAAATTTTGCTTTTATTTCCGGACTCGGTAACATACACTGGTCTTTTTTGCCGTACCATTTATAACGGTTTTTAGCAACATAGTCATAAACAGCATTAGAAATCGGTTTTGGAATCCAGCTGAATAAACCTAAAAAGGAATAGAGACCTCCGATTGTTTTGGCTATCGAAATAGCGGCATCGGCTTTATAATGGTAGGATATACCGGGCTCATATAGAATAATGCTATCCGTTTTAGCTGTATCCACTCCGATATAACGAATCACTTGTTGGCCTAATTCTGATTGTATCGGTAAAAATCGAAATACATCATTTTTATCGTGTCGGATGATAAATTGAACGGAACTGTCACATAAATTACAGAAGCCGTCAAAAAGCACAATTTTTTTGTTTTGTGGCAATCCTTCCATACTCTATTTTTTGCGTTCTACCAGTTCCAGATTGTCCAATGCTACTTTGGAAGTGAAAATACCGTAATTAACAGTGGCTTTGTTCTTTTCGATTGCATCAATGCTGCCCACTGCTTTTCCGTCGATCATACGAACACGATCGCCTACCTTAAGCGGGATTTTAGGCTTGTTGCTTTCTTCCTGAATGGCTTTTATTTTCTTCTCCTTTTTCTCTTTTCGGATAACTTCAACCTTTTCTTTTACTTCTTCTATAATCTCTTTTTGAACGACTTCTTTGGCTTTTTTCTCCTTAGCAGTAATTTTTTTACGCTTGGAATTTTCAATTTCAACCATTTTCAGAAATTCGCCGATTAACTCTTTTTTGTTCTTATTATTAAAGTACTTTTCGGAAATATCGTCTAGTTTCTGACCCATATAGATCAAACGCTGATTGGAGTCAAACAACTCCTGATAGCTTTCCAGTTTTTGCTGGATTTTGGTATTAATCCCTTCCATTTTCTTGCTTTCCTCACGTGCCCGGGTTTCTTCTTCTTTTAGATTCTGAGAAGTTTTTTCAAGTCGGGAACGCTCTTTCTGAAGGTTGGCTATCGTTTTGTCAAAACGCACTTTGTCGCCTTCCACTTTCTTTTTAGCCCGATTGATCAATCCGTAAGGGATTCCGTTTTTCTGTGCTACTTCAAAGGTAAAGGAACTACCGGCTTGTCCCAGATGTAATTTATACATCGGTTCCAGTGATTTTTCATCGAATAGCATATTGGCATTGGTCGCAAACGGCAATTCATTGGCCAATATTTTTAGATTGGTATAATGCGTGGTAATAATACCGAAGGCTTCCCGGTGATAGAATTCTTCCAGAAAAGTTTCGGCTAATGCACCACCCAACTCAGGATCGGATCCGGTACCGAACTCATCGATAAGGAATAAGGTTTTGGCATTGCATTTCTTTAGGAAATAATTCATGTTTTTTAAGCGGTAGCTATACGTACTCAGATGGTTTTCGATCGATTGGTTATCGCCAATATCAGTCAAAATCCGGTCAAATAAAAAGGTTTCGCTTCGTTCGTGAACCGGAATTAAAATACCGCTCTGTAACATCAATTGTAATAAACCGATGGTTTTTAGCGTGATACTTTTACCGCCGGCATTTGGACCGGAAATCACAATGATCCGGTTTTCATCGGTCAGCTCTATTGTTTGCGGATACGTAGGCGCATTTTTCTGCTTATTGTTTAAATACAAAATCGGATGGTAGGCTTCCCGGAAATACAACCTTTTTTCAGTTGAAATTTTGGGTAGCAATCCGTTTATTTTATTCGCATATTTTGCTTTGGAAGCAATTACGTCAATGTCGCTCAGGAATTCCTGATATTCTTTTAAAAGTCCGATATAAGGACGGATCGCATTGGTTAATTGCTTTAAAATACGGGTGATTTCCTCACGTTCTTCGTATTCCAGATTGCTCAATTCGCGTGAATAACGCAATGTCGCTTCCGGTTCGATATAGGTAATACTTCCGGTTTTGGAACTGCCTAATATCGTACCTTTTACTTTACGACGATACATGGCCAGTACAGCGAGTACGCGACGATTGTCGACAATAGTTTCCCGGATATCATCCAAATAACCCATGCTGTTATAACTGGACAGGGCGGAACCGAAACTTTGGTTGATTTTACCGCGTACCAGATTCATATTACGACGGATTTCAACTAAGTCGGGTGAAGCATTGTCTTTTATCTCGCCGTATTTGTCTACTACCTCGTCAATTTTCTGAATAATAAACTTGGTTAACTCGATTTCTGACGCTCGTAAGTACAATTTTGGGTAGTAATCCTCGAATTTTTTTAAAAAGAGGATTAGGGTATTAGCAGTATCGGAAAGTGCACTTATTTTTCGAAAGCTACTTAATTCCAGAAAACTGTCTTCAATAGCTAAATATTTCAGTTCGTTATGAATCGCATCAAAATAGTGATTCGGGATGACGTTATTATTCGTATAGGAAGCGACATACTCCGATGTTTGCTTTAAAGCATTCATGAGTGTCTCTTCGTCTCGAAACGGTGTAATTTCAAGAGCCTTCTGTTTTCCGATCTCGGTATTGCATGAATCCGAAACGGTTTCCAGTATGGTTTTAAATTCTAAATCCTGAAGGGTTTTATCGGTAATTGAAATCATTTTTTTAAATTGAATTGCAAATTTACAAAGAAGATGCGTTATCGGTATGGCAAAAAGTCTGCTAAAAATAGTATTTTTGGTAAAAAAAACAGTAAAATGCAAGTAAATATCCACCCGTCATGGGGAAATGTATTATCCGCCGAATTTGATAAACCGTATTTTGAAAAGCTAATCACTTTTGTAAAACAGGAATATGCCCAAACCCGTTGTTATCCTAAAGGGAATCATATTTTTGCTGCATTTGATCATTGTACCTACGATAACGTAAAAGTAGTTATTATCGGACAAGATCCTTATCACGGACCGAATCAGGCTAACGGGCTTTGTTTTTCGGTTAGTGACGGAATTTCCTTTCCGCCGTCATTAATTAATATTTTCAAAGAAATTGAAGCCGATTTAGGGATTCCTTTTCCTAAAACCGGAAATCTGGAGCGTTGGGCTGATCAGGGCGTATTATTGCTTAATGCCACACTAACGGTTCGGGAAAGTATGGCCGGAAGTCACCAGAATCAGGGATGGGAAGAATTTACCGATGCTGTAATCCAAAAAATTTCTGAGGATAAACAGGATGTGGTATTTCTACTTTGGGGTGGTTTTGCCAAGAAAAAAGGAGCTAAAATTGACAGAAGCCGACATTTTGTATTGGAAACCGGACATCCGTCGCCTTTAAGTGCCAATCGCGGACTATGGTTCGGTAACAAACATTTTAGTAAAACAAATGGTTTTCTACAACAAAAAGGGAAACCTGAAATTAACTGGTAATCTAGTAAAAGGTTAACTCCCCTAAAATTTCCTCCGACATAAACGGACCGCCGGGGTATTTGGCGGTATAGTCCAGGTTAAGCCAAATTTGTCCACGCTCATCGATATGGTAATTGATTTCTTTTCCTTTACTTTCATCTTTGAACAAAACTTCCTTAATCAGGTAAATCACGTTTTCCAGATCGGCTTTGGTTCCGATTAGCATTTCCGGATAAAGATGGCCTCCGGTATGGATAATTCTCGGTGTACCGCCAATTGCACGAATAAGAGCTGCCATAAGGATAGCGTGATCGTCACAATCGCCGGAAAAATGCTGTATGGATTCGCTGGCAGAAGCGATGTATTCTCTTCCTTTCGGATCGTTTACGTAGTTCCAGCGTTTTTTTACTTCTGCAAAAACAGCAAAGCACTGAATGGTCTGACGGTATTCGCGGAAACCTTTTACATCCTGAAAATGTAGAGTCGTAGCCTTTAATGCAAAATTCCGAACTTTGGGATTCGTGTAATCGACAGCATCGATAATTTTCGATTTGTTAGGAAACGGAAGTAACTTAGCGATAATGATATCCTGTGGATTAGCATCTTCTGACATCGTATAAACCATCGCACGGTAATCTTCAAAAACGGAATAAAAGCCATATCCGCCAAATAGAGTGCCCCAGATTAAAGCTAATAAATACAGAAAAATACAGATTATGATAACGGTTTTAAGCATTCGCAACAAGAGCTGAATAATCACTAGTATTGCGATAAAGAGTAAAACCCGGTCGATATGTAAAAACCATTCCGGATCAATAATATTCTGATGGACAATGATGAAAATCGGAATAGCAATCAGGATATTAAGGAAAAAAATGACAACACTGTCCCAGGGCTTTGGCAAAGAAAGCTTTTCTTTTATTTTCTGGATCTTGGTCTTTTCAGATGAAGTCATTTTTTACAGATGGCTTGTAAATACTTATTTTATAACGGATTCATAAGCGGCTTTGGTATCGATTATCTTTAAATCAAATAGTTGATTCTGAATTTTTTCGAAGGTTTTCTTATCCGGTCTTTTTTGCGACCATCGGGTAAGACGCAACCATTCCTGTATATCTTCGGTTTTTTGATTAAAACGATTGGCTAAAGTTCGGTCGATACTGGGAATATCTTTAAACTCACTGGTGGTTGTATTGATAATATCGAGTATCTGATCAATCACATGTTGGTCTTTTTCCAAAACTTCTTCCCGAACGGCAATTACAAAAGAGGGCCATGGAGTCGGACAATCGCCTAAATGACGAAACGTACCGTTGTCTACCAATGGTTTGGTCATAAAACGTTCCCACATAAAATAATCCGCTTTTCCTTCGGTTAAAGCTGCAACAGCACCATCAATGGTGTTGACAATTTCAAAAGGCAGATTTTCGGTATCCCATCCTTCATTTTTCGCATTCACAATAGTCATCAGTTGCGAACCGGATCCTATTCGGCTTATCGCGGCTTTCTTCTCTTTCAGATCAGCCGTTTTTTGATAAACGGAATTAGCACCTACGTGAATACCCCATAGTAAAGGAGACTGCACATAGATTTGTACAATACGACTTGGATTTCCGTTGGTAATATCTTTTAGGATACCTTCGGTTAGGATGATGGCGATATCCGTTTCGTTGTCGCGGAGCATCTGACACATTTTTCCGGTTCCTTCCGGTACGTCAGTCCACTGTAAATCAATGTCAACTTCATTAAATTCGCCGTTTTCTATGCACAAATGCCAAGGTAAGTTAAAATGCTCGGGTACACCTGCAATTCGAATTGTTTTCATGTGAAAAAATTAATTGCTAAGATAGTAAGAGTAAATAAATTTTTACGATAAGAAGGGGTTAAAAATAAACATTCCCCATATAATAAATAAATTTACTATTGGGGAAAGTTTTCGCAAATAAACAAAGAAAAACAACACAAATGTTACCTTACACCGGGTAGGTTACAAGGCAATTTTGTTTCATAGTGCCTGTTTCCAGGTATCTTGTATGGAAATTAAAAGCTTCTTCGAGAATATGAGGGGTGTGTCCGCCACGTTCGCAGGCTCGTTCAAAATAGTCCAGTAATTGTTCGCGATATTCAGGATGAGCACAATTCCGGATGATAACCCGTGCTCTTTCCCGTGGAGCGAGTCCGCGTAAATCCGCCAGACCTTGTTCGGTAACCAGAATGTCAACATCGTGTTCCGTATGATCGGTATGCGATACCATAGGAAGAACGTGTGAAATGGCATTGCCGTCTTTCGAAGCCGACTGGGTTACGAAAATGCTCAGGTAGGCATTGCGGGCAAAATCTCCGGAACCGCCGATACCATTCATCATTTTGGTACCGGAAATATGAGTTGAATTGACATTTCCGTAGATATCAAATTCTATAGCTGTATTGATTCCGATAATCCCTAAACGTCGGATTACTTCTGCGGAATTACTGATATTCTGAGGACGAAGTACGATTTTATCTTTATACTGATCAAAATTTTTCAGAAGATGATTATAGCAAGGCTCCGAAACGGTGATTGAAGAGGCGGATGCAAAGGTCATTTTTCCGGTATCGATCAATTCGAATGTACTGTCTTGTAATACTTCGGAATACATAACCAGATTTTCGAAATCCCCTTTCGCAAGTCCCGATAATACCGCATTGGCCACCTTACCGATACCGGCCTGTAATGGCATCAAAGATTTTGTTAAACGCCCGCTTTGTATCTCTTTTTCAAAAAAGGCCAGTAAGTGATTAGCGATGGCAGTGGTTTTAGGATCCGGAGCTGTAGTTTGCGCCGGACTATCCGGAATTTCGGTAAACACGATTCCGACCACTTTATCGGAGTCAATTTTAATAACATCTGAGCCAATACGGTCATCGGAAGCCGTAATGTTAATCACATCACGGTTAGGGTAGTGGGTTGGTATATAAATATCGTGGATTCCTTTAAATTCAAAAGGAATTGACGTGTTGATTTCAATAATGATCTTGTCGGCCAAATGGGCAAAAGTGGCGGAATTTCCAACGGAAGTTGTCGGGATGATATTTCCGTCGGTATCAATATAAGTGGCTTCAATAATCGCAAAATCAAGTTGCGGTAAATGTTTGTTTTCGAGTAATTCTGCCGTTTCGCTGAGGTGTTGATCGATAAATAAGATGTCACCGCTATTAATTTTTCCCCGCATGACCGGATCAACCTGAAAAGGCATTCGTTTATATAATGCATTACTTCGGGCGAGATCGGCATCGGTTGTATGGCCTAAAGAAGCACCGGTAATCAGGGTAATCCCGATCGATTCGTGCTCCGCTCGTAAAGCAAAAGCAGGTAAAACCGCTTTACTGTCGCCGGCTTTAGTAAAACCACTCGAACCGACTACCATTTTATCTTGAAAAAAAGCAGCGGCCTGATGAGCGGAAATAACTTTGTCTTTGTATTTTTGAAATTGAATTCTTTCTGGGTTCATAAATTGATTTTTTGATAAAAAATTAAACCAAAAAATAAAGTTTTGTTAACGAAATCTTTGTTTGTTTTTGTTCTGATTGGTTTAGTCTACAATTTTAAAGAAATAATTTAGCAGCTTATTATCGTTATAGGACAAAAAAATATTCATTTCGGACAGCATGGAAAACGAAAATGTAAAGGCAGAGAAGTATTATACCAAAGAGGTAGATACTGATAAAAACAGTATTTACTGTCATCATGATTTGATGGGAGAGTTGCTTATTCCGACCCATAAACACGAAAAAGCACAGTTACTTTATACGGAAGGAGGGATTGTTTATGTGACTACAGAAACAAAAACGTATTTTTTACCGGCTCGTCATTTTATGTGGATTCCGCATAATATTGCGCATAGCATTCATCCGAGTTCGGAAAATGTAATGATGCGAAATCTGTATTTTCCGGTCGATAAAAACGAACATTCTTTTTATGATAGTGAAGGAATTTACCCGGTTAACGATTTATTACTGCAAATGATGTTGTTTACGAATCGCTGGAACGGGAATCTGAAAAAAGGAAGTCGGAACTTTTTTATCGCAAGAGCAATTAAGGCGATTTTGCCGGAAATTTGTGAAACCAATTTACCATTAGCACTGCCGACCGCGAAAGATAAAAGATTACTGAAAGTGATCGCTTATTTAGATGATCATCTTGATGATACCATTTTCTTTTCCAAACTGGCAGAGAAATTTGGATTTAGCGAACGCTCATTATATCGTTTATTTCAGAAAGACCTGGGAATGTCTTTTATACAGTTTTTTACCATCCGAAGAATGTTAAAGGCTATTGAATTGCTGTTAGAAAAACGGTTACCGGTTAATGAGGTGGCTATTGCGGTCGGATATAATAGTATCCCGACGTTCAGTAATACATTTTATAAGATATTGGGACAACGCCCGTCGGATTATCTGAATGGTGTGGAAATATTAAAAAAAAATCAGCAGGTTTAACTGCCGATTTTGTTGTTTTGAAATTCAAACCAGATATGATCTACTCCGTCATATGGGAACGATTCGGTATGTACCGGTTGTAATTTTTGTAATATAGTTTGGGATCCGATGTTGCCGCTTTCAGCATAAGCATACACCTTGTCTAATTGCATTTCGGAAAAAGCATAATCGAGACAGGCTTTAGCGGCTTCAAAACCATATCCTTTGCGCCAGTGATCCTGATTAAGGCGGTAACCCAATTCATAGAAATTCTGATGTCCGTTAACGGTTTCAGTATTTATTAGTTTTAACCCGGTCCAACCGATAAATTCATTTGTATCCTTTAAAAGCATAGCCCAACGCCCGATACCGTTCGTCTCATATTGTTTTCGGATAAAAAGAATAGCGTTCTGGGCTTCTTCCAATGTTGTAATGGGTGATTTGCCCAAAAACTCATGTACGGCAGGATTGGAATCCATCAGAAAGATCCCTTGCGCATCTGAAGATTGTAATTCCCGAATGATAAGTCTGTCTGTTTTGATTATGGGTTTCATTTTCGTATTTCGATTAGGTGATGTTGTAAATGATGAATATAGTCGGTCATTAGAAAACGCAAATCGGATACTGTTTTGTCCGGCAAAAGCAACGAAAAAGCGAATGTCTCTTCCGTTTGATGTTGCATGATAAAGGCAATCTGTTTATTTAAACCGGACCAAAGTGCTAGTAATTCGGTGCTTTCCCGCTCCTGATAACGATTGGCTTTTACCAATTCGTCCTGATTGTAAGGTCGAACCGGATAAGGCTTTTCTGCATATTGAATTTCGGTAAAACGTTGCAGATTATAAAGCGCGGAATCAATCAGGTGGCCCAATATTTCCTTTTTAGACCATTTGGTTTCGGAGGATTTGATCTCGAAACCGGAAATGTGTCCTTGTTGAAACTGGCGCTCAAAAGCGCTGATTTCTGAAAATAATTGGGCTGCCGGAGAATGCATTTAGTTAACCAATTTATTTAAGGTATAGACAATAAGTGCATCGACCGCTTTATAAGGATCGTCACTAAAAGTACCGTTGGCACGATTGGCAATGATAGCGTTTAATGATAATGCTTCGTGACCAAGTAAGCTGGCTAGTCCGTAAATTGCGCCGGTTTCCATTTCCAGATTGGTCATTCGTGTGCCGTTATAATTAAAACTGTCCATTTTAGCGTTTAATTCCTCATCTTGAATTCCAAGACGTAATATGCGTCCTTGCGGGCCGTAAAAACCACCGGCTGTTCCGGTAAATCCTTTGTGAATTTCGTTACTTTCGATTTTGTCAGCCAGTTTTGTACTGCCTTTAACGACATAAGGACGTCCTTTTCGCATGTCCCAGTTGGTATGCGCTATAAAAGCATCTTCAATTTCTTTTTCGGAAACGGAATCAATAATATAGGAGCGAAGCATGTTGTCTAATCCTAAACCGTATTCCGACATAACAAAGCTGTCTACCGGAATGTCAGCTTGTAAAGAGCCGGATGTTCCGATGCGGACAATATTAAGTGATGTTAATTGTGGTTTGATGGTTCGCGTGTTTAAGTCGATATTCACCAAAGCATCCAGTTCATTCATCACGATATCAATGTTGTCCGGACCAATTCCGGTTGACATTACCGTTAGGCGTTTTCCTTTATAAGTACCGGTCTCGGTTTTAAATTCGCGTTTTTGTGTCGAAAATTCAACCGTATCGAAATGTTGCGTGATTTTGGAAACCCGGTTCTGATCACCAACAAAAATGATATCCGTTGCGATGTTTTCAGGTTTCAGGTTTAAGTGATAAACACTTCCGTCAGGATTCAGAATTAATTCTGATGATTTAATTGCTGTCATTGCTGTATTTTTTATTAACCGCCTACGCGTTTTACTTTATATCCTTCTTTAGTCAGGAAATCCATGATTTTGTCGCGGAAATTTCCTTGAATAATAATTTCGCCGTCTTTTGCTGCGCCACCCACACCACAAAGTGTTTTAAGTTTTTTGGCTAAAGCTTTTAAGTCGTCTTCATTACCGGAAAAACCTTTGATAATAGTAGCGACTTTTCCGCCGCGGTTTTTTTTATCAAGATGGGCTTCCAGTCGCTGTTCGCCGGGCGAAAGCGTTTCTTCCTGTTCTTGTTCGTTATTAAATTCAAAATCCTTGTTTGTAGAAAAAACAAATCCACCTAAGTCTTCCAAACTGCTGATTTTTTTTGCCATAATGTAAATGAATTAAATGCGGCAGTGCATTTCAAAAATGTTCAAAAAGAAAAGACATTGAGCGTAAAACCCAATGCCTTTTACAATTTTATAAAAATAAGAATTATTTTTTAATTAAGCCCAAATCAACCAGACGTTCGTATAAGAAATCACCGGCGGTAATATCGTCGTAACGTTTCGGATTCTCGGCATCAATACAGTTTTCCAGGCAGTTAAGCGGCATTTCGCTTATCGGATGCATAAAAAACGGAATTGAAAAACGGGAGGTACCCCATAATTCTCTCGGCGGATTTACCACTTGATGAATCGTGGATTTTAATCTATTGTTGGTGTGACGGGAAAGCATGTCGCCTACATTGATCACTAATTCGTCATCCTGAGCGATAGCATCAATCCATTCACCGTTATGATTTTGAACTTGTAGTCCTTTGCCCTGAGCACCCATTAATAAAGTGATAAGGTTGATATCACCGTGAGCTGCGGCACGAACCGCGTTTTCAGGCTCCTGTGTAATAGGAGGATAGTGTATAGGTCGCAGAATACTGTTTCCGTTTTTAATGTAATTGTCAAAATAGAATTCGTCAAGACCGAGGTATAAAGCCAAAGCTCTTAAAACATATACTCCGGTTTTTTCTAACATCTGGTAGGCTTCTTTACCTACTGTGTTAAATTTAGGAAGTTCTGTAACGGTAACGTTAGCCGGGTATTCGGCTTCCAATGTCGGATTGTTTTCCACATACTGACCGAAATGCCAGAATTCTTTTAAATCGCCTTCTTTTCTTCCTTTGGCATGTTCTTTACCGAAAGAAACATAACCACGCTGTCCACCAATTCCAGGAATTTCGTATTTTTCTTTTACCTCAAGCGGTAAGTTGAAAAAATTACGAACCTCACCATAAAGTTCATCAACTAATTGATCATCTAAAAAATGACCTTTTAATGCTACGAAGCCGATGTCTTCGTAGGCTTTTCCGATTTCATTTACAAATTTTTGTTTACGTACCGGGTCGTCCGATAGGAAATCACGCAAGTCAACACTAGGAATGTTTTGCATCTTAAAAAATTTTGTTAATAACTTTTTGGTTGTGAAACCATTATAAAACAAAGGTAAATAATAATTTTTAGATAAAATTTAGAAAGTTATCAACAATTGGGATTTGATCGGAAATAGGGAAGATCAACCAGTTTTTTTGGGAAAATATTTTGAAAACAATTCCATGGGTGACGGTTATTTTTTCATACTTTTGGAAGCGTTTAATCAAAGCACAACATCATGAATTTTGATCGGAAAAATCTAAGTGACGAAAAACTATTAGATTTATATAAGAAATTAATCAAGCCAAGGCTGATCGAAGAAAAAATGCTAATCCTGATTCGTCAGGGGAAAGTTTCAAAATGGTTTTCGGGAATCGGACAGGAAGCTATTTCAGTTGGAATTACATCCGTATTGGATAAAGACGAATATATTTTACCGATGCACCGTAATTTAGGTGTGTTTACTACAAGAGAAATACCGTTATATCGCTTGTTCTCGCAATGGCAGGGTAAAGCAAACGGTTTTACAAAAGGAAGGGATCGTTCGTTTCACTTCGGAACACAGGAATATAAAATTATCGGAATGATTTCCCATCTAGGACCGCAATTAGGCGTTGCCGACGGGATTGCATTAGCTAATAAATTAAAGAAAAACGGAAAAGTTACAGCGGTATTTACCGGTGAAGGCGCTACTTCCGAAGGTGATTTCCATGAAGCGTTGAATATTGCAGCGGTTTGGGAACTACCGGTTCTTTTTGTAATCGAAAATAACGGTTACGGTTTATCTACGCCGACAAATGAACAATATCGTTGTGAAAACCTGGCCGATAAAGGAATCGGTTACGGAATGGATAGCTATATTATTGACGGAAATAACATTCTGGAAGTTTATACTAAAATCGATGAGTTAGTCGCTTCCATGAGAGAAAATCCGCGTCCGGTATTATTAGAATTCAAAACGTTCCGTATGCGTGGACATGAAGAAGCCAGCGGAACGAAATATGTACCACAGGAATTAATGGATATGTGGGCGATTAAAGATCCGGTTGATAATTATCGTAAATTCCTTACTGAAGCAGGTGTCTTAACACCGGATATGGACGAAGCATATCGTGCTGAAATCAAAAAAGAAATTGACGAGCATTGGGCAAAAGTTCAGGCCGAACCGGAGATTACAGCGAGTCTGGATGAAGAATTAAATGATGTATACAGACCTTATGCTTTTGAAGAATTTAATCATAACGGAGAAGTAGAAAATATTCGTTTGGTGGATGCTATTTCACAAAGTTTAAAACAATCGATGGAGCGCCATGAGAATTTGGTGATCATGGGACAAGATATTGCAGAATACGGCGGAGCTTTTAAGATTACCGACGGTTTTGTGGCAGAATTCGGAAAAGAGCGTGTTCGCAATACACCAATCTGTGAAAGTGCTGTAGTTTCTGCGGGTATGGGATTGTCGATTAACGGACATAAAGCGATTGTAGAAATGCAGTTTGCCGATTTCGTTTCTACCGGTTTTAATCCGATTGTAAATTATCTGGCTAAAGTACACTACAGATGGCAGGAAAATGCAGATGTTGTTGTGCGTATGCCTTGCGGAGGCGGAACACAAGCCGGACCGTTTCACTCGCAAACAAATGAAGCGTGGTTTACTAAAACACCGGGACTTAAAGTTGTATATCCGGCATTCCCATATGATGCTAAAGGACTTTTAAATACGGCAATTAACGATCCGAATCCGGTAATGTATTTTGAACACAAACAGTTGTATAGAAGTATTTATCAGGATGTACCGAAAGAATATTATACAATACCGTTTGGAAAAGCAGCTTTGATCAAAGAAGGAGAAGAAGTAACGGTAATTTCATTCGGAGCCGGTGTACACTGGGCTTTGGAAACGTTATCCCGCTACCCGGAAATAAAAGCCGATCTAATCGATTTACGTACGTTACAACCATTGGATACGGAAACGATTTATGCTTCGGTTAAAAAGACAGGAAAAGTGATCATTCTTCAGGAAGATTCCTTGTTTGGAGGGATTGCCAGCGATATTTCATCGATGATCATGGAAAATTGTTTCGAGTATCTGGACGGACCTGTTAAACGTGTGGGAAGTTTGGAAAGTGCCATTCCGTTTGTAAAAGCACTGGAGGATCAATACTTACCGAAACAACGATTTGAAAAAGAATTATTAGAACTGATTGCCTATTAATTTTTGGTGATTTACTATACAAGTTAGCCCTGTCAATTGTTGATGGGGCTTTTTTAATGAAATTCTAATAATAAAACACTGCTTTGTTGATGATTTGTAATGGTTTTGTTTGTAATTTTATATGTAATATTTACTTTTTTAATAAAAAAAAACAATAATCTAAAAAGTGTTACTATGAAAAAAGCAATTTATTTCAGTTTGTTAATGGTGTTTTCATTAACTGTTTTCGCTCAGGAAGCAGCAGTGAAGAAAGCAACTAAAAAAGCGGATACCGAGACAACTAAGGCCAAAAAGAAAATGGATGAAACTAAGGCAACTGCTAAGAAAGAAGCCAAAGACGATACCAAAGCGATAAAAGATAAAACGACTAAAAAAGTAGCGGATACCAAAGCGGAAGCAAATAAAACGACTAAAGATGAAACTAAGGGCGTAAAAGAAAAAGCAACTAAAGCGGTAAGTGAAACTAAAGCAGATGCTAAGAAGACAGCGACTGCAGAAACTAAAAAAGTAACTGCTGTAAAAGACCAGGTGAAAACAGCAAAAGTAGCTACTGAAGATAAGGTAACCGGTACGTATAACGGGAAAAAAGTATACACCGGACCACGTGGCGGAAGATATTATATTAATGATAACGGAAATAAAACGTATATAAAGTAATATAAATCAAGGGTATAAATGAAAGCCATGCGAAAGTGTGGCTTTTTTAATACTTTTTTGTGAAATCTTTAAGGGAAAATTTTTTAATTTAGTTAATATATGTGAGTATTTATTTAATGAGCAAAGAACTTATGGACACAAATTTTGAAATAGTTAGCAAGGAAATAATAGAGACTTTGAATTTCCCTGAAAATGACGTACTGGAAGATGACGGAACAGCAATTAAACGCCGTATAGAAGATTTAAACCGGGCATTAGCACTGGGAAATTTGGAACACGGTAAGATTAAAATTTATTTTGAAGATAATATTTCTAAAAAAGTAGTTGAAACAACGATTTGGGGTGTTACGGATGAACGTATTATTTTGAAACAAGGAGTAGTAATTCCGATACACAGGATTTATAAGACAATATAAAAGGTATCAATAAAAAAAGAAGTTTTAAACTTCTTTTTTTATTGCAAAAAATAAATAATTTGTATGCAATAGGATTATAAAATGACTTTCCTCATACAAACACTATTTTCTATTCCTTCATATTGCCCAAAGTTTGGAATAGGATGATATCCGGACTTTTCATAAAGCCGAACGGCTTCAATCTGTTTTTTTCCTGTTTCTAAAATGCATTCGGAAAAAAACAATTCCATAGCCCATTTTTCCAATTCCTTTAGTATTTCTCCGGCAATGCCTCGACCACGAAAATCAGGATGAACATACATTCTTTTGATTTCAGTTTTATCGTCTGAATACTGTTTTAAAGCACCACAACCAACAACTTTGTCTTCTTTGTATGCTAAAACAACATGTTTTATTTTATCGATCTTATTAAACTGAGCAAAAAAAGAATGATCCTGACCATCCCTGATCTTAAGCTCGTGATCCAGTAAAACAACAAGTCCTTTAAAGTCCTTGTTATTCGATGTTGTTCTTATTAAAATTGGCATAATTAAAAAATTATTTAGTCAGATTTTAAAAAGAAATGGGGCTTGGTAAAGATACGAATGTTTACTAAAAAGGAGTGAATTTTATCTGTTTACTTTACAATTTTTGATTTAAAATATCAAAAAAGGTTATAAAAATAATGTTTTGTGATGATTTTTGTGTTGTTTAGGTATGAAATGAGATTCATCACAAAGACATATTTTTAATAAAAGTCGCTGGAATAACCGGAAAAACGGTAGTAACCTAAATCGGATAATTGGCTGTAGAAAAGGATGGAGTTTCTTCATTTAAAACCGAACAGATTAAGGGA
The DNA here is from genome assembly GCF_024496085.1 of Flavobacterium cerinum. NCBI lineage: Bacteria > Pseudomonadati > Bacteroidota > Flavobacteriia > Flavobacteriales > Flavobacteriaceae > Flavobacterium > Flavobacterium cerinum. The sequence continues at coordinate 3,388,948 of NZ_CP101751.1, read as the reverse complement.
ATGGCTTGTAAAAATGATTCAGGAGTGTAATTCTTAAAATGTTCGGCTCCAAATGAAATCAGAATAATTTTATTTAATATGAGGTTTTTTTAGAAAGACAGCCAGATTGGATCTGACTGTCTTAAAGCTTACATAAAACACGTATCATTTAATCCCTTAATAAATACTGAAAATAAACTAGATAAGGACTTAGTAGTGATGCTGAAAAAATACTACAAAACAATACATCATAAACAAAACAATACAAGTGCTTTATGTATAAAACAAAGAAAACGGATTAGCTTGTATTTTTCACCATGAAGAGCTACTCATAATCACGGAGTTTTGGAAATGTTTGCTTTTGAGTATTTTTAAGTAGAATTATAATATAAAAAGAAGTCACTTTAAAAACGTAACTTTAAACTTTTAATAGAAAAACATGAAATACCTATTTTTATTAATTGCAATCATTTTTGAAGTAATTGCCACTAGTGCTTTAAAATCATCGGAGCAGTTTACCCGATTGTGGCCTAGTGTTATATCCGTTTTAGGGTATGCAGCAGCCTTCTATTTTTTGTCGTTAACATTAAAAACGTTACCTATAGGAATTGCTTATGCAATCTGGTCCGGCCTGGGAATTGTCCTTATTTCGGGTATCGGTTACCTAGTTTACAACCAGTCATTGGATTTCCCGGCCGTAATCGGTATACTTTTTATTATTATAGGTGTACTGATTATTAATTTGTACTCCAATAGCGTTTCGCATTAAGTGTTATAAGACCAACTCGGTAAAAAGGCGTTCGATGGTACCATCCAGATTACCGCAAAAACCGGGATGCGGTCTTGAAGTCTGAATGACGGAGCTTCTCACTGCTGTTAGCCATCGAAAACGGGACGGAATATCCAACTGTGCAATCGGACCTCCGTTTTTGTCACCGTGTGCAATTTTTTCGAAAGATTCCAGATTCAACTGAAGTTGTTCGATATCCAGATCATCAGAAAACATAAGTAATTTTTGTTCGTTAATAGCATAACGAACTTTAATGTATTTGGCACTTTTAGAAAAAAGAATAATGCCGACATTTAAAAATTCTTCGCGCTCAACCCTAGGCAAAACGCGAATCACTGCATATTCATATAAGTGTTTGTCTTGCATTTTGAGCTTCTTTTATAAAAATATCGGAATTGTTTTTTCGCATCAGTAAAAACTGTATGTAAACTTCTTTCAACTCTTCGGGTGTGTCCCTGTTATCATCCCATAATAGCCATTCGTCCGGAATCAGATTAACGATTTCGCGAATTTTTTCTTCGGTTAATAAAGCTTTATACTTTTGATCAACACGATCCAGTTCGGAAGCTTTGGGTAATAAAACATGATCTTTAATCAGTGCAAACGGGCTTTTTGCATGATTCTCCCAGTTATGCCAGGAGTGATGAAAGTAAAAGGAAGCACCGTGATCGATTAACCATAATTCTTTGTGCCAGATTAGCATATTGGTATTACGAAATGTACGGTCAACGTTAGTGATAAAAGCATCTAACCATACAATCTGTGAAGCCAGTTCCGGGTCAACATCAGTAACAACCGGGTCAAATGTGATGGCACCGGATAGAAAATGTAAGGCCAGATTTAATCCCTGACTTCCTTGTAAAAGATCCTGTATTTCTTCATCAGCTTCTGTTCTTCCGAATGCTTCGTCCAGATTTGCAAATACGATTTCAGGAACCCGAAGTCCGAGAGCACGGGCAATTTCACCACCGATAAGTTCGGCAATCAAGGCTTTACTGCCGTGACCGGCTCCTTTGAATTTAAGGACATATTTAAAATCATCGTCGGCTTCCGCTAATGCCGGAAGTGATCCGCCTTCCCGCAACGGGGTAATATAACGGGTCACGTTAACCGTTCGTAAATGGAGCTTGGCATTCATAAAACATCATTTCTTTTACAGTCACAAATGTATTAAAAAGGAAAGAATTTTTTGAACTAACATTTGTTCACCAATTTTAAAAATGTCGGATTGTATAGTTTGAACATACTTTTTAAGTTCGAACTATTTATTTCGGTAGTATTCGAGTAACGAAGGGAAGGGAAATTCCGGCAAAGCAAGCAAACAATTTTCTAACGTGATTTAAATGAAACAGCTTGTGATATTTTTTAGAGGTTATTGTAATAATGTGATATTCAGTCTGTCAAAAGTTGGAATTCGCATTTTGTATCAGGAAAATAATATATTTGAAAACAAACCAATCTGAAAATCAATGAAAATAAAACTACTACTGTTGATTTTTCCGTTTTTTGCGATGGCACAAACGACTCCGCAAATGCAATGGGGAACCGGAGGAGGAAGTTCGGATAACGGACAGATCGGGTTGACAGAACGCGTCGAAAAGATGAGTACGGATACAGATGGCAATGTCTATTTTTTTTCGCCGGTTTTTCGCAATGATATCCGTTTGGGAGATCAGGTAATAGGAGAAGGACATGATGCCATGCATACCGATATACTATTAGGTAGTCTGGATTGTAACGGTCAACCGCGCTGGGCAAAAATTATTGGCGGAAATGCAGGAGATACCGGTAAAACAATCGGTGTTTATCAGGATAAAGTATATCTGACAGGTAGTATAAACCGATACAGTTATCCGGTCAATTTTGGAAATGATACCATTTTACCGGCTTCAGGTTTTCAATCCTTGTTTTTAAGTCAGTACAAAACGGACGGAACGTTAAAATGGACCAAAATGATACAATCGGACACCATAACCGGTTGGTCTTATAGTCGTACCGCTATTGTTGATATGGATATTGACAGAACCGGAAATATTTACCTGTTAGCGCTATTTCCGCCGGGTAGTAAGTTAGCCGATACCACTATAAAAATCCCGGACGGATCGGGACAAAACAGATTATATGTTTTAAAATATGACGGAGAAGGGATCTTACAGGAAGTGCATCAGCTTAATGCCGATTTTTCACAAACGAATCAATATTTTATTGTTGATGCTTTGTTTTTTAAAAGACATTGGGATACGGGAAATTATTATATCAGCGGAAGCTTGGTTCCTCCGAACACCGGTGCCGGGTCGGATGTACTTTATCTGGGCGGACAAGAGATTAATTCCAAAATGTATATTGCCTGTTTTAATCCTGAAGGAGAATACCTTTGGCATAAAAAAAGTCAGGTATTGACACAGTTGAATAATACAGCGTCGGAATGTAAAATCAGTATTGATGAAGATGATGGCAATCTTTATTTTTTCGGAAAAGGAGCACTTGGAGATAGTTTTGACGGGTTTGTTTTTGAAAATCCATTAGGATTTAACCCGTCACATGTTGCTAACTTTGTAATAAAGATGGATCGTCTCGGGAATCGTATTTGGGGAAAAAGCGGATATGCCATGCCGATGTGTTTTACCCTCGGTGGAAGCGTAAATCATAATAAAGTAGCTTTAGGAGGCGTTTTTGCGACCGAAATGCATTGGGATGATCGATCGCTTAGCAGTAACGGACAAGACGGATGGTTTGCAATATTGGATAAAAATAACGGAAATCTGGAAAAATTAGATCGCATTGAAGGAAACGGATTTTATGACGGAATAACAACGATGCAGTTTAGAAGACACGATTTACTATTCGGAGGGTATTTTGCCAATGATTTATTTATAGGGAACCAAACCTTGACTACTATCGGAGGTTCTTCTGATTTTTTCCTGGCGAAATACGGTTTTTCCTGTGATTGCCGATTACCGTTAGCTGGTTTTACGAGTCAGGTTTCCGGAACGAATTCGAATCAGGTTAATTTTTTAAACGGATCGGATTTCACCGGAACAACAATGCATTGGGACTTTGGAAACGGACAAACCAGTTCTGAATTACATCCTTCTTATACTTATGCTGTACCGGGAAGCTATACGGTTTGCCTTGAAGTTACCAATAATTGCGGGGTTGATACAACGTGTAAAACGATTACGGTAGGAACGCTTTCTGTTCCGGATCAAAATACAGTTTTCCCGGGATTAAAAATTTATCCTAATCCGGTTGCTGACAGGATTTTTATAGAAGGAGCCCGTCCGGATATGAAAGTCTACGGTTATACTTTGACCGGACAAAAGGTTTTGGAAAAAAGCCTGTCTGCCGGATTAAATGAAGTGGATGTCGCTTTCTTATCTAAAGGAAGTTATATACTAAAAACGATACATGTTGACGGAAGGACTAGTCAGCAAAAACTGATCAAGTTGTAAAAAAAACGCGCTATAGTATAAATATAGCGCGTTTTTTGATAGAGCTGTATTCTTATAATTTTTTCAGCTCGGATAATACCGTTTTTCCGACAGCTTCCGCTGAAGCCGGATTCTGACCGGTTACCAAACGTTGATCAGCAACAACATGCGATTGCCAGTTGGCTGTTTTTTCAAATTTAGCACCACGGGCTTTTAATTGATCTTCCAACATAAACGGAACCACTTTTTCCAGACCTACGGCAATTTCTTCTTCATTGGTAAAACCGTTTACTTTTTTACCGTCGATCAGGTATTTGCCGTTACTTAGTTTAATGTTTACTAATCCGGCCGGTCCATGACAAACTGCGCTCACAATACCGTTGTTTTCATAAATTTTTGTTGCTATAGCCGCGATTTCCTTGTTATCGGGTAAATCCCACATCGCACCGTGACCACCGGCATAATGGATCGCAACATATTCTTTAGGATTAACCTCCGATGGTTTCATTGTGTTTTCTACTTTGGCGTGATAAACTTTGTCTTCCCAGAATTTTTTATTAATCGGATCTTTTAAATCAAAACCGTCTACCGGTGCTTTACCGCCTTTCGGACTTACAAAGTCGATCTCGTATCCGGCATTATGCAATACCTCCCAGGGATGGGACACTTCACTAAGATAGTAACCCGTGGCCTGTCCGGTATTTCCTTTCTGGTCGTGGCTGGTGACTACAAATAAGATTTTCTTTTTCATTGTTCCTGCTTTTTTGGTTTGGGCCGAAGCATTAAAACCATTTAAGAGTAAGCTCAGACCGGTTAGTAGTATTAAAATCTTTTTCATGTACTATTATAATGTATTAAGTTGGTTATTGATAAATTGAATTTCTTCACCTGAAAGCTCAAAATGTAAAGCTCCGGCATTTGAAATGGCTTGTTCCGCATTTCGGGCTCCGGCCAAAACAACAGTAATTCCGGGTTGTTGTAAAGTCCAGCGCAAAACCAATTGTGCTAATGTACTGTTTTTTGCTTCGGCTATAGGTTGAATGGCATTTAAAAAATGTTTTACCTTTTCAAGATCATATTGACCGAAATAACCGTTTCGATGGTCGGTTTCGGATAATTTTCCGTCATTAAAATATTTTCCGGTCAATAATCCGCGTTCCATCGGACTGTAAGCTATAATTCCGATATTGTGATCAATACTATATGGAACTACCTCTTTTTCAATCGCCCGGTTTAGCATACTGTAAGCAACCTGATTGGATGCTAAAGTTACAAAATTTTGAGCTTCTTCCAGTTGCGTCACACTATAGTTGGAAACACCGGCTGCTTTAATTTTTCCTTGTTGAATAAGGGTTTCCATAGCTTCCATCGTTTCAGAAATCGGAGTAGTGTTGTCCGGCCAGTGCAATTGTAACAGATCAATATAATCCGTATTCATACGCTTCAGACTTTCTTCAACTTCTTTTATAACATTCGCTTTTGAAGCATATTTGTAAATAGGCTGTCCGTCGGCATCAAAAAAGTATTCTCCTTTACCGTTATTACTGCCGTCCCAAACTAAACCGAATTTAGTCAGAAGCTGAATTTTACTGCGATCACGACCTTTAATTGCTTCTCCGATCATGGTTTCACTCAATCCGAATCCGTAAAAAGGAGCGGTATCAATACTCGTAACACCATTATCGACGGAGGCTTGTATAGCCGCAATTGAATCTTTTTTCTCATTTCCGCCCCACATCGTTCCGCCTATGGCAAAAGCACCTAATGTTATGGGGGATACTTCTATAGCAGATTTTCCTAAATTTCTCATATTATATTAATTAGTATTGGAATTAAAAGGTATTTGTTGTTGTGTTATAAAAAGGATAATCGGTATAACCGGTAACGCTTCCGCCAAAGAAATACGCTCGTTTGGGTTCATTTAGCGGTAAATCGTTTTCTAGTCGGTAGGGAAGATCCGGATTAGCAATAAAAGGTCGCCCGAAACCGATTAAATCAGCCCAACCTTGTTGCAGGGCTTCCTCGGCTCGTTCTTTTGTATATTTTCCGGAATAAATCAAAGTACCGGAAAAATGAGCTCTTATGCTTTCTTTAAATGCGACTTCCATTACAGGAGCATCTTCCCAGTCGGCTTCAGCAATATGAATATAAGCTACCTGTAAGGTTTCCAGAAGTTTGACGGCTTCGGTATAGGTTTCAACCGGGTTATCGTCAACTGTTCCTTGTAGCGTAGTTAACGGCGCCAGACGAACGCCAACTTTTTCGTTACCGATAGCCGCTGTAATGGACTGAACTACTTCTTTTAAAAAGCGTAGCCGATTTTCGAGAGAACCGCCGTAATTATCCGTACGATTATTAGCTTGTGAATCAATAAATTGATTGATCAAATATCCGTTGGCGGCATGCAGTTCAATACCGTCAAATCCGGCTGAAATAGCATTTTGAGCCGCTTGGGCATAATCCTTTATAATGGCTTGAATTTCGGGTTGCGTTAAAGCTCTCGGTTTGGAATGTTGTATCATTTCTCCGACACCGTTTTCAGGTCCTCTGCCTTCCGGATCAATAAAAACGGAAACACCTTCCGCTACCAGTTCGCTTGAAGAAACCGGCGGTTGGTTGTTTTCCTGTAAGGAGATATGAGAAACACGTCCAACATGCCATAGCTGAGCGAAAATAATTCCGTTTTCTTTATGTACGGCATCGGTAACTTTTCTCCATCCTGCTATTTGTTCGGTTGTGTAAATACCCGGAGTCCAGGCATATCCCTGGCCCTGACGGCTAATTTGTGTCCCTTCGGATACAATTAAACCGGCAGTACTTCTTTGACGGTAATATTCGGCCATAAGTGATGTGGCAATATCCTCTTTTGCCGCTCTCGAACGGGTCATAGGAGGCATAACGATTCGGTTTTGTAACTCGAGTTTTCCGAGTAAATATTTTTTAAAAAGCATATTTTTCTTCTTTTGGATTAAAATGAGGTAAAATTTTGATTGCAATCTTTTCAATTGCGTCTTTAATCGGTGTTTCTGATTTTCGAAGATGAAGTGCCATATGATTAACACCGGCTTCTTCATACTCCTTCATTAAAGGCAACAAATTGTTTATGCCTACGGCTCCTCCGAAACGATGCGGACGAAAGGGAGCATCGTCATCTGATAAAAGATTCAGATGAAAAGCCGTAATATAAGGTTTAGAGGCCTGATTGTTGTCGTATAAAGTATTACGCCAATCAATGATCATTTCTGATGTTTCTGCCACCGGCCGGGGATAGTTAAACCATCCCTGCATATTACGGGCGATCCATTCCATATTTTGTTGTGCGCGTCCGGCAAGGATCCAGGGAATTGGATTGTCGGGCTTTGGAAATAGTTGAATGTTTTGATTTAAACCTTCGTAATATAAGCTCAGATTGCTTTCCGGTTTCCACGCTTCTTCTATAATGGTATAATTATGACGAAAACGTTCCGCACGGGTTTCAAAATCGTATCCGAATAAAGGGAACTCTACGGGACGATCACCTAGTCCGACACCAAATAAAAACCGGCTTCCGGATAGTTTTTCGATTGAAGCTACGGCTTTCGCCAATTGTAACGGATCGTGTAAGGGTAAAACAATAGCGGCTGTACCGATCGTGATTGATTTTGTAATTCCGGCAATGTAACCTAAGTAGGCTATAGTATCGAAAAGTTGCGCGCCATCGCCGAAACCGGGATCATAAACCGGAACTTCACGCATCCAAAGAGCTGCATAACCTAACTGATCTGCTAGCCGGATGTATTCTGCGTGCCGGCTAATATCGGGTATTCCAAACGGGCGACCGGATGTACTGCGTTTTTTTTCTCCTTCCAACGACCAGTCGTTATCGAGTGGAAACTCCAAACCGATAGTCATTTTTCCGGGAACATGAATAGCACAAATTGTTTCCATGATCAATTGTTTTTTTCGCGTTTAAAACTGATAAGGGTGACTAAAAAGCCAATAGCAACTAAGATGGCGCCGACCCATGGTGTGGATTCGATACCAAGTGAAGATTCGACGATATGACCACCAATAAAAGCACCAATGGCAATACCGATATTAAAAGCAGCAATATTTAAGGCTGAAGCTACATCTTCTGTACCGGGCAGGTATTTTTCGGCCATCTGAACGACATATAATTGTAGTCCCGGAACATTGGAAAAGGCCAGAATTCCCATTGCAAACAGTGTTATCACTGCTGTTATCTGATTAAATACGGTGAAAGAAAGAATAAGTAATACAACAGCCTGTAACAAAAACATAACCATCAAGGCTTTAATCGGTTTCTGATTGGATACTTTTCCGCCGATCACATTTCCCAATGCAATAGCAATACCGTAAATTAATAATAGCAAGCTGGTGGCATCGGCAGAAAAACCGGATATGTTTTGTAAAAGCGGCGCCATATAAGTAAAGGTTACAAATGTACCGCCGTATCCCAAGGCTGTTATAGCTAATACCAACAGGATAGAAGGATTTTTTAAAACCTTTAACTGATCTTTTAATTGTAAGGGCTTGTTTTTTTGTTGGGAATTCGGAATGAGAAGACTACTGGCGATCAATCCGATTACACCCAATGCAGCAACACCGATAAAAGTAGCGCGCCATCCGAAATGTTGTCCGATATAGGTTCCTAAAGGTACGCCGGTTACAATGGCGACTGTCAATCCGGCAAACATAATAGCAATTGCACTGGCTCTTTTATCGGCCGATACCAAACCGGCTGCAATTGTTGCTCCGATCGAAAAGAAAACACCATGTGCAAATCCGGTTAAGATTCGGGCCAGAACTAATGTCGTAAAAGAAGGAGCGATAGAAGCCAATCCGTTTCCGATGATAAAAAGAACCATTACACTTAATAATAACTTTTTACGATTGATATGACTGGTTAAGGCGGTTAGTATCGGTGCGCCTATGGCTACACCCAATGCATAAAGACTAACCAGTAAACCGGCAGAAGAAATAGAGGTTTTCAGATCATTGGCTACGGTTGGTAGTAGTCCGACAATTACGAATTCGGTTGTACCAATACCAAAAGCACTGATAGTTAATGCCCATAAAGCAGCCGGAAGTTTTTTAGATTTTGAAGTTGCCGCAGCAGTATTTATATTTTTAATTGTTTCCATAAAGTGTTGTTGCCCAAAAGGCAGTTGTAATAATTTTAAATAGTGAATGAGATAGGTTTGTGATCCGATGAGAATCAGATACCTCTCGAACTAGTAATAATTATTACACAATAGCTTGTAATAGCAACGGGTAAAACAACTTTGAACGGTCATGTTTGTAGTGTTAAAAGTAACAGTACAAATGTCCGAACAGGAGCGGAGCTGTGCGAGGAATTAGATCACGGTTTTTTTGTGAGGTAGGTCACACTATTTAGCTTTTAAGTCGGCTAAGGGTTTCGCGGGTTACGCCGAGATAAGAAGCCAGTAACTTTTTAGGAACACGCTGAATAAGACGCGGTAGTTTTTTGATGAGGTTGTTATAACGTTCTTCGGCAGTTTCAGTAAGTAGCGACATGATACGTTGTTGCAGTGCGATATAACCGTAATGCGCTTTAATTCTGAAAAAATTAGCCATAGACGGAATCTCATGACAAATTTTTTCACGGTCTTCCAGTTTCAGACAAAAAAACTCCGAATCTTCAATGCAGTCCATATACATACAAGCCGGAACCTGGTTTTGAAAAGCCTGGAAATCGCTGGTCCAATATTCTTCCATTGCAAACTGAAGAATATGCTCTTTGCCGTCACAATCGATAGCATAGGTTTTAACCAATCCTTTAATGATCCAGAATTCACACGGTACCATTTCGCCTTTTTGAACCAGAAACTGGTGTTTGCGCAGTTTCCGAAAGGTAAAATGCTGTGAAACATATTCCCATTCACTATCCGAAAGCGGACAAATTTCAGCAATGTGTTGACGTAAAAGGTCGTATTGGGTCATAGTAAACAATTGTACTACAAAAATAATAGATTTTATACAGATGCCGGTATTACTCTTAGAACAAAAACACCCCGGAGTTATCCGAGGTGCTTTTTTCCCAAATTTTAGAACAAGATACTATTCCTGTGCTATTTTCTGATGGAAAGGACATCCTTTTGCCATTCTTTTTTCTTTTTGTACTTCTTCCGGAGTCGAAACGGGACGACGACGGTGTTGATCCTGAATTACAGGGAATACCGATGTAAAGAAGTTTGTCCATCCTCCTGTACGAACACGAAGCAGATCGTATTGTTCCGGTGAATCTACCGCATCTGTAAAGGTATCCGGATTCGCTACGGTAATAGTCAGGATATTGGACGACTGACCGTTTGCAAATTGTTGCATTACCTGAACCAGCTTTTCAACCGGGAAGTTTTCATCAATATTATAATCGGTTGGCGCTCCGTCTGTCATCATTTCGGCACCGATACCGTCAAATCCGGCTAATGATTCTTCAAATCCGGCATGTTGATGTTCGATAGGAAGATCAGCAGGACTAGGCATCGCACTTAAATCGGAAGCAACCGTAGTACCTAAACGACGACCATCGGCACTGGCTCCGTTCCAGGCACCCATTTCCACATGGTTTTCAAAAGTTCCGACACCCGGCTGAATCTGAAGTCCGAATGGAAATTCTTCCGTTCCGAATTTGGTAGCCATATTTTTAAAAGTTTCATATAATTGCGGCCAGGGTTCTGTAAATGTCGCCACCGATTTTTTCGCAATACCTTCCACAATCGTGTTACCAAAGGCATCAATATCGGCATGACCTCTTCCGTAGCGCGGTTGTGCCAAAGCAATTTCTCTTAGACGTTTAAAACGATCGGAACGGCCTGCAATACGCGATTCTCCGGCCAGATTACTAATAAACGGTTCGGTCATTTTATGGCCCCAGTCACAGCACAGACATTCCAGTAATTCCGGTAATGTTGTTACGGCATTTTTCTCGTCAAATACCATTGTTTTGATAGCATAAAGCGAATTAATGGCCGCACTTAGCGAGATATAACAAGGACCGTAGATGTTGTATTTGGTTCCGCCGCTATAAAAATCCAAACCTCTTGCTAAACAATCGTCCATCAGGACATTCAGAATAGGAGAAGGGCAGAATTTGGTATTCGCACCATAACCCATTAGCTGACCGTTAAAGGCTTTTCGGTTTAACCATTCGAAATGCTGGAAATAAATATCCACCAGTTCTTCAAATGATTTGATCTGATCGGCCGGTTTGGAATTTAATGAAACCACCTGACCGAATAAATACGATTCACCTGCTGATGAATAGGTTCTACCTTGGTTTAAAGCGCATTCCAACGGTTGCAAAGTAGAAAATCCGCCTAAAGAGAACCAGTTTTCACCCGGGAATTGCGGTTCATAACAACCGTCGCAGGCATAATTCTGTGCCGATTCCATACTAACAGCCGAGTTCCATTTTTTGGTTTCACTGCCCAGTTTTCCACCTACACCGTCTCCGCTGTGGTATAAACCTTTGATGATTTTTTCATCGTTTAGCAAGATCGGGTGTGCTCCGCCGGATAAAAGGGCATGAGCTGCTGCTTCCAGTATTTCCTTCGGAATATCTTTTCGGGTTCGTAACGACAAACAAGGTGCGTTTAGCGGTAACCTTCCCGAAGCCTTGATAAACAATAACGTCATGTCATTATAAGCAGGTCTAGTTTCTTCAAAATCAGGATTTCCGTCAACAATAGTACCGCCAACCGTGATCTGTTGGATCCATTGGCCTAATGAAGCACCTTGCGGATAAGGACCGGAACTACCGCCCATAGCCAGATTTCCGAATGGTTGATGATCTTCCATAAAAATACGGTTCTGCTGTACTTTTTCGTCCAGCTTGATATAGAAAGCATCAATGATTTCCTGTGCTTCGTCTTCGGAAACGGAATCACTTTCGTAGAAAGGTTGTAAAAGCTGATCCATACGACCGATAGCTGTTGGTTCTCCGTTGAGGTGCAGACAGCTGTGTAGCGTAAAGATAAATTGTACGGCTTCGACCAATGTGTCCGGTTTTTCCGTGGCAAGTTTGGTCATTCGGTAAGCAATCGATTCCAGGTTTTCTTTTTCCCAGGCTTGTCCGGCGCTCATTTTTGCAGCAGTCTGACGTGCCAGTTCGGCATAATTCAGACAGTATTCCGAAATTCCTTTTAAAGCCAGGTAAGCCGACTGATAAAGTTCTTTTTTAGTTGTATCCGTTGTATTCTTTTCGTAATCCAAGATTTCGTCCATCATGACTTTTAGTCCTTTTTGCAACGCTTTTTCATAATGCGGAATTACGTGGCCCACACCGGAAGCCTCACTCAGATTAACAAGGAAACCATCCAGACGCTCACTGTCTGTCAGATAACGCATTACATAGCGACCTTCTCCCAGTGAAAGATTAGGCATGGCACCTACAATAATTTCTTCCGGTGAAATACGGAAAGTATCAGATCCGTATACGATTTGACCGTCTTTTTCACGGAATGAAGAATAAGGAATCAATGTTCCGTCTTCAAGTCGGATTTTACGTCCCCGGAAACCGTAATCGGCAGAGCTGAATAATTGTAAGCTCAGACGAATAGCCCATCCTTTACGGATCATAATCGATTCGTTCATAATATCCGAAGGTTTATCGCTTCCGTGATAACGATCGATATAAAAACGAATATCCTCTTTAATTTCTTCTTGTTTGCGGTTAAAGTACCAGTTATCCTGCCATAACGAGAAAATGTTCTCCATAAGGCTTAAAATACGATTTGTAGGTACTTTGAAGTAATCGTTGTTACGCCCGATTTCGGTAGACATCGTAAAAAGGTAATTCTGATGGTTGTAATACATCAGCTCGTTTTTGGAAGCATTCTGATAATGACGATCCAAACGCGTCCAGTCTACACCCGGAAAACGTGACCAATCTTTGGATTCAATAAAGCTATAATTGTTTTTGTATCCTTCTAATTCATCCAGTTTCAGATCGTCTACACTAGGAATATAGAAAATACCGCCGAGGTCGGATCGCAAATGATTAAACAAACGGTCGTTCATAAAACCGCTGTCCGGACCGATCTGATTACTCATGATGTTTTCCAGAATCCCGATTTCTTTACAAAAACCGGCAAAATAGATACCTTCTTCATCCGATACGGTAACGGATTTCGGATTTCTGAATCCGGAGTTTCCGTTTTGTTTTGCTCTTCCGAAAGGTAATCCTAAACGAAGAACCGGAGTAGTGTTTCCGTTGGTATCCTGAATTCGAGCCGCTTTAATGTGTGAACGGGAATCGCGATCCGGGATAATAGTGTCATCCGTTTTACGGCCGATAAGATCTTCAATCTGATCTTCTGTCATCATATTGATCTGATTCCAGTTGATCAGAAAACGTTGTGCCAATACAAATGACCCGCCGAAATGAGCCATATCATCACAACCGATTAAAGTGTGCTTAGCTATTGAAATCGGATCAGAAGGATTGTTCAGGTTTTCCGAAAAACGACATCCGAGTACTTTTCCGCGGTGGCCATCGGCTTCATTCGATTTAGAAGCGGCTTCCTGCGAATAATGTTTTTTCGTTATCGGCTCTAAAATTTCGATTAATAGGGCATTAACAATCTCACAGGCTTTTTCACTGTCACTTTTAATATGAAACCAGATGTCGCCCTGTGAGTCGACAAAAGCACCGTTTGAAGCCCGGAATACTTTTGATTCGAAAGGATTATGAGCTTCCGGATAGTTTAATTTCATCCCTTTTGGAAGTGGTTTTCCTTCTGCGGCACTGATTATAGCCCAGTTTTCAAATGAAATACCTAAAATAACGGTGGTGTTCCTGTCTTTTAAAGCTTCACTTTTGTTGATTTTCAGACGGATATCTGCCATTACTCGGGCTAAATGTCTTTTGTGTCCGATCAATTGATCACCGGTTAACGGTTGTTTTTCATGCGCTCTTTTAAACCAAAAGGTTGTAAAAATGGCAAATGGCGACGGATATACCAATCCTCTTTGGCAGTGTCTCCACACTTCTTCAAATCGCTCTTCGTAGTTAAGTGTTTTCATGCTAGTTGTTTGTTGGTTACTGTTTAAATCGGTTTGTTTGCTTGTTTTGTCTCTTATAGAGGTAAGAGGTGCTGCTTCAGGAACAGAAATTTGTTTTGAAGTCAGGATAAATGCTAAATAGAGGATTTATAGTGGGAAATCGATCTGTATCAAATGTAGTAAAAGGAAAACAGCAGGCTATGCGTACAAACACCTGTTTTTTAGTGGGATGGGGAAAGGAAAAAGAAAAAAGAGGAAAGAGGAAAGAGGAAAGAAGAAAGAAGAAAGAGGAGGCGTTATGATAATAACCGTAAGCGTTCGTTCAGTTCTCTGCGGAATGTAATCCCTAACGGAATTTTTTCATTATTGATCACGATATGTTCTTTTTCGTGCTGATCGATTTTATTAATAGCGATGATATACGATTTATGTACCCGCATAAACTGATCGGATGGAAGTTCCTGTACAAGCTGATTGGTGGTAATTGCTGTTACGAAGGTTCTGGCTTTAGTGAAAATCTTAACGTAGTTCCCGTAGCTTTGAACATATAAAATATCATTCAGGCAAATATTGATGTTTTTACCGTTTACTTTTACATTTAATGTAATCGGGCTTTCGGTTTCCTTTTCAATGAATTGCAGGGAAAGATAACGTTCAATTGATTTCAGGAAACGCGGAAAATAGATCGGTTTCAGTAAATAGTCAATTACGCCGTATTCATAGCTTTCCAAAGCAAACTCGGAATAAGCGGTTGTCAAGATTGTTTTCGGTGGATTTTTAAGGGTTTGAAGCAATTCGAGTCCGCTGATTTCCGGCATATCGATATCCAGAAACATCAGATCGACCGTGTTTTCCCGTAAATAATGAAGGGCTTCAATACCGTTATAACATTGCGCGGCAAGTTCCAGCTGTGGATTTTGCTTGATATAGTTCGTTAAAACATAATGAGCAGCAGGTTCATCATCAACAATAATACATTTTTTAGGTGTCGTTATCATAACAAGTCCATTTCAAGTAGTACACGGTATTGTTTGGCTTCCTGTTGGATTTCCAGATTGTGTTTTTTCGGATAAAGGATGCGTAATCGTTCTGTAGCATTGCTCAATCCGATTTTAGTGGAAACTATTTTACGTTTTTTATCCGGAATCGAATTTAAGGTTTCCAGACGTAATTTACCATTATTTACGGAAAGATTAATCCTAACAAAGCAATTTTCAATCGCACAGGTTCCGTGTTTAAAGGTGTTTTCTACAAATGGGATTAATAACATCGGGGCGATCATATAATCGGAGTCGGAATCGGTTTTATAGTCGAATTCGATTTCACAACGGTAACCGACACGCTCTTTTTCCAGTTCGATATAACTTGTAATAAAGTCGATTTCATCTTCCAGGGATACGTATTCTTTTTGGGAGTTTTCTACCTGATAGCGTAGTAATTGGGAAACCCGCATGATCATGTCGGAAGTGCGTTCCGGATATTGGAGACTAATTCCGTAAAGGGTATTAAAAGTATTAAAGAGGAAATGCGGATTTAACTGACCTTTTAAGGCGTTTAACTGGATCTGATTGTAGAGCAATTCCTTGTTTGTTTTCTTCTTCTGATCCCGGTAATGCTCAATCAACTGAATACTTCCTAAAATACAAATTAAGGTGCCGACTAATGTACCTAATTGGAAATGATAGGTCTTTTGCATTGAGGTTTTATACAAAAAACAATTCTTGTAAATTACTTCAATTGAAACTTCATGTAATATTACAGAAAATATTAATATTAAGATAATTGAGAATAAAATATAGGTTAAAGGTTGGTGCTTTTTCAGTAAGATAGGTAACAGGAAAAAGCGGTTAATCTGGGCGTGACCGTATAAGAGTAAAAAATATACAATCCCCATCCAGAATCCCTTCCAGCTTAATATTAAAATCCAGTCGTTTAGTGTGAAAAGAACAAATGAGAAAATTAGGATTGTGAATTCCTGTAACCATTTGTTCTCTAAAATCTTCTTCATACTCATTTCAGATATATAGCGTACAAAATAACTATAAAAAAGTGAATAAACAGGAAAGTTAAATGATCAATTGAATTGGTCATTTTTTGTAACGAATTAGTCATTTTTAATAGGCAAGGCTAGGGATTGTGTTGTAGCTTCGCGTTGTTAAAAAACCTTACCACAATAATGATAGTACGAAAATTGCCACTGCTGTCGCTTTTAATGTGTTTTTCCGGAGCGTTCTCCCAGTCGCTCACGATGAAAGATGCAATTGATAAAGGGATGGCTAACTACGGCACACTTAAAGCCAAAGAGAAGTATGCTTTGGCGGCACAGGAAACCGTCAAGCAAAGTAAAAGGGATTACCTGCCGAATCTGACTTTGGCAGCCCAACAGGATTACGGAACTGTGAACGGCCAAAACGGACCGTTGTATGGTTTCGGAGGCTTGGGAGTTGCCTCGTCCGGATTACCTTTACCGGAACAAAACTGGAATGCTGCTTTCGGAGCCTTATACCTGGTGAATATGAACTGGGATTTTTATAGCTTCGGACGTATTAAACAGAGAATTGCCTTGTCTAAGGCAGATGCCGACCGGTTTCAAAAGGATTCCGATCAGGAAAAATTTCAGCATAAAGTTAAAATTGCTGCAACGTATCTGAATCTGTTAGCAAGTCAACGACTTGAAATTTCACAAAAGAAAAACCTCGAAAGAGCGGAAGTATTTTTAAAGCTGGCAGCGGCCCGGGTAAAAAACGGATTGCTACCGGGTGTTGATTCGACATTGGCATCGGCTGAAGTTTCCCGCGCCCGTATCGCATTGAACCAGGTGAAAGATCAGGTGAAAGAACAAAACAATAAACTGGTTACTTTAATGGGGATAGATATTGTCGATATAGTTGCAGATACTACATTGGTAATCAATTCTCCAAATGTTATAGCTGAAAGTAAAACTTCAGGTGTTGATTCGAATCCGGTTTTGCAATTTTACAAGAGCAGAATGGAATACGGACAACAACAATTAAAGCTTTTCCGAAAAGAATATTATCCGACTTTCAGCTTCTTCGGCGTATATCAAACCCGGGCATCGGGATTTAATTCGGATTATGCAGTTGATCAATCTTCGTTTACGCATAACTATTGGGATGGAGTAGATCCGACCCGTCAAAACTACCTTTTGGGCGTAGGTGTAAGCTGGAATCTGACAAGTCTGGCTCGTACGGCTAAAAAAGTTAAAGCGCAGAAGTTTACAACCGAAGCCTTAGAGGAGGAGTATAAAGTGATGGAGCAGCAATTTAAAGCGCAATCGGATGCTGCTGATGTCAAAATACAATTGGCGTCTTTGAGTGATAAAGAAGCACCGAAACAAGTGAAAGCAGCGGCTCAGGCTTATTTACAGAAAATGACACTGTATAAAAACGGACTAACGAATCTGGTTGATGTTACCCAAACGCTTTATACATTAAACCGTGCTGAAACCGATCGGGATATTGTTCACGTGAACGTATGGCAGTCTTTATTGTTAAAAGCCGCTGCAACCGGTGATTTTGACTTATTTATTAATGAATTATAACCCGTAAAAGATGAATTTAATACGTTTTGCACTTCGTAAACCCATTTCTATTATCGTTTTGGTAATGGGATTGATCATCTTTGGGATTGGTGCTGTAAAAAGTATCAAAGTGGATATTCTTCCGAAAATGAACCTGCCGGTTATTTATCTGGCACACCCGTTCGGAGGATATACACCCAACCAGATGGAATCCTATTTTGCCAAAAACTACGTTAATATAATGTTGTTTGCTAATGGCGTTAAATCAATAGAAACAAAGAATATACAAGGTCTTACCTTAATGAAAATTTCGTATTATGAAGATACGAATATGGCACAGGCTGCGGCTGAATTAAGTGCGCTTTCTAACCGAATTCAGGCGGCTTTTCCTCCGGGATCGCAACCGCCGTTTATTATCCGTTTTGATGCTTCATCGCTTCCGGTCGGACAGTTGGTGTTAAGTAGTGCAACGCGTTCTAATAACGAATTGCAGGATTTGGCTAACGTTTATGTTCGGGCTTCGTTTACGTCCATTCCGGGATTGTTGTCGCCACCACCTTTTGGAGGTAGTCCGCGAACGGTTGAAGTGAATGTTGATCCGGATTTATTGCGTTCCCATAACCTGACGCCGGATCAGATTGTTGAAGCGATTCGTTTGAACAATCAGACGGCGCCTTCCGGAAATGTTAGGGTTGGCGATAAAAATTATATCACACCAACGAATAATACGATTAAGGAGATTAAGGATTTTGAAAAAATTCCGTTGTTTAAAGGCGGCGTTCAAAACTTATATTTAGGTGATGTAGCAACGGTTAAAGACGGTGCGGATATTACGGCGGGTTATGCATTGGTAAACGGAAAACGTTCCGTTTATGTGAGTATCGCCAAAGCGGGTGATGCTTCGACCTGGGATGTGGTACAGCGATTAAAAGCAGAATTGCCTAAAATTCAAAGTACTTTACCGGAAGATGTAAAATTGTCATATGAATTTGATCAGTCGGTATATGTGATCAATTCCGTGAAAAGTTTGATTACGGAAGGGATTATCGGAGCGGTATTGACCGGTTTAATGGTATTATTGTTCCTGGGTGACCGTCGTGCGGCTTTAATTGTGATTCTTACAATTCCGATTTCCATTATATCGGGTGTATTGTTTCTTAAATTATTCGGGCAGACAATTAACCTGATGTCTTTGAGTGGGTTAGCGCTGGCGATCGGTATTTTGGTAGATGAAAGTACGGTAACGATCGAGAATATTCACCAGCATCTCGATATGGGGAAACCCAAGGCACTCGCGATTTGGGATGCCTGTAAGGAAATTGCATTACCGAAATTATTGATCTTATTGTGTATTCTGGCGGTATTTGCGCCGGCATTTACGATGAAAGGGATTCCGGGATCCTTATTCTTACCGCTGGCTTTGTCAATCGGATTTTCAATGATTGTTTCGTTTTTGTTATCGCAGACATTCGTACCGATTATGGCTAACTGGTTGATGAAAGACCATACGAAAGTACCCCATTCACCGGAAGTGAGCGATGATGAGGCTGTTTTTATGGCTTCGGGACTTACACCGGAATCGGAACGGGACACTATGGTGCAGAAGGAAATTCTGGTGCAACGTCAGGATTTTAATAACGATGGAAAAATAAGCCCGTTTGAACGTTTCCGAAATCGTTTTATGAAGCTAATCGATCGCTTATTTAATTATAAAAAACCGATTACGATTCTTTATTTGATAGGTGTAACCGGACTTGCGGTTTTGCTGCTGAATGTTATCGGACAGGATGTGTTCCCGAAAGTCAATTCAAGTCAGTTTCAGATGCGTCTGAAAGCGCCTGACGGAACCCGTCTGGAACGAACGGAAGAAAAAGCAAAAGTAGCATTGGCAGAACTGGAAAAAATGGTCGGAAAAGAACATTTGGCTATTTCGTCAGTCTATGTCGGGCAGCACCCGTCTTTGTTCTCTGTATCACCGATTTATCTTTTTATGGCCGGTCCGCATGAAGCGGTATTCCAGGTTGCTTTAAAAGAGTATCACAGGGATATGGATGATTTTAAAGATGAATTCCGCCAACGGTTGAAAAAGGTCCTTCCGGATGTAAACGTGTCGTTTGAACCGATTGAATTAACGGATAAAGTGTTGAGCCAGGGATCGCCGACACCAATTGAAGTTCGTATCGCCGGTAAAAACAAAAAGAAAAATGAAGAGTATGCGAATAAGCTGATGGCGGAATTACGTAAGAAACCGTATTTCAGAGATATTCAGTTGGCACAACCGATTAAATATCCGGCTTTGGATATTAATATCGACCGGGTACGTGCGGCTCAATTAGGAGTTGATATGGGCGAAATTTCCCGTTCGTTGATTGCTTCTACGTCATCATCCCGTTATACGGAAAAGAATACCTGGATTGATGAAAAGGCAGGATTGTCTTATAATGTACAGGTTCAGGTTCCGTTGGATAAAATGACGGATATTAAACAAATAGGGGAGATTCCGTTGCTGAAAAACACGGCACGTCCGGTATTGAGTGATGTGGCTACGATTACGCCGTCCTATACTTACGGTGAAAACGATAACCTTGGAGCGATGCCTTATATTTCGATCACAGCGAATATTGATCATACCGATTTAGGATCGGCTTCTGAAGATGTTCAAAAAGCGATAACTTCGTTGGGGGAATTACCACGCGGATTGTTTATTGAACAGATCGGTTTGGGTAAAGTATTAACTGAAACGATGAGTAGCCTGGAATCGGGATTATTGGTAGCGGTAATCGTAATCTTCCTGATGTTATCGGCGAACTTCCAATCGTTCCGAATCTCATTGGTTATTTTAACGGCAGTTCCGGCAGTAGTTTTAGGATCGTTATTGTTGTTGTTGGCTACCGGATCGACGCTTAACCTGCAATCGTATATGGGAATCATCATGTCGGTTGGGGTATCAATTGCCAACGCTGTACTATTGATCACTAATGCGGAACAATTGCGAAAACACAATAATGATGCATTGGCTTCGGCTCGTGAAGCGGCTTCCCTGCGTTTGCGTCCGATTATTATGACCAGTATTGCAATGATTGCGGGAATGTTACCGATGGCTATCGGTCACGGTGAAAGCGGTGAACAGGTGTCTCCGTTAGGAAGAGCTGTAATCGGAGGACTTTTATTTTCTACTTTTACAGTGTTAGTTATCCTACCGGTTATTTTTGCCTGGGTACAAGGGAAAACCGGTACACAATCGGTATCATTAGATCCGGAAGATAAAGAAAGTAAACATTATATAGCGGCATTAGATCAAACAGATGAAAAATAAAGTAATACATGCAATTGCATTTTTAGGAACGGCAGCACTGGTAGTAGGCTGTCAGACTTCAGCAAAGGAAAAGGAAACGCAGGCAACGGAAGCGCAGCAACCGGCTTTGGAGACCTTTGCTCCGAAAAAAGAAATACTGGCAACGGAATTGCGTATGCCGGCTGAAATTACAGGATTCCAGCAAGTGGATATTTATGCGAAAGTGAGCAGTTATGTAAAAGAACTAAAAGCAGATATCGGAACGCAAGTGAAAAAAGGTCAACTTCTGATGGTTTTGGAAGCACCGGAATTAAGCGCACAGTTATCGGCAGCTCAATCCCGTTTAAAATCACAGGAAGCGGTTTATACAGCCAGTAGAAGTACGTACAACCGTCTTTTTGAAACCAGTAAAGTAGAGGGAACGGTTTCCCGTAATGATTTGGAAGTAGCGGAAGCACGCAAAAATTCTGATTTTGCACAATATCAGGCAGCAAAAGCGGCTTATAACGAGATTCAGACCTTATTAGGGTATTTGTTAATCCGGGCTCCGTTTGACGGTGTTGTGGCGACGCGTAACGTAAATCACGGTGCATATGTCGGTCCGGCCGGAAAAGGTTCTGAATTGCCGTTAATGACTATTCAGCAGCAAAATAAATTACGTCTTTCGGTTTATGTTCCGGAACAGTATTCCGGTTATTTAAAAAACGGGGAAGCGTTGAAATTTTCGGTTAAATCATTGCCGGGTCAGGATTTTTCGGCTACAATTGCCCGTATGTCAGGAGCTTTGGATAGTAAATTACGTTCGGAGCGTGTGGAAATGGATGTGATTAATGCCGGAAATAAACTGTTACCGGGTATGGTGGCGGAAGTGCAATTACCCTTAACGGCAAAAGACAGTACGTATGTGGTGCCGAAATCGGCGGTGGTAACATCGAGTGAGGGAATTTATGTGATATCGGTTGCCGATCATAAAACGAGTCGCTTACCGGTTCAAAAAGGACGTATTCTGGAAGATAAAATCGAAGTTTTCGGAGCAATTACAAAAGATATGCTTTTGATTAAACAGGCTTCAGAGGAAATTCAGGACGGAACTCCGGTGAAATAAGCCGCTAAGCAAAATAAATAGTAGTATGAACCTGTCAGATTCTTAAAAATCTGGCAGGTTTTGTATTTTTAGGGTATCCGAATTGCTGTTTCGGAAAATAAATCGGTTTTTAAAATACTCTATCATGGCGGTTCCCACTACAAAAGAAGAATTAGTAAATGCAATCCATACGAACTATCAAAAACTTCGAAAGGAATTAGAAACAATTCCTGTAGAACTGACCGTGGCTGAAGAATTGGAAGGACACGCCAAGGATACAATGATGAGCGTGAACAATTTGATAGCTTATCTTATCGGTTGGGGTGAATTGGTTTTGAAATGGAATAAGAAGAAGGATAACGGTGAAACGGTTGATTTTCCGGAAACCGGCTATAAATGGAATGAACTGGGAAAACTGGCACAAAAATTCTATACCGATTATAAAGATGAGGATTACAGTGTGTTGTTACAAAAACTGGACATTACAGTTGATCATATAATGATATTGATAAACGGGAAATCCAATGAAGCGTTATATGAAAGGAGTTGGTATGAAAAATGGACATTGGGACGTATGATTCAGTTTAATACGGCATCACCCTATAATAACGCACGGGGAAGAATACGTAAATGGAAAAAGAGTAAAGAATAAAGAGTAAAGAATAAGGAGTAAAGAATAAGGAGTAAAGAGTAAAGAGGAAAGAGGAAAGAGGAAAGAGAGGGAGCAACGGCTAGTAACTCCCTCAGTGCTTAATGAAATTGGAATTACCCCGCCATCTCATTCACTTCTTTCGAAAGGGATGAGTTGAGCGTGATGTTGTTATATATTTTGGTTACTATATTGGCAATAAATGTTGGTCGGGCATATTCGGTATAATCCAGATAGAGAATATTCGGGAAAAAACCGTACTGATTAGGGTATAAATAAGACATTACTTGTCCTAAATTTCGATTGGCTTCTTTGGAAAATAGCCATACACCGGTTGGAGGGGTTAAGGTCCACGATAATAAAAATAAATCGCAAGGGACGTTGGAGAAGGTTTCGCATTCCCAACTGTCCTTTTTTTGTTTGCTGCAACATTGACCGTTAAAAGCTTCAAATTTTTCAATTTGATCTTGTTTCATTGTGTCGTAACTCATGCTGTTGGAATACAGATCAAAGACAGTGAGATCTCCTTTGTCGGCTGTCTTGTCCTGCCAGTCACGATATACCCAGAAACCGTCTTTCGGCTGATCGGTTACGGCCCAATCTTCATCTATAACCACAAGAATCTGACCTTTATCCTGTAAATAAGTCCCCATCGTTACGTCGGCCAGTCGTGTATATCCTTCCGGTATCGAACGCAGCATCCAGTTTCCGATAGTATTATTGATCATTGTTTTAAGTTTCTCATAAATGACAGGTGTAAATTTGTCAAAATGAGAGAATTTCAGAATTGTTAATTCGTGATGTCCTTCTTGATAAAACCGTTTTACGTCATTTAATACTTCTTGTACAGAAGGTCCTGCAAATCCATGATAGATGTTTAGGTTTTTATCCGGGCGTAAATCAAAATAACGGACTCCGGCTTGTAATTGCTGGTATAAATTCAGATCCTGTGTTTTTCCTAATGTTTCAAGACCGTGCGTATACATTCCGGCATCATGACTGGCCGGAAAAACCATTTTTTTGAACGGAAGGTTTTCGGTTAACGGTAATAACTGACTCATAAAATCGGCAGTATTCATTAAACGGGAGAGGGAATACCATAATCCGAAAGCTAATCCTTCACTGCTATGTACTTGTACAGCTATTTGTCCGCTCGAAGAAATAGCGGCTTTTGGTGTGGAACCGGAATCGAAATTACTGGCTTCACTCCATATTATTGATGTTCCGTTTATTTTACCGGACATCTGCCATAAACCGGTTACGCCTTGTGATTCGTGTACTTCAATCAGTCGTCCGTCATCGGTAATCGCAATACTCGGATTTACACCGTCCTGATACGGAATGCTATTACTCCAATTAATTGAATCGCCGTCAATACGACCTACTCTGTAATATAATTTGGGATGTCCTTCCGACTGATGTACTTCTACAACCAATCCGGCATTTGTAATAGCTACAGCCGGTTTGATTCCTTTTTCGTAATTCCGGCTCGGTCCCCATTTAATGGATTGACCGTTGAGTTTACCTACACGGTAATACAGTTTGTCATACGATTGGGATTTATGAACTTCTACGATCACACCATAGTCGTTTATTGCTACGTTTGGTTGAACACCGGAATCGTATTTTTCATCTTTACCCCACCATTCGATGGAGTCGTCTTTTAAAGTACCAACCTTATAATACATCGAATTGGTTACGATATTGCTGGTTTCGTGTACTTCGACAACAATGTTTTTATTGTTTAGTGCTATTGAAGGATGAAAACCTTCGCTATAAGGAGTACTTTCGCCCCATTCAATGGTGGCTTTATAGACTTTACCGATGTGGTACCACATTTTTCCGGAAGCTTCCGAATTGTGGACCTCGATAATAGCCCGTTCGTTGGTAGTAACGGAATTAAACCGGCCACTGTCATAATCGGTGGCCAACCCGAATTGAATACTTTCCATAATTTTTCGAATTAAGTTTACTATAGGTTTTGGGGATAGGCCGAAGCCTTTATCTCAAAGTTCGCGATAAATTCGAAATAATGTATGGATGAAATTACCTGTTTTTCAAATAGATAGGTTATATCATAGGCAATTCGTCCACACTGATAATGTTATTCTGTATGGCATAAATGACTAATCCGGCAATATTTTTGGCGCCTGTTTTAACAAAAAGGTTGTTTTTATGACCTTCAACAGTACGCGCTGTAATAAAAAGAGTGTCACCGATTTCTTTTGCCGTTTTTTGCTGACTGATTAAGCGCAATACATCAATTTCTCTTTTAGAAAGTTCGGTGCCGTTATCGAAAATGGATTTTTGTGCGGTTTTAGAAGTAACTTGTTCCCGGATGGCTTCCATTTGGTCTTCCATAAAGAAGATGCCTTTTTGATGAACCGTAGGAATAATTTCTGAAAGCAGTGTAGGGGATACACCTTTGGGTAAAAAAGCGGAAGCTCCGGTTTTAAGCATAAAGTTCATAAAAGAACGTTGGTAATGTGAAGACACAATTACAATCCGGATTTCAGGGAAATTTGCTTTTAGGTGTTTTGTAACCTCGATACCATCCATTCCTTTCATTTTCAGGTCTAATAACAAGACATCAGGAAGTATTGCGGCCGATTCCAGGTAAGAAATCAGGTCGTCACCACTTTCAGCTGTAAAGATTACTTCAAATCCCGGCTGCATGCCAAGAAAGCTTTCCAGTAATTTTACAATTAAACCGTCGTCGTCTGTTATTGCAATTCGAATGGTATTCATATCAGGTCTGTATAATCTAATAATAACAAAGCCGAGGTGCCTTTTCGAAGCGGTTTGATTTTATGTTTTCCGTTCAGGTAATGCATTCGGAGTTCGATATTCTGTAAGCCGAGCCCTTTTTTATTTTGGTTCGGATTAAATCCTTTTCCGTTATCTGTTACCAAAAGACATAACAATCGTTCACTCTGACGTAGGTGTATTGTAATCACCGATGCACCGGCATGCTTGTAAATGTTTGTAATAAGCTCCTGTAAAACGCGGGTAAACTGAATCTTTATCGTGTTGGGCATATCGACATTCGTACGAACATCATGATAAAAATCGACCGCAATGTTTTTTTTCCAGGGCGCTATAATTCCGTCAATTAATTCACACAAAGATATAAATTCTAACATAGGTGGACTCAAATCATGTGAAATTCTTCGCGCATCGGCTATACTTTCTTTTAATAAATGGTCCATTTCGTCATAATTGTACTCCAATTGGTGCTTTAATTTTAACGAAGTCAGTTTTCCGATCAGGGAATCGTGCAAATCGGCAGCAATACGGGTACGTTCCTGTTCCTGTACTAATATTCCGTTTTCAAGCAGTTTTTTCTGATGTTCCAGTTTTAACCGGGATTCTTCAAGCTGGGCTTCCGCCATTTGTTTGAAGTTTAGATAAGCGAGTCGTATAAAGGAGAAAACCAGTATGGAAACCACTGTAATAGCAATGATAATCCATAACATAATGGTTTTAGGTTCTATCCATTTTTCCATATTTCCCAGTTTATAAAGGCATAAAAGAATAAGGTAAGAACCAGATTAGCCGTCCAAAAATAGAATTTAAGACCGGAACTCACATTAATCAGAAAGTTAATGGGTAAGAAAAACAGAAGATGCAATGAAAAAAAGATCAGAATAGCGGCATTAAGGCGTAACTGTTCTGTTTGTGTGGTTTTATATTTACCGACTTTCTGAAAGAAATAGGCCAGCGCAAACAACAGAATTACAAAGGCATCCATTACTTTCGAATACGATTGAAATTGTTGAGGAGCAACTTTATGAAGTGAACTGAGTTCCCAAATGATAAAACCGCTGGCAACCAGGGTAAGTAAAAAAAGAGTTCTGCTTTTCTTTTCAAAAAAGCAGAACTGGTATAAAATTGCAAAAATGATCAATTCTAATAGGCTAAACAAAATGATGAATATCAGGTTATTTCCGAACAAATGACCGTATATACGACTGGTTAAATCCGTGCAAAGCGCCACGCTAATATAAAGCAATAGCATTTTACGGGATAGATCAAGTGATTTATAACGATACATACCAATACCTATTCCGGTTAGTAATAACGCCGGAGATAAATAAGTAAGATAATCCAGAAACTGATAAAACGTCATATATTAGTTTTCGGCCAATTGTAATAAATAGAACTCACCTTCTAACGGTGCAAATGGCGGAACCGGTCTAACCGTATCGTAATATACTGATTTTTTTAACTCCTTGTCTACGATAACTAAATCGGCAATATAACCGGATGCAGGAACATCACTAGCTCTTAGTGCAAAGTCAGCGTCATATGGGATAGCCACTTTTTCTTTGATATAATCTGTTGGGATAGCAAATGCCTGGAAGATTCCTTCCGGAGCATCGATTTGAATCTGTATCCATTTCTTAACGTTGTTGTCCCAGTTGTCAATTCGTTCCTGAGCTTCTTTTTCCGGTAATTCCTGGTTACCGTTACCTACACCGATGTGTACAGGTGTAGCATTAATATGAGCATCGATATCGGCTACTGCTGTAGAATTAGGAGAGTCAAATTCAGACGGAATTAGAAAGAAGTAAAGTTTGTCTTCATAAATTCCCGGGTAAGCATGCAGGTATTTAGATGTTCCTTTATCGGCACATTCAAAAGAGAAAAATCGTGCAGTACTTAAATAAAATGTGGCTTTTTCACGGTCTTTACGGACAATATTCCACTTACGGATCCCATCCAGAACGTCTTGTAGAGGTAATTTCATAATTTCAGGCTTTTTTTTGTTAATATCATATGATTGATTCGCTCAAAATTAGATTTTTGATGTCTAAAAACCAAATAATATCGCGGGATTAGTTAGAATACTTTAACAAGATAATTTTTAATGTAGAGTAGTGAAGGGATAACCCCTTTAACACCAACTTATAAAGTTTAGTACAAATAGTAGTACAATAAGCTGAAAAGCCCCGAAAATACTGGTGAAAAGAAAGGTTTTGTACGGTCGAAAACGAAAAACCTTTTTGAATTTCGGCGGAAAGTTGCTAATTTGCTATTCCAATTATCGCTAAATTTTTCTGATGTTGATTTATTCTTTTCCTTCGGTATCGGCTGCTAATGCCCGGATTTTAATACTGGGTACCATGCCCGGAATTCCGTCATTAATGGCCGGTGAGTATTATGGTAACGTCCGGAATAATTTCTGGAAATTGATGTTTACCATTTTGGATGTGCCTTTTTCAGCGGATTATACAGTTAAAAAGACAGTATTGATTGAAAACAGAATTGCACTTTGGGATGTATTGCAGGCCTGTAAAAGAGAAGGGAGTCTGGATAGTGCGATTGAACAGGAAATACCAAATGATTTTACGGCTTTTTTAGAACAACATCCGGAAATAACCCATATCTTTTTTAACGGGCAAAAAGCAGCGGCTTATTTTAAAAAGTACGTTACAACGTCAAAAAAATATGAATTGGTGGTATTACCGTCTACCAGTCCTGCTAATGCAGGGAAAAATTTTGAGTCAAAACTAAAGGAATGGGAGAATATCCGAAAACCGATAGGACGATAATAGAAATGAAACCTGACAGATTTTTATTTAAAACCTGTCAGGTTTTATATGTTAGTTTCTTCGGCTCATCAGGATGCGTAAAACATACCAGAATAAAAGCATTACCGATGAAAATAATTGTAATGCGGCTCCAACATATTGTTGTGTACCGTATTGATTTTTAATTTGATGCGTTTGATAAAGAATACTACCGGAAGCCAGGATTACCATACCGACAGAGAACCATAATCCAAGATTAAATCCGAAAATAGCACCGGCAACGATTAGTCCTAAAGAAATAAAACCACCCACAATAAGTGCCGTTCTTAAAAAGGAAAAATCAGTTCGGGTAAAAAATACCACTGCCGTTAATCCGGAAAACATAAATAAAGTAATAATAGCAGCTTGCGTAATTAATTCTGCACTATTCGTAATCGCTACGGCAATTACGATCATCGGAAGAAAAATAATAGCCTGAAGTATTACATACAATCCTAAACCGAAATATTGTTGTTGGCGGGACGGATTAAAACTCATTTTCTCGGAAAACATAGAACCTAACCAGAATAAACCAAGGATAAATAACCAGGCATATTTCATACTTACCATAGCAGCGATCCATTCTATTGGAACTACACGGATTAAAATGCTTTCTACAACAATAAAAGCCAGAATAGCTAATGCAACATGTAAATAAGTCTTTTTGTAAAACGTAGCTTTTTCCAGTTCAGAAGCATGGGCTACAATGATGTTTTCTGTATTCATAAATCAGATTTTTGTTATTAACAAAAACAAATATAGCTTTTTTTTATATTATTCTGATTGTAAGAAATTATTGAAGTACTATAAACGGCGTTTCCAGAACGGTTCATTCGTCCAACGTTGTTCTTGACGGTATTGATTTTGAAGCATTGTAACCGATTTATTAAAAAGATGCATTTGTCCGGATAAATAATCTGAAGCAGCAGTCGCATTTCCTTGTATTAATCCCTGAATGGCTTTGGCTGCGGCATGTCCGGAAGTTAACGCATTGGTTATCCCAAAAGACGTTAGCGGATCATAGGAACACAAAGCATCACCAACAGCGAGCCATCGGTTGCCGCCGGGAATATCGAGGAATGAAGTTGTAGCGGTTTTTATTCCGGTATGAATAAGTGTATTAAAGGCATCTTTTGAAATCAGAGATGAAAAATGAAGTGTTTCAGATAACTTTTGAGACAACCATTCTTCAAAGAAATCGGGTCGGATTGTATGCAGATCGGTATCCGACATAAAATTAACAACCGTTTTATTATCGTGAACCGGAGCCATATACCACCAACCGTCTTCCACCGATTCGATATATGTCATCCCATTTAAAACAGCATCCGGTTGTGTAATCATAAAATGATAGGAAGCTAAATGATCTAAAGTGGTTCGTTTTATTCCTAATTTTTTAGCTACAATTCCCGATCGGCCGCTACAATCCAGTATAAAATCAGTTTCAATAACAATACAATCACCGGAAGGGGAAAGGCATTCGATAAAAATCCGGTCGGTTGTTTCGGAAATTTCTTTAATCCGATATTGTTGTAGTATCGTGATTCCGCGATCATTGGCGGATTCGAATAATTGATTTTCAAAAACGATCCGATTCAGATGTAATCCGTTTCCGTAAGGTTCATTTAAAAAATAACGCTCGCGGGGCGTAGTATCACCCCACACAACGTTATTCCCTACATACTGATGGTGATAACCGGAAATCGGTATCCCGTCAAGTCCGAGTTGCGCCATGATAAAATTCGCCCCCGGTGCTAATGACTCACCGGGTTTGAAACTATTTTCCTGACGATAATCGATAACCAGACAGGATACGGATTCCTTTTGTAAAGTAAGGGCTGCGGACAGACCGGCAGGACCTCCTCCAACAATAGCAACAGGTATGTATCGTGAATTTTTTATAATTCGTGTCGTTTTAAAGGTTGACTTTCACGTGGTGTTTCTTCCATTAATCCTCTTGCAGCAACAAGCGGTTCTTTTTCAGCATGACGTACTTGTATCAGAGTAGGATCGGCACCGGTAGGTCCTTTGCGATCGGTTTCCACCCATAATGCTTCCGGAAGGAATTGAGACGGGTTTTCCAGATCATGCTCGGTAATAATACCCAATTGATGCCACTTAGCAATCATATTGTTGATACGGGTAACATAAGTTGTAGTAAAATCACGCATCCAGTCTACACGATAAGAAAAATGCTTTAATTTTTGTCCGTCGTTCGTTGTGGATACATTCAACCGATCAAAACTATCCTTTGATAATACGGTATTCGGTACTCGAACCGACCAGAACGAGGGTAACGGCAGATACAAAGTTACATCATAACCGGAAAGGCAACTTGCTTCGTCCGTTTGCCACGGTACTCCCAACCAACGGGTTACAGAACCCGGTCCGCTACCGTCTAATGGTCCGCCCGGAGATAATGCAATTTCGGAAGTCAGCATTCCGCCGTAATTATCCCGAACTTCAGAATCTTCTTCAAGTACTTTTAAACGATACGGCTCGCTCCACATCATCAGATGTCGGAATGGCCATGTAATTTCAATTCCGGGGTGAAAAGGACCGCCAAGGCATTCTTCCAAAGGTGCTTTTAATAGCGCAATTGTTTGTGCGATTACCGGTAATTCATCAAAAACAACCGGTTCTTTTGGTTTTCCGGTAATAAAATCACCATCAGCCCAACGACGCAGTTTTTCATATTGCGTATCGGTTACAGCCAGATCAACGGCAGGAAGGGCCAGATAATCGCCGAATAAATCGCCGTAATGCGGTGGAATTTTAGTCGGTTCATAGATTTCAGATTTCCGATCTCGGAACCACTCAAAAACCCGTCTGCGTTCGGCTTCATATTCTGCTCCCGGATTTTCCAGTTGACGGATAAATTCCGGATTTCCGAAATCACTCGGTGAATTTGTACCGAATAACATAAAGAAACCTTCATTTACCCATTGTGTACTGCTCATACGAAACAGAATAGGGTAGATGTCTTTATAAAAATCTATCTCCGGTCGCGGTTTGATCCATCCTTCACGAATATATAAGTCGTTTACTACATCCAGCATACTTACGACCGGGAATAGTCCCTGTCCGAAATTCGGAGGCGTACAGATTACAACAGCCGGTTTTGCTTCAAACGTTTGTCCGCCAATGGTAACTTTTGCTCTAACGGTACCATCCGAAGTGTCATCATGCCAGTCGTCGTTGTTAGCAAAGGTAATCGCTTTAATACCCAAACGGGATTCGCTTTTTCCGTCTCCGCCAAAAAACAAAAGACGTCCTTTATCATCGGTTCGGATTTCACCCAACGGCACTTTTTTACCGTAAAACTCGCCGTTGTCAAACTGATAAGCCGGTCCGGATATATTTTTTCCGCTAATTGTTCGCGGTCCGGGATCGATTACCAGTTGATCACGATCCGGTTCGGCTACGGCTCCGTTACGTTTTGTACTGGGAATACTGTATTTTCCCAGATCAAGAGCATTATTAAACTGATACCAGGCTGCTTTTCGGTTGGCCACATGAACACGCCATTCAATATTCGCATCTTCAGTATCGGTGTTAATTTCAAATAGCGGTTTGTCGTTTTCATCTAAGGCATAAATACGAAAACGCGGGACCTGTTTTTTAAACAGATTATCATTATCCTTAAAGCCACCTTCTGCAACCGGTGTCACTCCCGGTAATTCGGGAGCCAGATAATATTCTTTTGAATTTCCGATACGCGCTACCCCAATAGCCGGGTAAATCGCTACTTTTTTTATATTGTTGATATCCATAGCACTGTTTATTTGAGGTTTAATGGTCTTGGAGCATCGGGTTCTATCGCCGGTACCCCGTTTTTAAAGCGTCGTAATTCGGCACCGGCTTCATAAACGGTTTTTCGGGCGTCACTGATACTACCTTGCGGTTCGTGTTCTTTTAACGTACGCCACGGATTAAACGAAAGATTTTCACCGTATTCCGGTTGTCCCTGATTTGTAATGTCTTGTTTTTGAATAACAAGTGTAGCGATATGAACCGGAATGGATTCCGTTTCGCTCCACGGTGTCATGGCTTTGTCTAAGGGCATTTTTTCCGGATCGGTTTGAAACTGGACCATGAATTTAAACTGCGCTTCTCCCATATTAAGTCGGGCCTGTAAATCGGCCTGAAGATAATCAGCCGTGTTTTGAGATGGTGGGACACTAAACGGAGGACCGATCGGTTCCAGTTTGTATTTTACAAAACGATCGCCAAAAGCATAGGGAAGACCACTCCAATAAGGCGTTGTAAGGCAACTGGAAACCTCTTTTTGCATAGCGTCCAGGATTTCTTGCGTTTTCGGATGGTCTTTTAAATAAAGGTCATAATTATGATCGACCACTCCGGCTTTTGTAAACTTGCACATTTCGGTTGCATTGTCGACAAAAAAGACGTTCATATTTTGCATTAGGAAATCAGCTGTAGTTGCATGCTGACTGGATTCCAGTAATTTTTTACCGGGAACGTCAAAAAGCTTGATTCCGATGCCTACCGTCGATTTCATATCCGGTGCATGTGGTAAGGTATCGCTTGAAAAACGTACCCAGGCTGAAAAACGATCGTGAGCAAAAATTCCAACTTTATATTGGTCGGATAATCCCGGAACCATTATAAAATCGGCTTTAGCCACACCGTGCGGTTTTAAAAATACTGCACGTCTTACCGGACATTGTCCGGCCATAATTCGATTACCCATCGTAGAATCGATAAACATTTTCTTGAGGGAAGCGGCCGGATTGGATTCGCAATCAATGGCTGCCTTTTGAGATGCTTGATTTTGCATGGTAGTTCGTTTGGAGGTTTGTTACTGCAATATAGAAAACACGAACTGTTAAAAATCAGGTAGTAATACGTGATTATTGTTGTTATAAGTTAAGAATGTTATAGTTTGATTGAATGGTTTGTTTTAATTAGAATTTGTTTTAAAAATGAATGAGGTTGAAAAAAAATAAATAAAACTTGGATTTTTGTGTTTTTTATGTAATTTTACAGCAATTACAATTCACATGATGACTACCAATATTATTACAGTTACAACAAATAACATTATTGCTATAAGCGATAGTGGAGGAATGGTATTGTAGTAAAATTAAAGATGAATCATACGAAGCCGTTCCAATATTGGGACGGCTTTTTTTATTTTAAGGTTATGCGACAGTTAACAGTTATTAGCAACACTATTATCATTATTCCCTTGCGTTTGTGAGAAGGACGGCATAACCTATTGTATAGTATTAAGGCCCTTCTCACGGTGAGAAGGGCCTTTTTTTGTTCAACTTAAAAGCATTTGCTTATGTATTATCAGGAAAACACTATTATTTATTTCGATGGAAGCTTTGTAAAAGCCACGGATGCAAAAACGAATTTGTACAGCCAATCACTTCATTACGGATATGCCGTTTTTGAAGGGATTAAATCGTATCAAACAGAAAAAGGAACCCGGATTTTTAAAGCGGAAGAACATTATGATCGCTTGCGTTTTTCTGCAGAGACACTGCAAATGCCTTTTACTTATACAACATCGGAACTGGTTGATTTATCTTATGAAGTACTGGATCGCAACGGACTCGGTGATGCCTATTTACGTCCGTTAGTAATCAGTTCGCCAAATATGGCACTGTCAAAAGGAAAAGAAAGTCAGCTGGTAATTGAAGCATGGGAATGGAACAATGGTTATCTAAATGATAAAATGCGAATTATGACCTCATCGTATCGCAGACCCAATCCGGAAGCATTTCATGTGGAAGCAAAAGTAAGCGGACATTACGTCAATTCGATTTTGGCTTGTCAGGAAGCAAAAGATAAAGGGTACGACGAAGCGTTGCTTTTAGATGCTAACGGACATGTAGCGGAAAGTTCGGGCGCGAATGTTTTTTTTGAAAAAGACGGCGTGCTGTTTACACCTGCAAGAGGTAATATTTTACCGGGAATTACACGGGCTACGGTTATTGAGATTTGTAAAAAATTGGGTATACAGGTTGTAGAAAAATGTTTTAAACCGGAAGAAATGCGCGGTGCAGATGCGGCTTTTTTCTGCGGAACTGCTGCTGAAGTCGCCACACTGGCATCCCTGGATGATGTTCCGTTTACCGGGAAGTGGGAAGATAGTTTAAGTAGCCGGATCCAAAAAGCGTATCGAAATCTGGTTTTAGGAAAAAGTATAAATGAAGTATAGCGAAT
Source organism: Flavobacterium cerinum (assembly GCF_024496085.1). Lineage (NCBI taxonomy): Bacteria > Pseudomonadati > Bacteroidota > Flavobacteriia > Flavobacteriales > Flavobacteriaceae > Flavobacterium > Flavobacterium cerinum. The sequence continues at coordinate 3,354,382 of NZ_CP101751.1, read as the reverse complement.
TGAAAATGAAGAGATAGATATGAAAAAAAATAAATATTCAGCGATACTGACTGAGGATGAAACACTTCCGGCAGCAAAAGCCATGTTGTATGGAATCGGTTTTACTGATGAAGATATGCAAAAAGCGCAAGTCGGAATCGCCAGTATGGGATATGACGGAAATCCGTGTAACCGACATTTGAATGATCTGGCACAACTGGTAAAAAAAGGGACCTGGGAACAAGGACTGGCCGGTTTGGTTTTTAATACTATCGGAGTGAGTGACGGAATGAGCAACGGAACGGATGGTATGCGGTATTCACTGGTCAGTCGGGAAGTAATAGCCGATAGTATTGAGGCAATCTGCGGAGCACAACATTATGACGGTGTGATTGCATTACCCGGTTGTGATAAAAACATGCCCGGAAGTATAATCGCTATGGGACGGTTAAACAGACCGGCTATAATGGTCTACGGCGGAACAATTGCGCCGGGATGTTATAAAGGAGAACCACTTAACATTGTTTCCGCTTTTGAAGCTTTGGGGCAAAAATTAACCGGAAATCTGAGTGATGAAGATTTTAACGGAATTATAAAAAATGCTTGTCCGGGTTCGGGAGCTTGTGGCGGTATGTATACTGCAAATACGATGGCTTCTGCAATTGAAGCATTAGGAATGAGTTTACCGTATTCGGCTTCTAATCCGGCGATAAGCCCGGATAAAGAAAAGGAATGTTTTGAAGCCGGTCGCTATCTGAAAGGATTGTTGGAGCAAGATATAAAACCAACGGATATTATGACTCGTAAAGCATTCGAAAATGCTATGCGACTGATTATTGTTCTAGGGGGAAGTACAAATGCGGTATTGCATATCATCGCAATGGCGAAAAGTGTCGGCGTACCGTTAAATCAGGATGATTTCCAAAGAATGAGTGATGTAACACCTGTTTTAGCCGATTTAAAACCGAGCGGACAATACCTGATGCAGGATTTACATGAACAAGGCGGAATTCCGGCAGTGATGAAATACCTGTTAAATGAAGGCTTACTACACGGAGATTGTCTTACTGTAACCGGTAAAACCGTAGCCGAAAATCTGGAAAATGTGACATGCATTGATTTTGAAAAACAAAAGATTATCAGACCCTTAACCGATCCGATCAAGGCAACCGGGCATTTAAGAATCTTATATGGGAATTTAGCAGTTAACGGAAGTGTCGCTAAAATAACAGGAAAAGAAGGAGAACGTTTTAGCGGTCCGGCCCGGGTTTTTGACGGCGAAAAAGCACTGATAGAAGGAATTAAAAACGGAAGAGTTCAACCCGGAGATGTTATTGTTATCCGAAATGAAGGACCAAAAGGAGCACCGGGAATGCCCGAAATGTTAAAACCGACAAGTACGCTTATCGGTGCGGGTTTGGGACAAAGTGTTGCTTTGATAACGGATGGCCGATTTAGCGGCGGTACACATGGTTTTGTGGTGGGACATATTTCACCGGAAGCGTATGATGGCGGTCTTATCGCTTTTGTTAACGATGGAGACATTATTGAAATTGACGCGGTTAAAAATACGCTCGTATTACAAGTATCGGATAAGGAAATCGAAATCCGGAAGCAACAATGGGAAGCACCGAAATTAAAAGTCACAAAGGGATTATTGTATAAATACGCATTAACAGTATCACCCGCTTCGGAGGGTTGTGTTACCGATGCATAAAAGCAGGACGATTATGAAGGAATTGAAAAAAAAGTATGAAGAAACAATAGTAACGGAAAAGATAATGACGGGGAGTCAGCTATTACTCGAAATTTTTCTGAATGAAGGAATCCGTACCATTTTCGGTTATCCGGGCGGAGCTATAATGCCGGTATATGATGCTTTATATGATTATCAGGAAAAACTGGAGCATATTCTGGTTCGACATGAGCAAGGTGCAATTCACGCAGCTCAGGGATATGCGAGAGCATCCGGAAATGTCGGTGTTGTAATCGCAACAAGCGGACCCGGAGCAACAAATCTGGTTACAGGACTTGCAGATGCTTTGTTGGACAGTACTCCCGTAGTATGTATTACCGGACAGGTATATGCCCATCTTTTAGGATCCGATGCTTTTCAGGAAATTGATGTAATGGGAATAACAACACCGGTTACAAAATGGAATTATCAGATTACCGATGCGAACCAAATTCCGGAAATACTGGCAAAAGCTTTTTATATAGCACGTTCCGGCCGACCGGGGCCGGTTGTTATTGATATTACCAAAAATGCCCAGTTACAGCGACTGCCTTATCCGGGATATAAACCGTGTATCGGATTACCGAATTATAAACCCGTTCCGGTTCCGGATAAAACGCAGCTTATAAAAGCAGCAATGTTGATTAATGAAGCCAAACGTCCTTTTGTAATAATCGGTCAGGGTGTTTTGTTAGGTAAAGCGGAAACAGAATTATTACAGTTTATTGAAAAAACCGGCATTCCGACAGCCTGGACAATTTTAGGAATGAGTGCAATTCCGACCGATCATCCGCTAGCCGTAGGAATGGTTGGAATGCATGGGAATTACGGACCGAATTTATTAACCAATGAATGCGATGTATTAATTGCTATCGGGATGCGTTTTGACGATCGGGTAACTGGGCGTTTGGATGAATATGCTACAAAAGCAAAAATAATTCACCTGGATATTGACCGGGCTGAAATTGATAAAAATGTAAAAGCCGACATTCCTATTCTGGGGGATTGTAAAGAAACGTTACCGCAGTTAACCAGGTTGGTGTTATCAAAAACACATCAAAAGTGGTATAATTACTTTAAAGATTGTCAGGAAACAGAATACAAAGAAGTAATTCAGAATGAGATCTATCCGGCCGGAAATAGAATAACGATGGGAGAAGTGATTCGCAATATTAATGAATTAACAGAAGGTGAGGCGATTATTGTCTCTGATGTAGGACAACATCAAATGATTACCTGTCGATATGCGCATTATAAAAACTCCAGAAGTAATATAACCAGCGGCGGACTTGGAACAATGGGTTTTGCGATTCCGGCGGCTATCGGAGCTGCTACAGCTTATACAAATCGTTCTGTGATTGCTGTAATGGGAGATGGCGGCGTCCAGATGAACATTCAGGAATTGGGAACCATTATGCAGTTTAAAATCAATGTGAAATTGATCATACTTAATAACAGCTTTTTAGGAATGGTTCGGCAATGGCAGGAACTCTTTCACGATAACCGCTATTCGTTTGTTGCCATGCACAATCCTGATTTTGTAAAGATTGCAGCAGGATATAGTATCCCGGGACAACGGGTTGAGCGACGTGAGGATTTACATCAGGCCTTACAGCATATGATGGAGCACAAAGGAAGTTATCTTCTGGAAATAGTTGTGGGTAAAGAAGACAATGTATTCCCGATGGTGCCTCAGGGTAAAAGTGTATCGGATATAGTATTTAACAAGGATCAAATTTAGAAAAATGAGAGCGATAGATGAAAAACAGCAATTTACAATAACCATTTATACAGAAAATGATACCGGTTTAATCAATCGGATTGCCTTACTGTTTTTTAAAAAGAGGATTAATATCACAACAATTTGTGCCGGACCGGTTCAGGTTGCCAATATTCAGCAGTTTAGGATAGTGGTAACGGAAACGGAAGAAAACATCAGAAAACTGACTTATCTGCTGGAAAAACAAGTAGAGGTTTTAAAAGTGTATTATCATACCGATAACGAATTGATCGGGAAGGAAACCGGAATGTATAAAATCCTGATAAAAAATATTACTTCAAATCCGAAAGTTGAACGACTATTAAGCTCCTATAATTTCAGTATAGTAGCGAAAGATGATAATGCTATCGTATTTGAAGTTATCGGGAAATGCGAAGCAATAAATGAATTAAAAGACAGCTTGAAAGACATAGGATTAGAAGCATTTTCAAGGAATACTTCGATGGCAAAATCCGAAGACGGATTGTATTGGAGAAAAGAAGAATAAAAAGGAAAAATTAATAATATAAAAAAAGAAACAAATGGCAACATTGTATTTTGGAGGAGTAGCAGAAAATGTAGTAACGCGGGAAGAATTTCCGTTAGTAAAAGCACAGGAAGTTTTAAAAGATGAAACAGTGGCGGTTATCGGATATGGTATTCAAGGTCCCGGACAAGCACTTAATTTACGGGATAATGGTGTGTCGGTTATTGTAGGACAACGAAAAGATTCCAAATCATGGGATAAAGCAGTTAAGGATGGTTTTGTACCGGGTGAGACCCTTTTTGAGATCGATGAAGCTTTGGCTAAAGGAACTATTATTTGTTATTTGCTGAGTGATGCTGCTCAAATTGAATATTGGCCTAGAGTTAAAGCACAGCTAACACCCGGAAAGGCTTTGTATTTTTCGCACGGATTCGGAATAACATTTAATGAAGAAACAGGAATCCAACCGCCGGAAGATGTCGACGTATTTCTGGTAGCGCCAAAAGGATCCGGTACTTCACTGAGGAGAATGTTTCTGGAAGACAGAGGACTAAACAGCAGTTTTGCTTTGTATCAGGATGCAACCGGAAAAGCATGGGAAAGGGTAGTGGCTTTAGGAATCGCAATCGGTAGCGGCTATCTTTTTGAAACGGATTTTAAAAGAGAAGTTTACAGTGATTTGGTAGGCGAACGCGGAACATTAATGGGCGCCATACAAGGCATTTTTGCGGCACAATATGAGGTATTGCGTAATAACGGCCATAGCCCGTCGGAAGCTTTTAACGAAACGGTAGAAGAATTGACACAATCTTTGATGCCTTTGGTGTCCGAAAACGGGATGGACTGGATGTATGCCAATTGTAGTACGACGGCACAAAGAGGCGCATTAGACTGGTGGAAACCGTTTCGCGATGCGACAAAACCGCTTTTTGAAGATTTATATAAGAGTGTCGCAACGGGAAAAGAAGCTCAAAAAGCAATTGAGAGCAATAGTAAAGCCGATTATCGTTCGAAGTTAGAAGCCGAATTAACCGAGTTACGAGAAAGTGAAATGTGGCAGGCCGGAAAAACGGTTCGTAGTCTGAGACCTGAAAACAGTTGATTATGAATACAAAAATATATTTTCCAAAGTATGAAGCTGTTTGTAAGGCCGCTGAAAGATTAAAAAAAGAAGTCTTTCGATCGCCTTTGCAACAGCATCTGAAGTTGTCTGAAGATTTTCAGGCGCATATCAGTTTAAAACGGGAAGATTTGCAACCGGTACGTTCCTATAAAATAAGAGGGGCATATAATAAAATGGCTTCGCTTTCGCAGGAAGATTGTATAAAAGGTGTGGTTTGTGCCAGTGCCGGAAATCATGCGCAGGGAGTTGCTTTAGCCTGTAAAAAAATGAAAATAAAAGGCACCGTTTTTATGCCGTTACCAACACCCGGACAAAAACTGGAACAGGTAAAAATGTTCGGAGATGATTATGTTGAGGTGGTTTTACACGGTGATACTTTCGATGAAGCCAAAGAGGCAGCCCTTGCATTTTGTAAGGAACACAACGCCGTTTTTATTCATCCTTTTGATGATCCGGCTATAATAGAAGGGCAGGCGACCGTAGCATTGGAAATACTCGAACAAGCTGAAAAACCGGTTGATTATCTTTTCGTTCCGATTGGCGGCGGCGGATTAGCTGCGGGTATCAGTGCAATTTTCAAAATGAAATCACCGGATACCAAGATTATCGGTGTCGAACCGGAAGGAGCAGCGAGTATGTTAAAAGCGATTGAAAAAGGAAAACCGGTTTATCTGGAGAAGATCAGTCGTTTTATTGACGGAGCGGCGGTACAACAGGTTGGCGACTATACATTCGATATTTGTCGGAATACCCTTCATGATGTCATAACAGTTCCCGAAGGAAGCGTTTGCGAAGAGATATTAGCACTGTATAATAAAGATGCGATTGTGGTGGAACCGGCCGGTGCTTTAGCAGTAGCTGCACTTAAATGTTATGATAAAGAAAAGCTGAAGGGAAAAAATATTGTATGTATTGTCAGTGGCAGTAATAATGATATAACCCGAATGGAGGAAATTAAAGAAAAGGCATTATTATACAAGCAGTTAAAACACTATTTTCTGGTGAATTTCCCGCAACGTCCGGGTGCACTTCGCAATTTTGTGATGAATGTTTTAGGTCCGGATGATGATATTACGTATTTTGAATACACCAAGAAAAATTCCAAAGAAAAGGGAATGGCAATTGTAGGAATAGAGGTAAAAGAATATCAGGATTTTGATCCGTTATTATCAAAAATGAAGCAACATGATTTTTATGTTAACTATCTTAATGATAAACCGTTACTGATGAATTTGTTGGTTTGATATTAAAAAATCCTGACCGGAATGGTCAGGATTTTTTAATGTTTATACGGATTATGATGCTGTATACAGGGAATTTTTAATCTTTGGTAATTACACCATCCTTAGTTACTCTATAATTGCTAAAGGCTTTAGTTGGACTGCCTGATCTATATAGTCTAACTCCTTCATCCATATCTTCCTCTCTAATTTGATCATTATTTATTAAAAATGAAAAAAGAGATTTTGCGACATACTTGTTAGAATATGTAGCAACATAATCTTTACTTACAAAAAGATTTATACCAGATAATTGAGAAACTAGACTTTCTCCAAATCGATCATCCTTTGCGGCATAACAAGCACCGAATATAAAGTTCTTTCCTTTATTTATAAAACTACCTATTTCGAGTAGAGCTTGAATATTTTCTTTTAGATTAGAATTCATATTATTTTGTCTAACAGGATTATTGTAGTCTGCAAGTTGATATCCGTATATTATATCACTTCCAAAAGTAGTACCGGAGCTTGACCTTTTTATACCTTTGCCAGAATCATCAAAAATCGGGTTTCCATCGTCATCTCTCTCAAAATATGTAATTTTACCTCCATGGGCATTGATATAAATATTATCAACAGTGTTTTCCCCTAAATATGCTTTTAACTTATCTCTTGCATCTTTTATGCCACTTGCATCGATTACATGCCAACCATTTTTCTCATAATCAGCATCATCAAAATTGCCTAGATTGCCTTGACCTCTTAAAAAATTGATCATTATATTTTTTTTAGGAGGGTCACCACCTCCGTCTTCAGGAGTCAGACCGGATGGATCAATCAGATTAATCGGATTCTGCATGGTATAATTATACGGATTCCAATTCGGGAACTTTTCCGCCATCGGATCCACACTTACCCAGATACTTATTCTCGGATCATAATATCGGGCACCATAATAATATAATCCGGTGGCTTCGTCTAATTCCTTACCGTTAAATTTATATGGATTTGCATAATCTTCCGTAAGACTGTGCTGCTCGGCCATTGTTTCTCCGAAAGGTAAATTTAAGAAAAACTGATATGGGTTTCCGTTAATATCCGATAAATAAGTAGCCGTACCCAAATGATCGGGATGGAAGAAATAAATATTCCCCATCGGACGACGCATTTCCCTGTTTTCCGTCTCTCCGTTTTCACGTTCTTTGCCTTCCGGTTGGTACTCTTTAAAGGTTACAGTTCCTTTGTTGGCTATTTTTGCCAATTGTTGTAGATCGCTTATTTGTGACTGACGTACTTTTTCAGCATCAAAACCGGGAGCTGTCAACTGTTTTTTCTCAAAAATACCGGAACCATTATCGCCAATGCGACTTACAATACGCTCGTTACCGGCATAATAGTGTTTACTGTACTGGCCATTTCCGTCGACCACAATATAAGCACTCGGGTAAGTTTTATAACTGCTAAAGCTTACACCGCTTTGATTGACCAAAGTACCGTTTTCATACAATTGTTCTAAATCCGATTCGGCTTTTAAGATACGTTCTCCGGCTGCATCATAAATATAATGCTGCATATTGTTGTCATCGGAAACCGCTCTTAATCGGTTGGATTCGTCCCAGATATATTCTTTATCCTGAGTCTCATTTTTAATTCTAAAGCGCATATTTCCGTTGTGATCATATTTAAAGGTTTCAACCAATCCGGCGCTGTTGTCAATCTCTTTTACCCGATGCGAACCTTCATAATACGAATAAACGTTTTTATAAGTATTTGCCTCAACATAATCATCGTTTTTAATATGCTCTTGTGTCTTACGCGCAATACCATGTGTATTATTATACGCCATGTTGAGTTTATAACTGCTGCTCGCATCGTTACCTAATTCTCGTTGTTGTCCTTCGCCTGAAAAACTTCCGAAAGCATCGGTAAGTCGGTTCATATTATCATACGTATAGGAGTGCGAATAGGTACCACCCATGCCGTTTGTTGTATTGGAACCGGCACTATTCGTAATGCCAAGTACATTACCTACTTTGTCAAAGTCGTAAACATTGTTAAACATTTCAGTTTGGTTGGCCGTTTTTGCAATAAGACTTTCCAGTCGGCGCAGGCTAGGCGTATAGTTATACTGCATATCGGTTCCGTTTCCATATAAAACATATTGGCGTTGCTCATAATGATCATAATCGATTCGTTGCAGATAGTCATAATCATTTCCTTGGAACGTTCCTTTAATTTTGGTCAGATTACCACCCAAATCATAACTATAGAATACTTGTTCACCGTCCGGATAAGTTAATTTCTGAATACGGTTCCAACTGTCGTACTCAAATTGAGTTGTAAAGCTTCGGGTTGGAATATTCGGTCCTACAATAACACGGGTATTTTCGATTAGTTCACCCATATCGCCATATGAAAAACTTTGATATCCGGTAGCATCCTGTTGGTAGATCACTCTTCCGGTTGCGTTACCGGAATTACCGTATGCATAAATAACATTGGCAATATTAGTTCCATTCGGCATACTCGGAAAGTTGATTTCCTTAATTCTGTTATAATCATATTCATAATGAATAAAGCGTTGAGACGGTGGTAGATTCTGATTATTAGCCAGATTAGCTGTTTGTAATTTGATCAGATTACTGGCATTATCATAATAAAACTGAGTTTTACCATTGTCCGGATGTTCTACCGTTTTTTTTCTGCCCAACATATCATAACTATAACGTGTGTTGAGTTCGTCGGCATCTTTATAATTGAATAGTTCACCGATCGCATTGTATTCGAAAGTGGTCCATAATTCTGAAGTAGGACCGAAGTTCATTGTACTGGTCACTTTACCCTGAACATCTTTGTATATTTCGGATACGATTTGTTGTTGCGAATTCTGATCGACAATTGATTTTGTTTTCATTGCTATGTTACCCAAAGCATCAGTAGCTAAAGTATATTCGAGTTCCGAAATGTTGCCATCCGGATCAGTCGTTTTGATTGGCCTGTCTATCGTATCGAATATAACTTCACTGTAATATTGCGTTTCATAGTTATCAACCAGATAATTTTCTCCGCAATCTTTCTTTTCGTAGTGCGGATGATACTGTCGAACCACACGGCCAAATTCATCATATTGCGCTTTTCCGGAAACGGACATGGCTTCTGTATGATCCGGATTTTCTGCATTACCAGTATTCAGATAGATATCTTTTTTGACCTGTACCGTTCGTGCCATTCCGTCAATAAATGTAATTGTTTCAATATTATTGTCGCGGTGTTGTAAATCGAAATGTTTGGTAACGGCAAAAGGAACAAAATCCTGCTGTGTAACACATCCTAAAGGCGATGTAGTTGCAAATAGCGGATAATACTCAAATGCAATGGTATACAATTCGCTCTGAGCTTTCTCTTTAGTGCCGAGAATAGTTTTAATTCTTCCTACAGTATCGTATTCATAATATATTGTATTTCCGGCTCTATCTGTAGTACTAAGCGGAACGTCAAATTCCGGTGAATAGTCAGCCGACGAGCTATAACCGTAGGCATCTTCTATTTTTGTTACGTATTTAAAAGTACTGGAACCATCATAATAATAGCGATAGAACATGGATTCGCCATTGTTGTTTTCCGGATAGGTTATCCGTTGTAGATTACCATAATCGTCGTACTCCATTTGCGTAACAGCAGTTTCATTATCATCGACAGCTACTTCGATTCGTCCTACGGATCCGGTAGCTAAATTGATATCGGCTGTTGTTCGTAATCGAAGTTGCGTTCCGGCATCATTGGTTACTTTTATTTGTTTTGCAACACTTAATATGTTCCGATCGATTAACTCGCTGTCATCGTGATAGGAAATCTGGCTCATATAATTGTCTGATGCCAATGCGATATTTCCTAAATCTTTGTATTCGGTTACGCGACCGTATGCATCGTAGCCAAACTGAGTTTCTCGTATAATCGGAGTCTGTTGTAATTCATAGACTAAGTTTTGAGTTTTGGCCAGTACGACTTTTGCTGTTCTTCGACCTTCGCTTCCGCCCACGTCAAAGGTATGCGGTAATGAAGCGGCCTGAATGTCAATAAGGCCGGAAGAATTCAGTGGTCTGATCTGATAATCATTAATCGTTTTCGAATAAATCTGATTCGGATTTTCTTCGTTTAAGGTGTAGGATTCTTTTATAAGTCCGTTCAGGAAGTAATTTTTATTGTGATATTTCACAACCGATGTTCTGTAAATGCCTACAGGTACCATTTCACCGTTAACTTCCTGCAAAATAGGATCGTATGTTTTAACGGTTTCAAAACCATAAAATTCACGTTCCCGGCGATCATAACGGGCATTTTCATATTTAAATTCCTTAATGTACGTATCAACACCGTCATTCACCAAATCATAACCGTCGTCGACCTTAACCGATGTCATTACCCATTTGGCATTTGGATTTTCATAAGATGTTTTTTCGACTTTATAGTCTACTGTAAATTTACCGCCTAACGGATTTGTAACCGATTTAAGCATATCGGTTCTTCTGATACGGGAAGAATGTACCCGAATTTTAGTACTACTGATTTCTTCGATCAGATCCGGATAACCGTCACCGTCAAAATCAGAAATCGTTTTCGTAGTTCTACCGGTTGATTGTGAAGTCGATGCACTGGCTGTTATCGCCGGAATTTTAAGTGGTATCGTACAGCACAAAGGAATGATTATCGGCCATATCCAGGCAATTGTACCACTGGCGTTTAAAGAGGATTTAACACTTGTAGCGCTATTTTGAAGTTTAAAGTCGGACCATGCCGTAAGCGGGCCTAAACTACTACCTTGATTAAGTCTGATTTTCAGTCCGCTGTCCGGATGAGAAATAACCAGATCCAAAAGACCGTCACCATTGATATCAATCAGGTTCTGTTCGGTATGACTTACTGTTTTACCCACGGAAACTCCCGCTTCGATACTGGCTACTTTCCAGTTAAAACCGACTCCGCCGCCAAAAGCAGATGACGATCCTTTTGATAAGTCAAAAGTTGCCCATTCCGAATATTGGGACGTTTGATATGTATTGGTTCCGAAATTAAGCTTGACAACCATTATAGGACCATTTTGTTCCAAAAGATCGGCCAATCCGTCACCGTTCACATCCGCCCATAGTCGTACGGTTTTGTCTTTTCCTTTTGTAAATTCTCCGCTGATACCTGCTGAACCGCTACCGCTGAAAAGATCAAAAGTAGGTTTACCGATTGACATTCCTTTTCGGTCACCGGTGGTTTTTCCGGAACCTTTATTTTGCGAATCGCCTTTACTGTTGCTGTTTTCCCGGGCTTCTTCCGAGTAGGTACCACTGGCAGAAACACCCCATCCGTTACTTTCGAATTTAGCGATATCACCGGCAATGTTTCCGTCTTTTACAGAACCTGAGTAGAGACCTCCGGTTCGCATTGTAAACTGAATTTTATCTTTAGTTACCAAATCCGGATAACGGTCGCCGTTCATATCGACGTAATCCGTCAGCGAATAGCTTCTTCCGTTAGGCGATTTGGAACCGCTGATACCGACTGAAAATCCAGGTGCAACGCCTACACTTCCGCCACCGGCAATATTTTTACCGGTACCTTTGCTATAACGCGCTATTGAGTAAGCACCGGTTTGTAAAACATCTTGTTCCGATTCGTCATCCGGATCATTAAAACCTTCAAACGATTGATTTAATTTAGCGGCACGTGATGCAAACATAGCGGCATAGCTTTCCTGGTGCATCCCGATCCATCGGTCATCAAAAGTATTGTTCTCGTAATAACGGGACGGTTGGGCTGCAAAAAAAGCGGTATTGTAAAGTGAAGCATATGTCGTTTCAAAGTTTTCTAATATTCCTTCAAATGCATTTGCATTAGTATCGTCTTCCGGACCGCCCAAATTGACCTGACCCAGATTCAGATTGTTAATGGCATCGACTGCATTTCGAATGTCATTAGCCTGCTGTTCGCTTATTACCAGTGCACTTTCTTTGATTAAAAATCCGGGTAAACCGGTAAGCGGTAACGCATTGGATACGGCTTTCGGATTGTATAAGAATTGACCCCACTGGCGATACATAGGACCAAATTTCGGATTCGGTTTTTGAAACAGGTTGACATTCTCTTTAAAAATGTCGGTATTACCTTGTTGTGATGTTATTGTAGCCAGTTTTGCATTGGTTGCGGCTATCTTTTCCATTATGGAAGCCGTTACATCCGGCAGGTTATAGTTGTCGATATAATAACCGATTTCAATTTTAGAAGAACCGGCTGTTCCGAGATCAATAGGAGTGGTGTTGTCATAAGTCACCTGGCCGTTTGCAACGGTTACTTGTTTTCGGCCTTTAAAAACACCGTCTTTTTTGACTACAAAGAATAACTTTCCGTTATCACCTGATGCAAATACGCCGGAAAGACTAGGTAAAATCGTTAGCGTAGCTGATCCGGAATTGGCTTGCGAAAGATTATATTGATTGTAGGCTTTCGAATTTTTATAGCTTTTATAGATGGAATAATCCGGTATCGGATATTTCGTTTGTTGTCCGGTTAAGGTTCCTTCGCTGGTTCCGGAATCACCGATAACCTGTTCGGTTGTCCGTTGTATCATTTTAGGTTTCCATTCCAACTGTTTCCAGTTTACATTTGAAGATGATTTGACTCTGAAATAGAAAACCGTTACAGTAGGATTCGACGATAGTGTAGTAGTGCCGGTTACCGGAATCGACGCGATATTTACACCTCCTACAGCATTTATAGCCGGCGAAACCAATGTGGAGCTACCCGGAGCACACACTTTTTTATAAACCGGAATTTCAGGAATCTGATCGTAAAAACTTTGTTGGTTATCGCCTTCGGAACCGCTAAGTACCTTTTTGGTGATTTCAAAAGTTACCTCATCGGTAGGATTGTTAACGGTAAAAGGTTCCCATGAAATCTCGGCTGTACCATTTCCGGTAAAAGGAGTTTCATTTTCATGCGACAGGATAAAGCCGTCAGAATAAGAACTTATATAAGGCGTTTGTCCGTTTTGGTCGATCGTGTTAGCCAGAGTAGTATCTGTATATTCTATTTTAGGATTCCAGTTTACCTTTGGATTTCCGGTATCGATAGAATGCACACGGAAATAAATCCGATCTCCTTTTTTTACTTTTAACGGACCCTGATCCGGATTACAGGTAGCATTTTGCGAGACAATAACATTATTTACGGAAGTATTGGCGTTGTTTAAGAGTGTACCGTATAATTGGCAAGTTTCAGTTTGTGTTGTATTCTGTGGTGGTCCTGACGGTGAACAGGAAGTAAAATTAAATGTAACTCCTTCTATTGTGATGGTATTAAGCTGAATAGGCGTATTCTCGATTTTTATTCGTAGTCTGGGATCAATCAGATCATTGTTTAGCCGCACTGCATATTGGGTTCCAAAAATGGTCACCTGGCCTCCGGTTACTCTTTCAATTTCAGCTTTAAGGGCTTCAACACCTACAGCATTATTTATTGAAAGATTAAAAGTTCCTTGTAGCGGTATATTATTTATTTTTATGGGATTAACGTTATATCCTTCGTGCAACGATTTTTGTGCATAAGCTGGCGATATACCACCTACCTGTTCATTATTTCTAATACAAAATGTTGGAATAAAGCCATCGGTAAAAATAGTATTTGATTCAAAGGTTGTTTTAATATATACATTAGAAGAAAAGCTAAATCCAAAATCACCGATATGTTGAAAATAGATATTAGAGCCGTTACATTGTTCCAGATAGGCCGCCGTAGTTACCATATGGTTAATATAAGTATCAAGATTACTATTGGCATCTAAATAAGGTAATAACGGTCCTTGCATAAGCCACGGTAACAACGTACTGGTATAATCAGGGTTACGCACACAATTTGAATAGGTTGATATCGGACTGCTGCATAGTAAGAGCGTTTCGGCTCCGTTTTTGAAATGGGTCAGATAAAGATCATTAGGAACTGTATAAGAGGTGTTTCCAAGTTTAAAAGTAGCTACTCTTGTAGGGTGATAAGAAATAGGATTAGGATCCAGGTAAGCAGCGAAACCTTGAAAACCAAAATCGTAACTATATCGTTTATTAATCAGACTGTTAGAATTTACTGAGACATTTGTTTCATAACAATACAATGGATCAGGCTCCGTTTTTTTCATTTCAATTGTAACCATTGCTTCCTTATTAGTATCCTCTAATGCAATAGCATTTGTAATTTTGATTGTACCGTCAGCGGGAGCTTCCCATACTTTAACCACATCGTGATTCGGCATCGGAATTTCCTCTTCAAAATATTCTGCCGGAATTTCGATATCTTTTATAGCAGCAGTGATTACCAGGTTTGGTGTCCCTTTACTGTCCGGGATAAAACTCGGATTTCCGTTGGCATCCAGTCGGTTAAAATAAACTTTACCGTCCCGTACAACATCCGGAAGACCATCACCGTTGGCATCCGTAAAATAGATGTCAACTTTTGATTTTGATTTGGAATTATCCAGTCCGGCAAAGGCACCTACACCGGCAAATCCGGCACTGATTGAAAAGTTTTTACTCGAAGATTCACCTTCCTGTCTGAAAAACTCATTGATTCCGTTAATTTTTTTCTTGGGATCAAAACTATGGGTGATCTGCGGTTCGTTGTTTTCGTTATACGTTCGGGTAATCCGGTGTGCTTTATAATAAATGTTACCGTTTTCTTTGGTAACAATATCATCAAGCCCATCACCGTTGATATCGATTAGTGATGATAACGATTCTCCCTTATCCCAACTATGATTATAGCCGACACCAAATGTGGTTGTTTTTGCTATTTTGTTCCAACCGATCCCCACACCGATATAGCCGCCCGCGGTATAACTGGTGGATTTGGTACTTCCTAAAAGAGCAGAAGCACTGTTAAATGAAGGCATGATTCCGCTGATCAAAAAATCAATGTTTAATAAAGACGGGCAGTTGGGATCTCCAACCGGAACAGATGCCTGAAATTCAAAATGAGAAGCACTGTTAAGGTTTCGGAAGTGGTTGGCGTAAGCCGATCCGTTTTGCGGTACTGCTTTTTTGGAAACCGTTACATCTGCATTATTTCCGGGTTGTGTCGTTCTTTCGAAACCTTTACACGGAATAAAATAATAGACATTATCGCCAATCTGAATTGTACTTAAAGGCGACTGGGGATTCATCAGTTTAATATTAATCTTAAAGGTAGGATCTTCTGTTGTGATTTCGGCCGCAGCTCCATATTGTTGCCTGAAATCATTGATAAAAGCAGCTAAATTGTTTCTTAAATCATAAGGAGCAGGCGATAGCAGTACGTTGTTTACTTTTATATAAACCGGTTGTCCGGCTGCGGAATGGATAGAGGAAATCGGCGGGTGAAGCGGATTGATTGTAGTGAATGTCGTACTGGTATTCATATTGCGATATTCCAGCGCATATCCGAAATCTAAATCAGGAATCGGAGATAGCAGGGACAGTTCAAACTGATAATAGGTGTCGCGTACCAGATTGTTTTGATTATCACGGAACATTTTTAATAAAACGGATTTATTTACGGCCTGAACGTTGCTCACATTCATACCGCTAAAAAGCTGCGTAAACCATTGTGTGGCATCAGCGTCAAAATTGCTGTTTCGGATAGCGGTTGTTTCCTCTTGCGTAGCGGTACAAAGATTGGTAATACCGGCCGGAGTATAATGTGTCAGATACAGATTATTCGCGGCTATCGGAGCATTATTACCGATTCGGAAATTTTTAATTCTCACCGGAATAAAGTTGCATACATTATAATCAAGTCCGCCATGATAAGGAGAATCCAGCTTATAACGGTATACAATATCTTTTAGCGGAACCGGGAACGATACTTCTGCACATTGTGTATTCGGATTACCCGGACATCCGTTATTTGCATGGGTTCCGGGAATATCAGGACAATTGTCATTTTCATCACAAATGCCATCGCCGTCGGTATCAATACAAGGGACATATTCATCATTACATATATTATGATCAATACCTGCATTAAAATAAACATCTCCGTTCTCTTGTGCGATATCATTGTAATAATCGAAGGTATGACTGTAAAACAGTTTGCCGTCACGATCTAATTCCGACATCGTTTTTAATAATGATTTGCCAAGCTTTCCGTTTGTATAATTAAGCTTGTAAGACCGAATGGTAGCCCCTTTATACAAAACATCAATTTTATCCAGTCGGTAAGGTTCAATTTGTTTTAAACCTAATCGCGCGCTGATATTGATATCGGTTCGTGTAATGTTTTGTTCATTGATAAACTGTACTTCATAATTACCGTCCTGATCGTCTTTTCCGGTATAAGTGATCCGGGAAGGATTAAAAACAACACCGCCATTTAAATTACTGTTTATCCCATTTTGATTGCTTATGGTATAATTATCATAATAATAGCGGACATTATTACCATAGGTATCTTCTGTCATATATAATGCCCAATGTACAATTCCGCCGGCTGCATATACCACGGCATTAGGATCAACACTTGTTTTACCGCCATACCAACTGATAACCCCATCAGTACCGGTTACTTTCCAGTAGTAAGTACTAGGAGAAGTACCGAAGCGTTCAATTTTGGAAAAACTTTGTTTTCGCGTTGCAAAGATTTTAGTGCCGCTGTTATTACGATCCTGTTGTTCAGTCGTAATAAGATTACCGACATTCTGATGGCGATTGGGCAGGTAATTATCCGGAAACATAAGTTGTTCTCCGCCTAAGGAATAAATTTCCGTTTCTTTGACTTTATCCAATATCGGAACTCCCCAACGGGTATCAATACTTAATGCGGGCAGATTCAAATCCCATCCTTTTCCAAGCCAGCCATTACCGGATTCGCTGTTATATTGAACAGTCAGTTGCGGTTGCATACCGTTTCTACCGGCCGGAATTTTGATAGGATAAGCAAGATTAACATCTCCTTTCTGAGACGCTTGCGGTGGACTGATCAATGTTATTTGTGCCGATGGATCAGCTGCCTTTATATCACTCATTGTAGTAGGCGTTAACGAAGCGGTTTGCGGACTTTCCGGAGCTTGAATGATTCCGTTGATATAATCCGTAAAATGGGTCGTTTCGGCAATTATAATATGATTTTTATAATCGATACTATCCGTTTTTACAGCTACCCAATGTTTTGAGTCGGTATCGAAATAAAATGTTTTGATATCTTTCGGACTATATCCGGATGGAAGTAAAAGCGGATCATAAGCGATTTCAATTTTTACCGGTTTGTTAAACTTCATTCCGTCCGGAAGAAAACGATAGGCTGTTTCGCCTTTGGTCACATTAATCATTCCGGATGCTAAAGGAGCAATGTCGACTTTTCGCAAAGCGCTGATGGATATGGTTTTAGTAACCGCCATACTACTGTCGGATAGTCTTAGTTTGGCATCGGAAACCGAAAAGGTCAACGGGGTAAATGCTTTTGCATCGAAGTTACCGGTGCTTTGTTCTTTTTCGATGGTCAGTATAGCATCGGCTTCTGTAAGATGATCAATTGAAATAAGTTCATTGGCAACGGAGCCTTCAGCGCTATAAGCCGTTATTGTTATAAAAGGGTTGACAGTATTTTTGTTATCAAGTGTTATGAAACCTTCAAATTCGTTTGAACGAACTTCCAGTTGTGATTTTCCTGCCAGTATCTTTTTAATGGCTTTATCGGACTTTACAAATCCTTTTATATAAATTGTATTGTCTTTTTGATACTGTATGTTTTTGGTTTGGATCACTATTTTCGGAAGCAGATTCGCATCTCCCTTTTCAATTTTAAAGGCGACATTCTTGATTTTATAAGTATGATTGGCACCTTTGGGAGTGTTAAACATGATTTTATTACTGCCTTCTTCCAGCCAGGACGGATCCAGTTCTTCTGTTTGTTGTGACCATCCGTTTTGTTTTTTAATCATATATCCGCCGGTCGAAAGTCGGTCGTTAATACTTCTTGAAACACCGTTCAGATCGCTAACACCATAAAGATCATAGGTTAGAAATACTCTGTCGTTTGCACTTAATTTTTGTTTATCGATTTCAATTTTAAATAAGTTGTCGGAAGGATCATCCAACGGAAATTCGTTTGAAGTTCCAATTAACGCTGCTTTTTCTTTTCTTTCCGGATCCGAAATAGCTTCGGTTTTATCGATAACAACAGCTTCCGTATTGGTAAGACGTTTGATTGTTTGTGCTTCTTTTGGTTGTGATAGAGCAGGAGTGACAGCACGATTAGCATCCTTTTGGGAAACCGGATTTATTGCGGGTTTAGAAGTTATAGATTTTGCTTCCGACTGTATGTCTAAATAAGCAAAGAGTAACTGCTGGGCCGGTGCGACAAAACTACTGTGCAGCATGGCAAATAGCATGATTCCGTGTACTGTTTTTACAATTTTCTTGTTTATTCCGAAGTATCTTTCTGACATAATGGATGGGGCTTAAAAAGGGTTAGAAGAAGCGTGAAACGGATTATTTTACAATTAATTTGATGACTTTAGATGTGCCTTGCAGATTGACGATAATCAGATAGGTTCCGGTAGCCGATAACGTATCCTGATATTCCAGATTTTTAATCGCATTGAGGTTTTTAGAACGAAGTAGCTTACCGTTCAGATCATATGTCAGGATTTCGGCATCACTTATTTCCTGTAAAGCAAAACGCAGCGTAAAAGGCTGGCCGGATAATATCGGATTCGGATATAACATCAGATTGCCTTCCGATAAATCATTTTGAGCCTTTACTTTTAGCGGAAACGATTTTGTACAACCATTACTGTTTTTAACCAGAAGAGTATAAGAACCGGCTTCAGTTGCTGTAAATCGCTTTTTATCGGATACAATACCATTGTTAAACGACCATTCATAAGTATAGTCATCCTGATGCGGTGTTATCGGGAAAAGTTCGACTTCATTGTTTTTATCCAGGTACCATTCCGAAGCCACTGATAAATCGGTTTCCGCTATTGTCGTCATCTCGATTAAATCCGTTTGAGTACGACCTTTACTGTCGGTAATACTAACATTGTATTGACCATTCGGAATATCTTTCAGATCCAGACGATCCAGATCTGTTGTAAAATGTTTGGCGTAATTTGTCGCCTGAATTCGGATTGAAAAAGGAGCTTGTCCGCCGTTAATTTTTAGTTTTATGTTACCGTTCTGAGCTAAATCACAGTTCGGTTCCATAACATCGTAAACGACAAAAAATGACGGTGCTTTGATAAACGTAAACAAGTCACCTCCGCTTTTGTCAGTATCCCAAAAAACATTTTTATAGTATAAAGTGGCTTCTTTTGTGGCTATTGGCCGATAATAATTAGCTGTAGTATAATCGAAATTACCCGAATCGTTTGGAGCTACAGCTAACCATATTTCTTCCTGATTCTCTGTTTTTTGATCCATCTGCATTTGTTTCGGATGAATCAGAACGGTTGTCGAAATAGAATCCGATGGCGTATTTTGCGTTTTCCAGATTCGTTTTATTTTACTGATACCGGCCTCGTTTTTGTTTTTTTTCAGAGCCGTACTCCCGCCGTTATCACCCCATAGCATAAACGTTTTGTCGGCAATCTGCGTTTTGTTGGCTGCATTGGTACTATCGATAGTACCATAACCGATATACAAGCCTTCTTTTTCAGCATTTCCGGATTGTTTTTGGTATAATCCGGAGTTATTGTCTCTTCCGATACCGGTAATTCGATTGTTAAAATCGGAATTCTTTTCATAATCCCATACTTTATTGTTGTAGGAGTCGATGTAATCCGTATTGCTCAGTAATGAAATTCCGTATTTTACAGAAAGGTAGGATTCTACTTTTTTCTTTTCTAAAGCGTTTAGTACTTTAGGATAATATAAAAGTTCCATTAAGTCATGTCCGGAAGTAGCATTGGTTAAGCTTTTCAGGTTGTCCAGAGTCAGGGAATTAGGCGTCTTTTTTCCGTTGTTTTGCTGACTGACGAAGTAACTCAGTACAATTCCGTTTTTGGCATTTACTTTTTTAAAGTCAAGGCTTTTGTCGGTTGCTACTTTTTTATTTGAAATTGTAGTGGTTTGACTTCCCAGTTTAAGAGTTGCCACCGACATTTCTTCTTTTTCTTCCGATCGGAATACGAGAAATAACGAATAGCGGTTGCTGAGTTTATTTTTATAGTCATTTGAAGTTTTACCCTCGATTCTATATTTCGGATTAAAATTAAAATAATGTGAGGTATCTGTTTTTTTCGCAATGAGATTGTCTTGTTGTTTTATCCATAATGTAGGTTTGGCAATTCCTCCTGGAGTTTGAGAATATAGCGCTACCACCGGGAGTAGTAAACTTATGAATGATACTATTCGGACTGTAAATTTCATAGACTAGAGAATTATTATTGGGCTCCCTAAATTAACATTTTTTTGTAATAAAAAACATAAACTAATTTTATCTAACAATATTTATTAAATTCAGTATTTTTTGTATATAAGTATTGAAATTCAGTTTTATAGGTGAAAGGCGGAGCGCTATTGCGGTTACAGCGGTTACCGGTTAGGGAGCGTACGAATAGCAGTCGAAAAAAATAGGATTATTATAGAAAAAAGGTAACCGTATAGTAAATTTACTTTAACGATTACCTGATATAATAATTTTTAAAAACGGGTTATTCAACGACTGTTAAAAGGGAATTTATTAACATCCCGGCAACAAAAGTGATTTGTGTTTTTCCGGATTAAAAAGTCTGAGATAAAAATAGCCGGTTCCTGCAATTCCCATCATAAGTCCCGGCGTATATTGTCCGGAATTAACACCGGTTGGCCAGGGCAATCGGTTGTCTTTATATTTATAAATACCCGCTTTACCAACCGTTTCGGCCAACGAATAATGCTCGGTACCGCAATCCATTAATATTTCAGCATTACCGGCAATACCATGGCATAACGAATAATTAGTGTTGTTAAGATTATCTATCAGATTGCGATATAAATTATCTCTTGTAGTCGAAAGAGCAATGTGCATTTCCTGTTTAAAAGCCGTATCCGGTTTTATCTGATTGGCTTTTAGTCGGGATAGTGCTATACCCGGTGCACCATGACACCAGGCCATACCGCAAACATTGCCTAGCGATGTGGTCACACCGTCTCTAAAATCAGGCCAGTTATGCTGAACAGCATCAAAGGATTGTCGTTCGTAGTTAAAACCGCCTACGGCACCTTCCAGAAACTGCGGATTTTGAGTAGCCTCATGTAATTGGAGCAGTGCTAATGCAACACCGGATGATCCATGAGAAAAACCGGTCAGATTTTTTTGAGAAGGAACAGTTGCCCAGGACCATATATCCTTATTTTTTTCAGCCGAATTATATAATAACAAACCAAGTGCGTTTGCTTTTTCCAGAAGTATCGGTTTATGATACGTTTTATAAACATCCAGAAGTACCGGAATCGTACCGGCAGCGCCACTGATAACGTCTATTTCATACGATTGTAATGAAGTAACAGGGATACTTTCAAGTAAAGTAATCCCTTCTTTAACCCATTCCTTTTTGTTTAATGTTTTTCCGATTTTGATCAATGCAGTGGCTATGCCCGGTTTTCCGGAGTAAAAACCATGATTAGGAGCATCTGCCATAATGGATTGGATTTGAGAAACAGCACCTTTGATTGTTTTGAGTAAAACAGGATCTTTTTTTTCCGAGTATAAGGCCGTTAAAAATAAAGCAATACCGGATGTTCCGGAATAAATATCAGGTCCGAAAGTTTTAATAATGCCTTCATATTTTCCGTTAACGGCTTCCATGGAATAACCTTGCCAGGTACAGGAATCATGATGCCATATAGCACTTTTCATAAGCTCGCAGGCTATATCCCAGGCGGTGTCAAGGTAAATATCTTTATTAGTAGGGGTCATAATGTTTAGGTTTAATTGAACAGGATTTTTGATCCTTTATTGAGATGTGGGGCAGATGGGCTAATACCCTTTTTTTGAAATGCCGCGGCAATTTCCCGGATGGTTACATCGTTAGCGGATTGTTTTAAAGTGGCCTGAAGTACTGCTTCGGCTACCAAAGTCATCCGATTCATACCAAAGCTTTCCTGAATACCCGGATTTTCAGCGATACCAATCCCTTTGCTGTAACGAAACGAGAAAAGCGGAACATCATCTTCCAGATAGTTTTTTACTTTTTTGGCTATTTCCGGAAGAATAAGTGTCATTAGAGGCATATGATCATCATCCAGATATAAAACAGCGGCATCACGACGAAAATAGAGATCGGGACGATTCAGGCATTTAAAAAGAAACGGGATATTATAGTGGTTTAACGTTGTTGTAATGGTATGAAGTAATACCGGCGCACCTTTGTCAGTAATATTCCAGTAAATGCGAACCAGTTTTTTTGACGTATCGATAAATGTATTGCTAAAAGCATAATAAAAAGTAGGTTGCCGGTATCGGTCTTCTTTCGGGAAAAATACGGAAACGGTTTGTTTTTCAGGGTCTTGTGCCTTTATAGCAGATAATGGAGTGATTCTGTTTTCGGAGTTTCTACTGATCGCAATATAACCGTTAGGATAGGTATCGTTCACTTTCCATCCCGGTTCTGTTGTTTCCCGGCTCTGATTGTTTTGTGAAAGAAGATTGATAAAATCAGTATTATCTTCCTTAAACGGCTCCGGATAGTTTAAGGATTCCGATTGGTATTTTTCTTTTAGCATATAGCATCCCGAATAGAGCAAATTGGTCAGTAGTGTAATGGTATTGCCATTAGTGATAAGGTGCTTTTTTCCTCTGAAATCGATATACGTTTCCGTTATTTTGATCTGATCAATTAGCCGGGATAATTCTTTTACTATTGTTTTATTGTTAAACATGGTGAAACATTTTTATATTAAACAGCTCGTCAAGAGCGGCCATTGGGTTTTTCATGATGTTGAAAGCCAGTTGAATACAACGCATATAATTAGCATCAATTTTACTGTTGTAAGTAGTGCCTTCAACACTGGTTTGAATGATTCGGGCTGCCATGAGTCGCATTACTTTATCATAAAAATAGCTGTGATATTCCTCGGGATATTGTTGTAATGTTACATACTCCTGAAGGAATGCCTGAGCGGAAGGTTGTAATTTTTTCATATCAAAAGGTTTCATATAATCCGGAAGTTCGTTGCTGTAAGGATTATTATTGTCGAAGCCCAAAACCCATACTGAAATGTACGATTGTAAAAGTCCGGCTACATCCCAAAGCGGGTCGCCAATGTCGGCCAGTTCCCAATCAATTAGTTTTTGAGTAACAGTTGTATCGTTGTTGGCTACAGCCAGAAAATTGATCCATTTGATATCACCGTGAATAAGATGCGTATAATCCCAGGAAGCAGCCAGATCGATAAGTGCGTTTTGTAAAATGCTGTTATCCTTAATCAATTGTATTATTTCGGTACTGGCCTGGTTGCCTACAAAAAAATCAGAAGCATTAAATTGATCCAACCGGAGTACCCAGGGTAAGATTTTCGGAAAGCCGGAAATATCGGTGTTGGTATTGGGTTTAATATGGCAGGCAGCTAGTATATTGGCTTGCTCTCGGGCAAGGTTCGTATCAAAATTTTGAGAGAGCATATAATACTCGTATACGTTTTTGGCATCAGGCAATAGTCGTGTAATTAAAATCATATTGTCATCATCATAATCAAGCAGATCGGGGACAAGGCTTGCCAGATTTGAAAACTCGGGATTATTTTTAAATAAAGCATAGGCATTTATTTCCCTTTGAAACTGACTTACAGAAACCGGATCTTTTTCCATTTGCTTAACAAATACTGAATTTTCTTTTTGAATTATTACTTTCAAAATCCTATTTCGGGTATTGGCCGGTAGTACCGTAAAATTTCCCTTTACAACGGCAGCACTGTCAATAAGTTGGCGTTTGTGTAAAAAGCGGTATATGTTTTCAGGTGTTATTTGCATAATCAGGGAAGTTAGGGTTAAAGAATTACCGCAGGGTTTAGGCCCTGCGGTAAAGAAAACAAAGTAGTATTAACAAACAAATGGAATTCCGGTACAGCTAATTGTCGGAAGACAAGATAATGTCGGATAACAAGAAGCGGTATTTACACATTGACTCACCGGTAGTGTTGGTACAGCTGCATTTTCAGTCTGTGCACCGCCGGATTGACAACCGGGTAACAAAGTCGTTACATGTTGGCAGGCCGGTAATAAGGTAGTCGGATAACCACCTTGTGGGATGCTGTTACAAATAAACGGTACTCCTGTAATACAAGATGTGATAGTCGGTACACATTGTCTTGTCGGTATCGGAATACAAGAAGCTACCGGAAGTGTCGGAATCGCAGCTGTATTTGCGGCACTTTCATTAGCATTAGCCTGTAGTCCTTTTACGCCGCCGGACTGACAACCCGGTAATAGTGTTGTCACATGTTGACAAGCCGGCAATAAAGTAGTCGGATAGCCACCTTGCGCGATACTGTTGCAAATAAACGGTACTCCTGTAATACAAGATGTAATTGTTGGTACACACTGTCTTGTCGGAATACAAGAAGCTACCGGAAGTGTTGGTATATCGTTTGCATTGGTTTGCATGTCCAGTGTTTCGCCCGACTGGCATCCCGGTAACAGTGTAGTAACGTGTTGACAACCCGGTAGTAAAGTAGTCGGATAATCGGTTGCAGCACCTCTGCAAATAAAAGGTATTCCGGTTACACACGAAGTGATTGTTGGAACACATTGTCTTGTAGGTATCGGAATACAAGACGCTACGGGAATCGTAGGTATGTTAGTATTCGTTACATTACAGATCTGAGGCATGGTTGGTATACAAGGCATGGTTGGTCCGCAGAAAGGAGGTATTGTAACAACAACGTTACTCTGATTCAGGTAATCGTTGTAAATATCACCTTTTAATAAAGACGAACCGCTGGCATCGTTAAATCCGTTTCCGGAATGGAAAGCCAGAACACTGGCAAATTGACTGTCGTCGATATCGTTTTGGATACCGGTAAGAAGTAACGGAACATCAAAATGCTGATTAAATACAAAACATTTCCATCCTAATAACGGTATATCAATACAAGGATTTAGTCCCATATCAAAACTAAAAACACCACCGGCTTCATTAAAGTTAGTGATGTTGATTGTGATTTTAAATTTCGATAAAGGCTGCCATGTGTAGCTTACATCTGCATTAAGATTAAAAGCTTTACTTACATTTCCGAAAGGGGTTCTTAATCCGACGATAATGGTTACTGTCCCTTTTACGGCTGAGGCTGTTACACAAGCACTACACCCTAAAAAGGACGGACTACACCAATCGACTGCGTTTATGTTGTCGTATCCTTCATATACGGCACCATTTTCTACTATTGCTATTTTTGACATGATTTTGTTGGTTTTATAGCGGCCTACTCTTTTTTAGGGTTTTTCGGCATACATCCCTGTGTTTTCTATCGGTTGGCTTATTAAAATACAGTTCCATAGCTTGTATGAAAAAGGATTCTGATTAAGCCCGGAAACACAAAATCTGCTAGCTTTCTTTTGTTTTCTGATATTAAAATTACAGGTGTTATAAAGGCTTTTTTAAAGAAATGGTATGAGAGGGAAAATTATTGACATGAAGTTGAAAAATCCCGGTATGGAAAAAGCAAATAAAAAACGCTTCCGGATGGGAAGCGTTTAAATATTGTAGGGAAAGTTTATTTCAGGATATTGAATTTCTTTAGAAAATCCTTGTGTTTGTCGCTTAGCGTTACCTTGTGATTACCCTGTAAGATGACAAGATTTTCGGTAAGCATAATGGCTTCGATTTTGCCGGTATTGACAATATAATTTCGATGCGTACGCACAAACTTACTGCTTTCCAGTAGTTCGCTCAATCGGGTAAGGGAAATCATAATCACAAACTTTTCGTGTTCGGTAATAATGTTGCAATACCGTTCTTCCACCTCAATATAAATGATGTCGTCGATGCGTACTTTTTTAAGAGCATTTTTCTTTTTGATAAAAAGAGAATCACTGCTAATCACGGTATCCTGATCTTCACTTAAAAAAACATCAGTTTGCTCGTAAAACTTTTCGATGGCTATTTCCAGCGCATATAAAATTTCCAGTTCGTTAAAAGGTTTAAGCAGAAAGCTAAAAGGTTTTGTGAGCTTAGCCCGCTCAAAAATCTGACGATCGTTAGAACTCGTAAGAAAAACAAAAGGTTTTGATGCAGAAGGAGTGATGTTGATCGTTTCGGCAAAAGCAATACCGTCGGGATTTCCGTTTAAAAAGACATCAATAATGACAATATCGACTGTGTTTTGATAAAACAGCGATAAAGCCTCACTAAAGGTTCGGGCTACACCGGCAATAGTATAATTATTTTCGGTAAGCACTTTCACCAAAGCATCACTTTCCGCCGGAGTATCTTCAATGATCAATACGCTAACATTATTCATTTTTCTTTACTTTTTGTAATTGTATACGAACTACAGTTCCTTTATTTTCCTCGCTTTCGATATGAAATTGACCATCATTTTTTTTGATCATACTTCGGCATAATTGCATTCCCAGACCGGTACCGGTTTTTTCATGATTTCCTTTTTTTGAAACGGTATCGGTTTCGCTATTCAGATATTCCAGAAACTCTTTTTTTATCCCGATTCCGGAATCGGCTACAATAAGTGTACAATAATCGTCCGAAATTGTTGCTGTAATTGTAATATGATCCTTCTCGCGGGTAAACTTAATGGCGTTATCCAAAAGGTTGCGCAAAACTATTTTTAATGAACTCTGATCGGCGAATACAAAAATACTTTTGGGAACCTGATTTTCAAAATGAATATTTTTATCGGTCATTAACGGAGTATAATTATAGGCTACCTGTTGTACGATCGAATGCAGATGTACGGATTCTTTGTGGAAATAAAATTGTTTGGTTTGCATCAGCGCCCAATGTAATAGGTTGTCCAATAGATTATAGGAACTGTTCGCAATGGAGTTGTTATGATGTAATAGCTTGTCAAGTTCGTTATACTCTTTCTTTTCAAGACTGGTCAAAAGTTTATTATTACTGTTTTTTAATGCGTTTACAGAGGATCGTAAATCATGACTGACGATTGAAAACAACTGATCTTTTGCCGCATTGAGTTCATCCAGTTCGTTTTTTTGTGATAATATAATTTTGTTGGTTTTGCTTTTTTGACGGTAAAAGTAAATACCCGTCCCAAATAGAATAAGTAGGAGGACAGAAGAATAGAAAAAACCGTTTCTTTCGGCGATTTTAAGTTTATTTTCGGCTTCCAGAATATCAATCTCTTTTTCCTTCTGAGTGACCATAAATTTCTTTTCCAGATCGGCAATGGCCCATATTTTATTTTGATCATTAAGTGAATCCCGCCAGTTTTCGTATTCTTTCCGATAAATCAGAGCATTGGTAAAATCCTTATTATTTTCCGCCACAACAGCCATATTTAGAGCCGTATTCATTTTTAACTGCGGATTGTTTGTCTTCTTTGAAAAATCGTATGCTTTTTTAAAATACGGAATGGCCATATCATCCTTATATTGTTCGTAATATAAATTAGCGATACTCATATAGGCACCGATTAGCGATACGGTATCTTTTTCAGCCTGTAATAAGGAAAATCCCTCAGAAAGATAGTGATCTGCATCTTTAAAGTTGTTCAGATGCAGATAGGATAATCCTATATTATGGTAAACAACACCTTTTTTAAAATCATAATGCCCGGTTTGAGGAAGCTTGTCTATTTCTTTAAAATAAGCAATAGCTTTTTGATAATTTCCTTCTTCAAGTGCTATTTCACCCAAATAAAGACTGACTTTATAATTGAACCGGAAATTTTTTGTGATGGTTTCAAACTCTTTACGGCCTTCTTCATTAAGTCCTTTGTTTTTAAAGCTAAATCCACGGAAATAATGACAATAATCAGCTATCTCATTATTGTTGCGCAAAGCCAGTTGTTTCATCGAATAAACCAAAGTGGAATCCCAGTTTTTTGCAATGAAAAACTGCTGCGCCTTATAAAAATAAGGTTGTTCCTTATACTGTTGTGCTTTCTGTTTCAGAACAGCATCCAAATGCGATTGCTGTTGTGAAAAAAGAAGATTTGACAATAAAAGGGCTATAAAAGTAACCGCTAACTTGTTTTGAGAAATCATAGGGTGTCTTTCAGAAACACGTAAGGATTTTCGATTGTTTTAGCTTTGTAATACATGTGTCACAGTTCCTCTGGAAGTTCTTGGATTGGCATCGCCGGGAATAAGATCAATAATACGGGTTGTAATCGTGTCGATCTTAATCGTACTGTCTTTAAGCGGATGAAGATAATTAACATACCAGGAGTAATAGTCACCGGCAACGAGTTCGGTACTATTGCATTTTACCACAAATTTCAGTTCGTTTTCTTTGGATTCCAAATCCTGAAAAAGAGAAATGGGTTCACCGCCCAACAGGGTTTTCGGAACTAAAACGATAATCTTAATATCGATATACTGACCGTTAACATTTTCCCGAACTTCGGCAGAAACCATTGGTTCCAAAGGATCGCTAGTTCGTACCGTATCGGAAAGTTCCATAC
Organism: Flavobacterium cerinum; assembly: GCF_024496085.1. Taxonomy (NCBI): domain Bacteria; kingdom Pseudomonadati; phylum Bacteroidota; class Flavobacteriia; order Flavobacteriales; family Flavobacteriaceae; genus Flavobacterium; species Flavobacterium cerinum. The sequence continues at coordinate 3,325,484 of NZ_CP101751.1, read as the reverse complement.
TCTTAAAATTAATCTGAGTAATTTGTATCGGTTTTACCGGATTTAGGTTTTTGGGTTCTTTTGTAGCTGAAATATTCATAACAGAGTGATTTAGTCGGATTGAAAGATGTGATAAAAACGGAGCATAAAGATAATTTATTTATTTAACAAAATCGTTTTTGTTATAGGGTATTTTGGGTTATAAATGCAGTAAAAACGAATTGTTTATGTTGTGAAAATGATGTTTTAGCTCTTTGTTATTATCTCTGAAAGCTATTGTATTGTCGCTAAGAATAATATTTTTTCTTCAACCATAAGCTTACTCTTACTAGTAGTATCAGAACCGGAACTTCTACTAAAGGACCTATAACACCTGCAAATGCCTGTGGAGAATGAATGCCGAAAACCGCTATTGAAACGGCTATTGCCAATTCAAAATTATTTCCTGTGGCTGTAAATGCGATTGATGCGTTTTTGTCGTAAGGAACTTTTAGTGCTTTATTGATAAAGAAGCTCATAAAAAACATCAGTACAAAATAGAGGATTAAAGGTATTGCTATTTTTAATACATCCATTGGAAGTTCCATTATTTTATCGCCTTTCAGACTAAACATAAATACTATTGTAAACAGTAATGTATACAATGTAATTGGCGCTATTCCGGGTATGAATTTTCTATTATACCATTCTACACCTTTAGATTTTATCAATGTATAACGACTAACAAAGCCGGCAAGAAAGGGAATTCCCAGGTATATCAGTACGCTTTCCGTAACATCTTTCATCGATACGCTTACATTGAAATTGGCCAAACCTAATTTTGTCGGCAATATGTTGATGAACAGCCAAACTAAAAAGCTGTAACTTATTATTTGAAAGATACTGTTTAGGGCAACTAACATTGCTGTATACTCTCTGTTGGCTTTGGCTAAGTCACTCCAAACGATTACCATAGCGATACATCTTGCCAAACCGATCAGTATCAGGCCTGACATATAATCAGGTTCATTCCGTAAAAACAAAACGGCTAATCCAAACATCAATACAGTACCGACAAACCAATTCAGAAGTAAGGACAGGCCGATTATTTTCTTATTCCTAAATGCCCGTGGTAATAATGTGTAATCCACTTTGGCTAGTTGCGGATACAACATTAGTATCAGGCCAATTGCTAAAGGGATATTTGTAGTGCCTACAGATAAAGCATCCATAATTTTTGGAATATTTGGGAAAAAATGCCCTAATCCGATGCCTGTTGCCATTGCAAGGAATATCCATAATGTTAGGTAGCTGTCTAAGAATTTTAATTTCGGTTGCATCGGCTATAAATTGACTTTTGAAAAAACATAGAACATTTCTGTTGCTATTTGTAAACTTCTATCGGCATATACTTTTAATTGTTCAGGTGTATTATCTGAGATTTTAGGGTCTTCATATGTGATCGGTATTCTTTTTTCTGCACCTGCTATAAAAGGACATCCGCCGTCAGCCTGTGAACAGGTCATAATAGCGGCGAATGCAGATACAGGATTAAAAAGATTATCGTATTTTTTTGAAAAACCAATTAGAGGTAAAGCATTATCGCTATATTTTATAGCATAAACAGGATTATGATTTTCAGCGATTTTGAAAATGGTAAACCCCTGATTGCTTAGTGTTTCTACAACTTTGGGATATAATGCTGTTTCTTCTGTACCACCCGAATAACAATGTACATTTGGGATATTATAATGAGCAGATGCAACTTGTGCCCAAATCTGTGATAAATGACTTCTTCGGGAATTGTGTGTACAAATGAAAATGATGTTTATATCCTGCCTGTTGTTTACTTTTTGCTGTACAAAATCGATCAAAGGCAGTAATTTTTTTTTGCGCTCTTCAGTGATGTTGTTACTATCCAATTTATGATTAACGATTTCGGTAAGTTTCTGATACATAATCTTTATTGTTACTATTTAACAACATCCAGAATCAGGAGAGCAGCAAGTAGTATTCAAATCGGAGTTCTGTTTTTCGACAGGAATGCCACACGATTCCTGAGCTAAACAAGCGGTTTGTTTATTTTTCAGTATAAAGTGATTTCCGTTGAAATCCAAATCATATTTACCAATTGTTTCACTTTGATATTCCACTTCTATTTCGGCATCTTCAATGCCTAATTTTTCTTCCGATAATTTGATGATGTTTACTAATTTCGCAGGCTTTAGACGGTGTTCATAATCGTTTGCACTCCATAGTTGAAAGTTTACAACTTTTTCATCTCTGGTTGTTCCGCCGCAATCGATAAAATGTTTTGTAATTATACCTACTTCCGTAACATGGAAATGTTCTGGTACAAATGTTCCGTTTTCTAATTGAAATTCAACATTATCCAATGCGGGTAAAATTTCTTTGATGTCTGATAATCTCATAGTTGTTTAATTTTTAAATGATGTTTATAATTATTGTTAAATAGCAATATTACGATGTTTGTGTTCAAAAAAATGCTTTAACAGCATTGATTTACTTTGATTTCCTGATTGAAAAAGAGATTAAGTTCATTCTGAATTTGTTTCCAAACCTTCTCTTCGATGCAATAGCAAACGGATTTTCCTTCTATAGTTCCTTTAATAATCCCGATACTCTTCAATTCTTTCAGGTGCTGTGATATGGTGGCTTGCGCTAAGCCTAATTCTTCAACGAGATCATTACAGATACAAGCTTTTTGATTGATTATATATTGCAGTATTGCAATTCTTGCAGGATGTCCCAAAACTTTTAGTAGTGAAGCCAGTTTGTTTTGTTCGTCTGTATATATAGCTGTTTTAGTAATGCCCATTATCTGTTTTTTTATATTGCAATATTACGATATAAAAGTTATTAATTGAAATATTTTTAATTTTTATTTGAGTGCCTGATTGAGAAAAGCTTATCACAGATAAATGAAAATGATAAAACACCGGTATTATAGTACAGGATCTTTTATTATGTTAAAATATTGTATTTTTTGAGACTTTTTAAATGTTTTGCAAAGGCATTTTGAGAAGTGTTGTTATTTGTTGTTTATTAAGGCGAAAAGGAGACATTAACCTGTCTGTTTTGTAACGTTTATGTCAGATTATTTTTGTATTTATGCATTTTCCCCAGAAATACAATGAATAATCTACAATTCCCTATACCGAATAACGAACTGGAGCGTTTAGCCGCTTTAAAACGCTATAATATCCTGGATTCATTACCGGATAATGCCTTTGATGATGCCACAAAATTGGTTTCTTATATCTGTGGAGTGCCTATCGCTCATATCTCTTTTATAGATGAAAACCGGCAATGGTTTAAATCGGAAATCGGTATCGGAGTAACGGAAGTGCCGCGTGAAATTTCATTCTGTCAGTATACCATTATGGAAACCAAAATGGTTGAAATAAATGATACTTTTTTAAACGATAGATTTAAAGACGATCCGAATGTGACCGGTGGTTTTAAAATCCGGTTTTATGCCGGTATTCCGCTTACAACACCGGATGGGTATAATATCGGAACGATTTGCGCAATTGATCATGTGACGAAAGAGCTAAACGAAAACCAACGGAATGCACTTTCGATTGTCGCAAAACACGTGATCAACCAATTGGAACTGACAACGAAAAACTTAGAGCTCGCTGCTCAAAAGAAAATAGCGGAAAGAGCGGTTTTAGCAAAAGATAGCTTTCTGGCGAACATGAGCCATGAAATCCGAACACCGTTAAATGCCATAATCGGTTTTACGGATCTTCTGGCACAAACCCAACTGGATAAAATACAACACGATTATATAAACAGTGTTCAGATAGCCGGAGAAAATCTACTATTGATTATCAATGATATTCTGGATCTTTCTAAAATTGAATCCGGAAATTTAACAATTGAAAATGAGCTGTTTAGCTTAAGAAAAACACTAAAGCATGTCTATAGTCTGTTAAAGGTTAAGGTTCCGAAAGATATCGAATTTGACCTTTATCTGGATGCCGATTTACCGGAATATGTAATAGGCGACCAGGGAAGACTGAATCAGGTATTGGTAAACCTTGTGGGTAATGCGCTTAAGTTTACAGAAGACGGAGATGTTACCGTTGCGGTAAAATTGATCGAGGAAACGGAAGATCATTATGAACTTAAATTCTCGGTTAAAGATACCGGTATCGGTATTCCGGAGAATAAGTTGAAAACCATTTTTGAACGTTTTACGCAGGCGGAAGAGAGTACGACACGTCGATTTGGCGGAACCGGTCTCGGACTAAGTATTGTAAAACAGTTGATTGAATTGCAAGAGGGCCAGATTCAGGTGAAAAGTAAAGTTGGAAGAGGTTCTGAATTTTTCTTTACGCTGACTTATAAAAAAGCGGATTCGATTGAAGTAAAAGCAGATGAAAAAGAGAAAGAACATTTGGGAAGACTTAAAATATTGCTTTGCGAAGACAATGTTTTAAACCAGAAACTGGCTCGAAGTGTCATCCATAATTTCGGTTTTGATTTGGACATCGCTGAAAACGGCGAAGAAGGTATCGCGCTTTTGTCTAAAAATACCTACGATTTAGTATTAATGGATCTTCAGATGCCGGTTAAAGACGGTTATCAGACAACGGAATATATCAGAAAAGAAATGAATTCAACTATTCCGATTGTAGCGATGACAGCCCATTCCCTTATAGGTGAACAGGAACGTTGTTATGATGCCGGAATGAATGCCTATGTGCCGAAACCGTTTAAACAGGCGGTACTTTTAGAGGCAATACGAGTGGCTTTAAGTCCTGATAATAAACTGAACCGCAGAAGAAAAGTGGATTTGTCTTTTATTGATGAAACTTCGTGTGGTGATCAAAATTTCAGAAAGGAAATAATACAACTTTTTATAGAAAAAATTCCGAACGACGTGGCACAACTTCAGGAAGCTTTTGCAGCTAAAGACAGCGACAGAATTAAGCGACTGACCCATAATATGAAATCCAGCCTGGATATGTTTATGCTGGCGGATCTTAGTAACTGTTTGTCGGTTATCGAAGCAGAAGCCGGATCGGATGCTTTTTCCGGTGTAATGGAGGATGAAATAAACACCCTTCACAACGGAATCGGAGAGGTTGTCGATTATTTAAAAGAATTAATATAAAATACAGCTGGTCTGATCGTACAACGTGTAATTTCGGACCAAAATTTAGCCCCAAAAAAGTAAATAATGAGAATAGTTTTAGCCGAAGATAACGATATCCTACGCAAATCTTTATCTTTTTTCTTAGAATCTAAAGGATATAAAGTTGATCAGTTTTCGGACGGAAAAGATGCATTGGACGCCATCGAAAACAATAGTTATGATCTGGTGTTGACCGATATTAATATGCCCGGTATAAGCGGAATGGAAATTACGCAATACGTAAGAGAACACATCAGTTCGGACATTCCGATTATCATACTCACTTCATCCGGTGTGGAACAAACGGAACTGGATTCTTTTGATATCGGTGCCAACGAATTTATGGCCAAACCGGTTAGTCCGGCGGTACTGTTGGTGCGAATTAATAAACTACTAAAAGCAAAGGTTTAATTATTGAATTAAAGCTTATTTACGAAACGCTTCTTATATGATCAATATACAAGAACTTTATATGAGCGACACGTGGAAGGAGCCGTTTTTAATAGGCGCCACCATTTTGTTTGTAACAGCCTCTTTTTTGTTGTATCTGCTCATTATAAAAAGCCGGAACAGTAATATTAAAAAGGAAAAAAGGAGTATAGCCTACAGTACGATTATCGATAAATTACTGTTCACTATTACGTTTGAAGAAGTTCCGATTCCCGCTGTTTTGCAACAAGAAGAATACACAAAACAAGCCGCTGATCGCTTTTTCAGAGAAGAGATGATCGAATCAATCCTTAATCTCCATAAAAATTATGACGGACTTTATGCGCAGAAACTGGAGCAATTTTATACAGAGTCGGGATTAATACAGGATTCTTTTAAAAAACTGAAAAGCAGGAAATGGGATGTGCAGTGTAAAGGAATTACCGAATTAGCGGAAATGAATGTAAATGACGCTTTTGACCGGATTTTGATCTGTTCGAAAGCGCGTAATAAAACGTTGCAGATTACAGCTATAAATGCTTGTATCAAACTCGAAGGAATTAAAGGAATTGTGCATCTAGCCGAACATCCGTATCCGATTGATGACTGGACTACGGTGAATATCATAGCCGCCTTTAAAAAACATGATATTGGTGATACCCAAGGCGCGGAACTCTTATTGGAATCCCGGAATACAACCGTAGTAACGCTTGGATTAAAACTGATCCGGGAGTTAAAACTGACGCAAAAAGTTCCGTATGTGGCACAGTTGGCCGAAAAAACACCGAATACAACACTAAAATATGAAGCGCAAAACGTATTGCAAACCTTAACTGTTTAACAATATAGGCTAATGACTTTTTTTAACAACGAACTCGCTTTGTTTTTTGATATTTACCTGATTCTTATTCTGGCATATGCAATATTGATCATGTCATCATATCTGATACTGGCCTATTTGTCGGCAAAAGAATTAAGAGGATACCTTAAAAAGAACAGTTTTGTCGATTATAGTGTGTTGCTTACCAGTGAATTGGCGCCTAAACTTTCCCTGATTGCTCCGGCTTATAACGAAGGTTTTACAATTGAAGAAAATGTGAAATCACTCCTTTCCTTAAATTATAACAGCTATCAGGTGATTGTCGTGAACGATGGAAGTAAGGACAATTCAATGGAAATATTGATCAAAAAATATGATCTGATTCTTTCAGATTTAGAGGTACGTCAGCAAATTAAAACAAAAGAAATAAAAGGGATATACCGTTCCCGAAATGCAGCGTTTAAGAAGTTGATTGTCGTGGATAAGGAAAACGGCGGAAAGGCCGATGCGCTAAATGCCGGACTTAATATTGCCGAATATCCTTATGTCGTTTGTATTGATGTTGATTGTATTCTGGATAAAGACGCACTGCTTAAATTGGCCAAACCTTTCCTGGAATCATATGGTAAGCGTATCATTGCGACCGGTGGTGTGGTTCGGATAGCGAATCAGTGTGTGATTAAAAACGGGCGTTTGGTCGAAGTTAATGTTCCGGATCGAATGCTGTCCCGAATTCAGGTATTGGAATATTTACGAGCGTTTTTGTTGGGCAGAATGGCTTGGGGACGATTGGACGGACTTCTATTGATCAGCGGTGCGTTCGGTGCGTTTGATAAAGAAATTGCGTTATTGGCCGGTGGTTATAGTACCAAAACGGTTGGGGAAGATATGGAACTGGTGGTTCGGATGCGTCGTTATATGCTGGAAAATAAACTACCGTATTCGGTGAGCTATATTCCGGATCCGCTTTGCTGGACGGAAGCACCGGAAGAGTTTAAAATATTCAAAAAGCAACGCAGTCGCTGGATGAGAGGTACTATTGAAACACTTGGTTTTCATAAAAAAATGTTCCTGAATCCGAATTATAAACTTTTAGGAATGATCAGTATTCCATATTGGACCTTGTTTGAATTTCTGGCGCCGGGAATTGAATTTATCGGTCTTGTTATGACGGTTTTCTTTTTGATATCGGGTATGCTAAACTGGCATTTCTTTATTTTACTGTTATTGTTTGTCTACACTTTTGCAATCTTCTTTTCTGTTATTGCATTATACGGAGAAGAGCGGACGTATCATAAATACCCGAAACAAGCCGATTTTTTTAAGTTACTGTTAGCAGCTTTGATCGAACCGTTTTATTTTCATCCGATAACGGTTTATGCCGCATTGGTAGGCTATAAAGATAAAATAATGGGAACCAAAGGCTGGGGCGAAATGACACGTAAAGGGTTTACTAAAAAGCCGTAAAAGGAAGCCGATTTAAGCATCATATTTTGCAATTCGGTATAGTTAAGTGTTTATTGTATATATTCCATTATTGCAATAATTTGATTCTATTCAATACTATTTGTATTTTTAATTGATATTCTAATTAAAAAGGAAAATGGAGGAAATAAAATTATATATCGAATATGTAGCAAAAGGAATTGAAATAGCCGGTATTATCACAATAATCATAGGAGGTGTAATCGCAATGGGAAAGTTTATCTTTTCACTTCAGGGAACTGCACCCCGTTCATATAAAATATTGCGACAGGAATTGGGTAAAGCGATATTACTGGGCTTGGAAATTTTAGTAGCCGGGGATATCATTGGAACTGTTGTCACGGAACCCACAATGGATCGAGTACTTTCATTGGCGATAATCGTATTAATCCGAACCTTTTTAAGCCTGTCGCTGGAAGTTGAAATTGAAGGTAAATTTCCCTGGCAGAAAAGTAACAATGCAAAGGAATAAACGGTGATAGTGTAATTAAGAAAAAAGAAAAAAGAAAAAAGAGGAAAGAGGAAAGAGGAAAGAGGAAAGAGGAAAGAGGAAAGAGGAAAGAGGAAAGAGGAAAGAGGTTCCTTCGGTATCATACTTGCTCCGACTAAACTACAGAAATGGATTTCAATAAATTCCTATTCATTTTTTATAATATATTTGCGTTTGCACCATTAGTAGGTGAAAAATAGTATGAAACTGCCCGATAAACCTTTCCAGGAAACTTTATATCATTTACGAACGAAAGAGCATGTGATATTATATGACAAGCTGATGACGATAGCGTATGAAGACGAACAGGATGCGATTGCCTTTTTAGAAGGTGAATACGAAAGAGAAAGCACGGACTATCCTTTTGAATCACCGCTATTTTCGGAAACCGCCGCATTATGGGGCGCTAAAACGATATATATTGCGGCACAATTGTTCCTCTTTCGGGAAAATAAAATAACAGAATTACAAACATTACTTCCGCCTTATAAAGGGACTATCGATGCTTCGGTAATGCTTTCTGCCGATTTATGTCTGCGTTTTCTGCCGGCCATAAAATATGCACTGGAAGCGGTTGATGTAAATGATCCGCTTATAGCAATATTGGAAGAAATACTAAACTATTTTCCGTATTCCGGGATTGGTCATGACGGAACGGTTGCGATACCGGATCTGACGGTAATTTTAAATAATGAGTGTCTTAAACAGCTCTATCTGGATCGGATCACTGAAAATAAAGCAACAAAATGGACCACTCAGCCGGAAATAAAAAGCGCATTACTGGCTAATATCGGTGATTATAAAAACGATTTGTGGCGGGAATTTACTAACTAATTAATTGTGCCTAAAGGCACCATCATATAAAATACATGGCTACGGCAGAAAAATTAAACAAAGCTTTATCGCAACTTAAAAACACGTTTATCGGTAAAGATGAAATTATCGATTTATTAGGCATCGGATTGATCGCTCGCGAAAATGCCTTTTTACTCGGACCTCCGGGAACGGCAAAAAGTGCTATAGTACGCGCTTTGTCCGACAGGATAACGCAGGGTAAAAATTTCGAATATTTACTAACTCGTTTTACAGAACCGAATGAAATATTCGGCCCTTTTGATATCCGGAAATTAAAAGACGGAGAACTTGTTACCAATACAGAAGGGATGATGCCGGAAGCCTCAATGGTCTTTCTGGATGAAATATTTAACGCCAATTCAGCGATTCTGAACAGTTTGCTGATGGCACTTAATGAGAAAATTTTCAGAAGAGGAAAAGAAACGAAAAAACTGCCTGCTCTTATGTTTGTCGGCGCCAGTAACGTGCTTCCGGAAGATGAAGCGCTGAATGCCTTACTGGACCGATTCCTGATTCGGATAAAATGTGATTATGTCGATCCGGATCAATTGTATGAAGTATTGTTAGCAGGATGGAAACTGGAAAATTCGGTTGCCGAAGATCCGGTTAGTATCGATGCCGAAGAAATAAAACAATTACAAAGTGCTTGCCGTAATGTTGATCTTAAGGCGATACGCGAACCGTATGTGAATCTGGTACATAGCCTGAGAAATACAGGAATTAAAGTATCCGACAGACGGGCTGTAAAATTACAGAACCTTATTGCCGCCAGTGCATTAATGTGCGGACGTACAGAAGCTACGCTTTCAGATCTTTGGGTACTTAAATATATTTGGGATACGGAAGAACAGATTGAAGTACTGGAAAGTATGATCAACACGGTTATTGAAAAAGATACAAATACAGCAACACATCCGCAGGCGGCATTCAATAAAACACCGAATCCGGAAGAAATAATCAAAGATGTACAATTGCTTACAGCCAGATGGAAAGAGGATGCGCTTTCCTTTGAAGAAAAAAATATTGTAAAAGACAAGCTTCGTTATTTACAAACCCGTTGCGACTGGATTAAAAACGGAGAGCAAAAACAATATATACAACAAGAGATTGAGACCTTATGGCAGACGATACTGCAAACATTATAACTACTTTTCTGCTCGAAATTCCCGCGGTTCATAAAGAATTAGTAGGCCAAATAAGGCATTGGGATAATCTGAAGGCGGCTTTCGACGGTGATTCGTTATGGATTAAAGAAATTAATCCGGAACAGGCTGAAAGTGCTTTAATAAAAGGGTTACCCTATAGTAAAGTATATTACGCTAAAAGTGGTCTGCTGTTTTTAAAGGATAGTTTATTACCGGTTAAAAAAATGCCGCAACTGTTATGGTCGCCGTTAGCATATGCTTTACCGGTTTCATTACCTTCTTTAAATCATAATTTTTTTGGAATTGAACAAAAGATTGCGATTAAAATAGTGCCGTCACAACAGGAACAACCCACTTATGCGGTATGGATCGATAAAAAAGTAGCCGGTGAATACATATTGACAGCGCCTAAAGTAAGACTAAACCGGTTAAAATGGGTTGATGTAGATCATAATCCGTTGATTTTGGGTACGCCTTTATTACCGGTTGCCGGCCGATCGTATTGGATGTATAATGATTTTTTATTACCGACCGGTTTTGAATTTCAATTGCCTTTGCTGACAAAAGTATTGAAGCAGTGCATCGATCCGGATAATAAACAGTTGATTTTATGGCTGGAAAACAATACCTATATAACAATCGAAAAAGAAGCATTAATGCCGTTGTCGATCAGTTCATTTCGTTTAACTTATTCTGAAAGATAATATGAAGTTGCAACAATATTTTCAATCCTATGAAAACTATTTCTGGGAATGGGAAAACGAAATCAGGACGTCAGATAGTGTTTTTGAAGCTTTGGTAATTCCGGAAGGAAACACGATTGCCTACGAGCAGTTTGTGATGGAAACACTGGATTTACTTGCAATTGACGGATTTCCGCCGTTCGGATCGTTATTATTAGCATTAATAGCGACGAATTCAAATGCAACGGAATCGCTGACTCAGGTTTTTGAAATTATCAATAACAGTTATACGGTTAAAAAAGAACCAACCTACCCGAAAGGGTTTACATATGCTCATAATTTTTTAAAAACGCTTGCCGACTTACCGACTGAATTCAAACAAGGTGACAAACGGAAACAGTTATTACAAACGATTTTTAAGAATTGCCATAATCGAGTTGCAGCGCATACGGCACAAAGTATAATGCTGTCGTATAAAGAGCATAAGTATTTACTTGTAGAAAGTGCAAGAAAGCTTTCGTTAAGTGATGCGAATCTTAAAAAAGATCTTCAGACACTGGCGCACCTGAATATTAAATATCCGACTACGGAAACGTTGTTGGCAGCAATTGCCAATGTACCGAAACTCACAGAACTGGATCAGGAAATTGAAGATTTGGAACCGATACCGGCTTCATCCGATAGTTTTATAGACAAGCTGATCGAGGAACCGAAAACATTTTTGATCGGAAGTTTGATTCAACGTATCTGGAGCGGATTAAACATACCGTTACATCATTCAACACCAAGTCATCAGCCTTTGGGAGGCGTCTCAGATCTTACGAATAAAGGGGATTTTGATAAATTACTGATTTCGGAATTTGCCAATGAAGATGAAATCTTTATGTCGCGCATCGCTAATAATGAAGCGTTATATATTAAAAGGGAAGTGCCGCCGGAATCGGATAAATTTTTCCGACTCTTACTGATCGATTGTTCGCTGAAAAATTGGGGAACACCAAAAATATTGGCTTTTGCTTCGGCATTGGCTATAGCCAAACATCCTAAAACCGATATCGAATGTAAAATAGTGGCTATGGGGAACGGTTATCGGGAAATAGCCTACGAAACGATTGAGGACATTATTGACGGACTTGATAGCTTAGGAACAAAACTGGATGTCGCACCGGAATTGTCCGAAATACTCAATGAAAATACCGATATCAAACATTCGGAAGTGTTTTTAATCACATCGGAAGAAGCTATGGCATCCGCCGATATGCGACGGGTAGTAAGTGAAAATCACGATAAAATTAAATATATCATTACAGCCGGAACGGAAGGGATTCTAAATTTCGACCGACTTCAGAACCGAGGGCGTAAAAGAATACAACATATTGAATTGCCTTTAGAGGAACTATGGACTAAAAAGAAATCCGGGAAGTCAAAAAAATCGGATAAGGAGATATGGAAAGGAGATACACTACCGGAAACAATGTATCCGATATTGCTACCGCCGCCTAGAAAATATATGGCTGTTTTCCCGCTTCCGAAAGACGAATTTTGTTTGCTGACAAGTACCGGAATGTTATTTAAAACGCAGGTTACTATACCGGATGATGAGCACTATTTCAGGATACATAAAGGAATGGAGTTGCTATTAAACAATTTGTCTGTCAAACAGAACGGGGATTATGCATTGCAAATAAATAAAAATGGAGAATATATACTCGGAGCATTTTATCGGAAAGAAATGTATCTGAGTATTCTTAACCTGAATACAAGAGAATACCACCAAAGAAAAATCGCTTTAAAAGGAGATGCCAATGCTTACAGATTAGTTGAAGAAGGCGGTTTTTATTGCTTTAGTGAAGTCAATAACGAATATTTACATTTTTATGTTGACAAAGACGAATTAATGGTTGATGAAGTAACACAAAAAAGATATCTGGGACAACGTTTTTCAGATACACAAAAAAGAACGAAAAGATTTACACAAAGCTTTATTGATCATAATGTGTTGCTAAATTTTATGCCGATGTGTATTACGAAGGATAAACAGCTGCAATTGAATAAACATTTATTGAATATCAATACGTTGCTTCCTCGTATTGCGGCAATAAACTTAATTAGTAACCGGAATTATGTACCGGCGGTAGAAGCGGTTTATGAAAAAATGCTCAACCGATTTCTTTTTCCGGATGGTAGCGCAGTATATCGGGACGGAATGGGAATGTTGATTTTTAAAAGTAGTAATGAAGAGATTCCTACGATCTATATGCCTACAACATTAGATATTGAACTGGCTATGGCTACCGATACCTGGTTCGCCGGAAATAAAAACTATTTTAAAGGAGAAGCGGAGCAAAAAATTATAACAATTGAAGAATTTGAAAAGTATTATTTTGCGCCTTTTATAAATACGATTTTAAATCATGGAGTTTAAGTTAAAACCGTTTCATAAAAACTGTTATCCGAAGCAAGGAATACTGATCAAAGGTTCTGATGCGGAACTATGGCTTCAGGAAATCTATTATACTCTGGGAATTAAACCGGAAAATACGCGTATCTATCCGTTACCGGGTAAAAAACCGAATGAATTATTCGGCTGTTTGGTGGTACCGCAACAAAATGTAAAAATGACTGATATCGGAAAAAACAGTCATATGCAATGTGTACACAATAAGCTGTTTATTCCGGAAAACGCGATTGTCTTTCCGGAGTTAATTGAAGCCGAATGGACAAAGCAATTCAGTGCCGATGGTTATGTTATGCATCCGGAAATTGGCCTTATCGAACTTGATCAGGAAGTTGACTGGAATTTGCTTTTGGAAATGCCGAAAGAAGCCACTGTTGTTATGAATAAACCTTCTGGTGGTGTATTAATTCCTAAAACAATTCGTTCGTATAGTATTGAAACGGATCAGGAAAAACTGGCAGAAGCTATTGAAGAGCAGGCGGGAACTCCTGATGCTAAAAATGTGCCCTTTAATATGGATAAAATCATGAAAGGGAATCAACGGGAAATCGATAAGCTACTGGCCTATTTGGAGAAACATCCGGATCAGGCGCTATCACTTGGAATTCCGATCGATATAACGGGAAGTGGAAGGGGTATCGGAAATGGAAGTTATGTATTTCGTAAAGGTATCGGAAGCACGTTTAAAATGGATCCGGATGTTCGTAAATTTTTATACCTGTTAGGAGCGATTGTTGGTTTATTGCTAATTATAGGACTTTTTTCCGGTGAAAGTGAAGCAGGAAGTAATACCTTTTTTATTTTTTTTATTATTCTACTGGCACGGTTTATTTATTCTTTTTTAGGAAAAAATGAAACTAACAATGACAATTTCGGAGGAAATGTGGTTATTTCGAATGACAAATTTGAGATTTTAAGAAACCGATATGAGAAGCTGGCAGAGGAACATATCAAGCGTAAAGAATATAAAAAAGCAGCCGGAATTTATTTGCAATTATTGAAGAACCATTTCAAAGCAGCTCAGGTTTTGGAAGATGGTGGTTATTATGGTGAAGCCGGTGCAATCTATCTGAAACATTGCAAAGACAAACCTCGGGCAGCTGATTGTTTTGAAAAAGGGAAACTATATAAACAGGCAATAGAAATTTATAAAGAATTGGGTGAAATGGAAAAAGTAGCGGATTTGTATGCTTTGCTAAAACAGGAAAAAGAAGCAAATCGCTATTATGAAATGGTTGCGGATGATTATATAAAAAAGAAACAGTATGTTCGCGCATCACTGATTTATCGTAAAAAAATGAATCAGCCTTTAAAAGGACAAACAATGTTATTGGAAGGATGGCATCAGAAACTCAGTGCCGGTGATTGTTTGAGTAACTACTTTTCTAATATAGAAGACAAAGAGCTTCTGACCGTTGAGATAAAGCGCTTTTATAAAGAAGAATTGAAAGCCGACAGAAACTGGGAGTTTTTAGGTGTGATCAAAAAAGAATTCGATAAACATGATGCGCTTCAGGAACCGGTTAGAGCGATAGCGTATGAAATTATTGCCGGATGTATCGATATTAACCCGTGGATGACTACAGAGCTTGTCGGTTTTAATCCTAATAATAAGTCATTAAGTAGGGATATTATAAAATTCAGGAACTCCAAAAAGAAAAGAAACTGATTTAAATAAAACGCAAACTAAGCTTAAAGAGTAAGAATCAGTTCGTTGTGAAAACCATTATAAGTATCATCCGGATAACCATGCGGATTGCAAATGATTTCTGTTTTTCCGATACAATAGCGGGTAGGCGTATGAATATGTCCGTGAATCCAGTATAAGGGCTGATGGTCTAAAATCAAATCTTCAAGGTCAGAAGCGTATGCCGCTGTAACCGGATCTTTTCGATTAGCTTCCGGAATCGATTGTAAACTGGGCGCATGATGTGTTATCACAATATTTTTTAAACCAGCTGATTGTGTCAGACTTTCTTTTAACCAGGCTTTTGATCTTTGATGAATACCATAAACATCAACAGATCTTATTTTGGAGTAGGAAGGATCCCGTTTGATGTATTTATAGTCATTCATTTTACTCTGACAAATCATACCGTATTGCATCGGATCACCTAAAATTGAAAAATCAGTCCACAATGTACAACCGTGAAAACGAACATTACCAATGTCAACAAAGCTGTTTTCCAATACCTGAATTGTAGAATCCTGAGCTGCTTCCTGAATTTTTCGTAGCGTTTTCGGATAAGAACCTTTATAATATTCGTGATTGCCCAAAAGATAGAGAACCGTTTTATTCGGAATGTGTTTTTTAACCCATTCGATACCTTTTGTTCCCAAATGTGTATCACCGGCCAGAATAATAATATCAGCCTTGTCAAAAGATAAAGCAGCCCGGTTACCGAACTCTAAATGAAGATCACTAAGGATTTGTACTTGCATTGTTATAAAAATTGATATTCTGTTAATCTTAATTCCCCGAATTTCGTTAGTATACCTTCATTAACAGCCCATTTCAGATCTCGGCTTGCGGTTGGTGCCGATATATTTTTAAAAAGCTGCATATAATCTTTTCTGGTAAATTTGATTTTGCCGATCTTCTCTTTAAATAAATCGATCCGATCCGTCGTATGTAGAATAACGGATTGCGATTGTAAAAGTCCGGTTAACGATTCTAATATGATTTCAAGCATAAACTCAATAAAAGGTGTTGAATGCCCTTTTTTATCAGATTCGGATAACTTGTTGTAATATTCGGTTTGTTTTTGCTTGATTAGGGATTCAACGGGTAAATATTCAAAAACGGGATATTTTTGCATTAAAATAAGCGTTTGCCATAGCCTGCCCATTCTACCATTTCCATCAATAAACGGATGAATAAACTCAAATTCATAATGAAAGACACAGCTTTTAATTAGAATTAAATCGGTATCCTTTTTCAAATATTCAAAAAGGTCTTTCATTAAACCCTTTACCATTGCTCCTCCGGGAGTGATATGTTCTACCTTCGAACCTTTTACAATGCCGACATTGGTTGTTCTTAGTTTTCCAGGATGATCAATCAATCCGTTCATTAAAACCGCATGTGCTTTTTCTAAAGCTTTCAATTGATAAGGATTAAACTGATTGAGTTGTTCATAGATTTTTATGGCATTCTGAACTTCTACAATGTCTTTTTGCGGGGCAATAATTCTTTTATTCTCTAACAAAGCAGTAATCTGTTCTTCGGTCAAAGTATTACCTTCAATTTCTAAAGAAGACTGAATCGTTTTAATTCTGTTTTTCTTTCTTAATTCTGTTGCCGGCTTATATAAATAGGTAGCATTTATTTCCCCTAATTTTTCTGAAATAGCGGTAACAAGCATTAGTGTTTTATTTGTAATTGAATAAGGAGATTTCAATTTGATAATATCATTTGATAGTATCAAAGTTAAAGAATATTTTGCACCTGTTTTAAAAAATGTCCTGATTTTGAAGAATAATGGAAAGGATACAAGCTGTTAAAACGGATTTACTTTAAATAGTAATAACGCGGATTACAAATCCACGCGATCTGTTATTTCTGTTTACACGGATTGCAAATCCGCGCAATCGCGTGACCGGGAAATGTAAAACTAGTTGGCATGCTATTTTGATCATGACTTACTCGTTAAGGTTACGATCATTATTTTTAGGTTTTAGTTTTCCTGCTGCTTTTTCTTCGGCTGTTGCATTATCGAAGTTAGACTTCACCGGAATTTGGCTTAATTCTTTTAATAGGTTTTCTTTTCGCTGCTTTCTAAGGCTTGCCGATTCTTCAGCCAACATCAGTAGATACGCTTTGTCAATGTCAGCATTTTCGGGATTTCTCTTTAGTGTTTTGTTATCAGCTTTGGTTCCGATTACTTTTTTAATATGTTTAGCAGTATTGGGAAAAACAATATAAATAAATTGATTGTTGTCTAACAATGGCTTGAATTTATTACAGACTGCGACACTTGATTCTCCGGGTTGGTTATGCGGACCTCTATCGAATACGACACCTACAACTGAATCGATAACCTTATTATTACTGTTGAGTTTGTATGTCATTGTTAAGTCACCAATCCCAACGCCAAGTTTTTTTAAATTGTCATAATGATATTGCCCCTTAGCGTTACCCGGTAAAACCGTTCCGTATAATTTATGGGGATTAAAAACACATCCATAGGTTGTTTCAAAGCTATTTGAAGATTGCGTTGTCCCGCGAACTTTCGCATGCGACCAATCATCATCTTTGTCGCAATCGGCACGATAACCAATAGCCGTGGAATCGCCATAGATTGTTAATTTATAATCTTTTTTGTAATAGCCATGTAAAGTACTACCGCTTACATTTACGCGATAACTAACAGGAGCCGATGAAATTACAGCCAGATTTTGGGTGTTGTTTTCTAAAGTTTGTCCGAATAATATCGTAAAATGTCCGCAAAGGGCTAAAAGTGATAGAATAATAGTTCGGGAAATGTTTTTCATGATAGTGATTTTTAAGGTTAAGTTATTTTGGAAAGGCGTATTTCGATTACTACTAATTTGGGATAGGGCACTAGTAACGAATAAAGGAACAAAAACGATCGACTTATATTCAAAATGCAGATTATAAGTTGTTTACCTATACTAAGGTACAGAAAAAGGAAATGCAAATAACGTATTGATATCACTTTTGATAGTGTCTCCACTTTTCGAAGAGTTTCTTTTCCCGGTTGCTTTCTAATTCTTCCTATTTATTATCGCTTTACGTGTTGTTATATCCGGAAAATTAATTAAAATTACATTTCTTAAAAATGATATTAGACTTTCCGTTATATTTCTGAAAGTGATGTATAACATAAAATAATCCAGACAAAAATAGAATGACAGAATTTGAAATTATCTATCAATCCTTAATGGGATTTATGGAACAATCAGAAAATTATGCTTTCGCGGATGCCGATTTGATTTTCGAATATGAAGGCGTTTTAATGGCAGACAAGGACGTAACGGATATCATTACCGATATATGGAAAGCACATGGATTTTGTTCCTATAAAAATGGATTATTTACCTTATTAAATCCAAAAGAATACAATGAAATTGTAAGGCGTTTTCCGGAAGTATCCGACAAAGCACAAGTTTTCGCAAGAACTGCAACCGGTTGTCTGTTTCTGTGGGAGGAATATAGTTTCGGGAAGAATATCGCTTTTCTAAATATACATACAGGAGAAAAGAATATTATTTCTACTAGTTTTAATGTGTTAATAGAGTGGGATTTACCAGCTTCAAATTTTTGGAAAGAGGATTGTAACGGAAAAACAGAATTTGCTGTAATGGACAAATTTAAACATATTCCACACGACAAATGTGCCGGCTACAAACTTGCTTTGGCTTTAGGAGGAAATAGAAGTGTAAATAATATGGAATTACTCGATTTCAAAACTCATTTGGAATTTTTAGCACAGATGCATCATTAGATTTTAAGAAATTAAATTGAGGTGAAGAATAAAGCAATTGTTAAAATAAGTATTTTTCTTACTTTCGGGAACTGACGTAAATTCTATGTGATTCATTTATCATTAAAGCAAAAAAGTAATGCAATACTATTTTATAAAACACAACATCAATTCCGGGGATCAATATGTAAGCTGGGAAGCAGATAGTAATTTAGAATTGGCACTGGAAGGGAAATCTTATCCGAAAACCTATTATCAGGGCGAATTTGATACCGATTTCATTTCTGGTTGTTACGGTATTTCTGCCAAAGCCAAAGCTTTTTTCCTGTCTTTAAACATTACCAACCTTGAGTTTATACCGGTAAAGGTGTATCATATAAAATGGGAAGAATCGATGGAAATTTACCTGATGAAAGTTAATAAAGAAATTGATTGCGTTGACTATGATAAATCCGAGTTGTTTATGCTGAGTGATAAAAAGATAAGAGGTGTAGATAAATTAGTCCTGAAAGAAGAAACCATTCAGGAGGATATTTTTACAATTAAAAACATGCTACACAGCGTAATTGTTAGCGAAACGTTGAAAAATAAGATCACTGAATTTGGTTTGAAAGGATTTGATTTCATTCCGACAGATAAATATCCGATGTATTAAAGCCGATAAAAAATGGAACAGCTAAAAGAACTCAAAGATTTAAATACATTGTTAAAAGCAGCACTAGCTGTATTGCGTCCAAAAATCACTGAAGAGCTCGTGCAAATACTCAATGGAACGGCTATTATGATGCTGCCTACCTATGAGAAAGGCGATATAGCAACTTTCAATTTTGAATATAGTAGAGAGTGGCTGTCGGTTGTATTTTTTGGCTCCAATGCCAGAGGTTTAACCATTACGGAAGACATTAGTTTTTTGAGAAATGAATTGAAAGAATACTTTTCAAAGGTGAAAGAGGTAATGGATATGGTTGAAGAAATGGAAGACGATACAGAAGAATGGGAGGAGATGATTGAAGAATACAATGAAGAAAAAAGTAGTATTTATGACAATTGGTTTGGAGCTTGCTGGGAAGAAGCACAAACGCAAACGCAAAATAGAATTCCCGCCTACTATTCTGATAATGAATCGGATTTAGGTATTGAATTACTTTCTAATACTATTGTTGAGATCAATAAAAACCAATCGATTATTCGTTACTACTCGAACTAACAACAGACTGGAATTTAAAGTTCTATTTTGTCTGACGGAGATTCCAAATTCGCGTGATTGGGATAATGTATGTTACAGAATCTAACAAAATGCAAATTTTTTCCGGTATAAATTAGGGATTCATACACTTATGATAGCAAATAGGTGTGACTAGGTTAATTAAAATATGTATAGTTTATTTTTTGATGATCTAAAAATCTAATAAGTTATTAATGTTAATTTCTTTTTCTCCTAATTTTTTTTCAATTTCTTTTATCTTATTGTCAATTGATTGACTTATTGTATCGATTATTTGGATTATTCCACTTTTTATTAGTAATCTTTTTATTTTAATATTGTTTTTTTCTATGGGAATAATATTGTTTTTTTTTTGTTCTAATAAAATTGAAATAAAATTATCTTTATATTGAGATTTTTCAATAAAATTTGTTAAAAGTGAATAATCGTATATGTCACAAAAGTCTAAAAATGAATTATAGAAATTATTTTTTCTCACTAACGCAGTTTCCAATTTTTCTATTTCGTTTTTATCATTAAGGTTGGTTATAATAATGATGTCTTTGACCAAGGTTGGCTGTATTATTTCAATAAAACCATTAATTTTTATATTATCTGGAAGTTCTTTGTTTAGTTTAGTTTTTATTTTTTTTAATTCAGGTAGCATAAATGCTTTTTTAAATGCTCTTGAATCTAGTTCATTACATAAATTCCAAAATGTAAAACTTCTGTCATTAGAGCTTTCAATGAGTAATGAATTTAGCTTTTTATAAGCTTTGTTTTTGTTTTGATCAGGTAGCTCACTTATAAATAGGGCTGTGAAATATTCTTGCATTGATCTATGTGGAAAAGAATATTCCAAGCCTTCATATAATAGAATACATAGAGTGGTCCGTAGATCAAAAATCATATCTTCGATTCTATAGTTATATGACATATGAGTTTTTACTTTAATTAAAAATGTGGTAAGTTCTTCATCGGTAAACTTATATTTACCCATTCCCATTGTGATAAAAGAAAAAGTGGATAAGACTTTTTTAAATTCTTCTCTCTCTAACTTAGTCTTTTTCTCTCTTGGAAAACTACTTTTCGTTATTCCATCATGTCTTGAATATAAAGTATCAAAAACATTGTTATAAAATGCACTTTTTTTCTTCGGAATTTCAGGATGGTTTTCAAATGAAATTATAAACATAGAGAGTAAGAGAGGACTGCTTAGAAATTCTTTATAACTCATATTATTTTCCAAATGAATAGCATTAATAAGCTGCTTAATTCTTTCCTCATCAAGAATTAACTTACGAATAAATTCTTCTACATCATTTTGACTTAGCTTTTGGATTTTAAATTCAAAAAATCTAGTGTTATATTCAATTCCGCAACCTGGTCTTGTAGAAATAATAAAAATATTTTTATTGTATTTATCAATAAAATCATTTATCCCTTTATTAATTAATTCTAAATTGTTAGAGTAAATTTCATCGTATCCGTCTAAAAGAAACAGAAATTTACCAGAGTTTAAAGTTCTTTCTAATATTTTTCTATTAGGTTTAATATTGAGATGTAAAACTTTTGTAATTATATAATCTTCAAATGTTCCTGAATAACCATTTAAATTTCTTAGTTCAATAAAAAATGGGATGTGATGACGATTTTTACATGTATTAAGAAAAATACTTTTCACTAGTGTCGTTTTTCCACTACCTGCAGATCCAGATATTACAATTTTTGTATGAGTATTAAATATCTTATTTAATGAGTTAGAATCATGTAATTCTAAGGTATTTACTTTTGTTCTGCAAATTGCTTTGATTGGATAATAAACATCGAAAAAAGGTTCTTTATGATCTCTGTGGATGAAAGTATTAGTGTAATAATATTTTTCGATTTGAGCTTGATGATATGTAAATAATTTATCACCTAAAAGGTTTTCACACTCATCATTTATTGTTTTAACAATCTCTATAGCATGGCTAATTAAGGCTGTTAATTCTATTGTTTTTTCCATTTTTAAAATCTATAAATTGTAATTTAGACTATATTTTTTTAGTAATTAAATTATAAATTCCTCTTTTTCTTTAATCTAAACTTATTTCGTGGAGATCAAATTCGGTATTTTGATCGTAAATTAGTAAATATAAAGTATAAAACAGTTTAGTCTATAAAGAAAATAATTAGCTTACTTAAGTTAAGGGTAATTTGTATCCAAAATTTATCTTGTATTTACAATCGAAAAATATTACGATTAAGTGTGAATTACCGAGATTGTTTATACAAAATTAAGATATTCAAAAAAAACAATTTTTATCATCTATATGCTCCCGCCTTCTGACGTCAGGATATTTTGAAGATTTTTCCAGTAGACGATAAAAAAGTCTATCGTTTTGCTGAAACATAACATTTGCGGCGTTGAGCCACTTAAAAGAGTTTTTAAACAAGAATCAACGATTTAGAAATATTTTTAAAACTGTCTAACCCTTGTTTAAGGTAGCTAAAATCTTTAATTGGGAAATATTTTTGAAAACAAATAAACGTATACTTCCATAAGTGGAGTACAGCATTCAAACCACACGTTTATTTGATTACATTATGCACTAACAATGCCGTTGCTATTCCTTAACCATATGTATATAGTAGCCAACGTTGTCCTACTTTAAAATCAGAACTTTGAATAACAATGTTTTTTGTTTTGATATGTATTCTTTTACGGGGTTACTTCCCAATACAAAAATTCGCAAAAATATTTCCTAACAGTTCATCATTTGTTACTTGTCCGGTAATTTCACCGAAATAGAATAATGCCTGACGAATATCAATCGCCATCAGGTCGCTGGAAAGGTTCGATTGCAATCCCCATTGTACTTTTTGGATTTCTTCCAATGCTTTTAATAACGAATCATAATGACGCGTGTTGGTCACAATTGTTTCGTTATTACGCAACGCACCGGTGTTGACAAACGATAACAGCTTTTCTTTTAGCGTTTCTACGCCGGAATTTTCTTTGGCACTGATCAATAGAATACCCGGAATTTCCGCTTCGATAACCGCTTTTTCTGACTCGGTTAGTTTATCCGCTTTATTACCGATCACTAATAACGGTTTTAAAGGAAACTGATTTTTAATCTTTTCAATTTCCACCTGAGCCGCTTTTAAATTGGCTCCGGTAATCGACGAACTGTCCACAAGATAAACAACCACTTGTGCCTGTTCCATCTTTTCAAACGTCTTTTTAATTCCGATGCTTTCGACATAATCGGACGTGTCGCGAATTCCCGCTGTATCGATAAATCGGAAACCAATACCGTTGATCACTAATTCATCTTCGATAGTGTCTCGTGTTGTTCCGGCAATGTCCGATACAATGGCACGTTCTTCATTTAATAACGCATTTAATAAAGTCGATTTTCCGACATTCGGTTCTCCTACAATAGCCACCGGAATTCCGTTTTTGATTACGTTACCAACCGCAAAAGAGTCAATCAGTCGTTTTAAAACGAATTCGATTCGATTTAGTAATTCATAGAACTGTGTTCGATCGGCAAATTCGACATCTTCTTCTGCAAAATCCAGTTCGAGTTCGATCAGGGAAGCGAAGTTGAGTAATTCTTCGCGTAGTTTAGCGATTTCGTTACTAAATCCGCCGCGCATTTGTTGCATTGCAATCTGATGTGAGGCTTCATTGTCGGATGCAATCAAATCGGCAACCGCTTCGGCCTGCGATAAATCCATTTTTCCGTTTAAAAACGAACGCAATGTAAATTCTCCTGCATTCGCCATACGGCAACCTTTACGAAGCAATAACTGTATAATCTGCTGCTGAATAAAAGTGGATCCGTGACAGGAAACCTCAACCGTGTTTTCACCGGTATACGAATTGGTGCCCTTAAATAAAGATACTAATACCTGATCCAGAACCTTATCACCGTCAACAATATGGCCGAGGTGTAAAGTATGGGTACGTTGTTTGCTCAGGTCTTTTCCGGAAACCGATTGGAAAACGGAAGCCGCTATCGCAATGGCCTCTTTTCCCGAAATACGGATTACAGCAATCGCACCGGCTCCGGATGGAGTAGCCAATGCTACAATAGTATCTTGTAAAATCATGTGAATGCAAGCTAAATGAGCGCAAAGGTACAAAAGAAATACCGTTTAATAAAAAGCGGATCGGTCTGGGTTAAATAATTGTGAAACTGGTTTTTGTAATATGTTTTTTATAATTCTTTTAGTAACTTTATGGAAACTAATAATTCAACGCATACATCATGAAAAAGATACTTTTCCCTACCGATTTTTCCGAAACAGCCAACAATGCATTTGTGTACGCCTTAAAATTCGCTAATAAATTACAGGCGGAAGTAGTCATTTTGCATGTTTATGATTTACCGCCGATTTCCTATGAAGGACACGCTACAGCGATAGTGGAAGTGTTTGAAACGATTGAGCTGGACAAATTTGAAAATTTTAAAGACCAGATTCCGTACTTGAGAAAAATTGCTGAAGATAACGATCTGGAATATATTAAAATGAGTAATATCCTGAAACAGGGCGATCTGATTCATTCGATAAAAGAAGTGGTAAAAGATGAAACGATCGATTTAGTAGTGATGGGAACTACGGGAGCTTCCGGATGGCAGGAAACCTTTTTCGGATCGAATACCGGAAGTGCAATTACCAATGTTCATAAGAATATATTAAGCGTACCTAACGAAGCAAAATTTGATGTTATTCGCAATATCGCCTTTACGACACGGTTTCGCGAACAGGACAAAAAAGCATTGTATGAGGTAATCAAATTTGCTAAAATGTTTAATGCCAAAATTAAATGTCTGGCAGTAAAGACCAAAAATTTTGAAGGCGATGACGAAGATATCATTGCCTGGAGAAAAGAATTCGATAACCAGCCGGTGGAGTTTTTTATCGTCCCTGATGATGATGTAAAACAAACCATTTACGACTTTCTGGATAACCAGCACATCGATATCCTGTCCATGGTAACTTACAAACGTTCCTTCTTTGAAGAATTGTTCAAACAAAGTTTGACTCAAAAATTGTCGTATCATTCTAAAATTCCGATTTTAGTACTCCATGAATAAATAGCTACACAGCTGTAAAGGGTAAGGGTACAGGCAATCTGTACAAGGATGAAGCAAAAACGATTTGATTATTATGGAAATGGGAAATTTAGAAATTAAAAACGAGCTTCACAGGATTATTGATAATAGTGATGCCAATTCAGCAAGTGATTTTTTTATGTTGGTGACCGATTATATGGCGCAAGCCGAAAAAGGAATCATTACCGTTGCAGAAGAAAATATCAGTGATGCCAAAATCAACTGCCATCATTACCTCAGAGAAATTGTATCCGGGTGGGAAGGCTGGTCCAATCTGTTCTTTTAAAGGATCTTTTAACGACTTAACATAAATACCGGTAGGGTTGTCTCTTTATAGACGGCCCTTTCTTATTTCAAACCGTCTTCGTATAAAACAATGCGGGATTTTGTATTTTTGAAAACTTAAATCCGACTATTGAGAACAACAACGATAAAAGAAATAACCGATCCGATTCTGTTTAAAACACAATTATTGCTTTGGGCACAACAATTCAGAGAGATTGTATGGCTCGATAGTAACGAATATCCGCAGGAATACAGTAGTTATGATGCAATATTGGCCGTAGATGCCTTTACTGCCATTCAAACGGATTCTGACAATGCTTTTGACGACTTAAAACAATATCAGTCGCAGACAAAAGATTGGCTTTTTGGTTATTTAGCCTACGATTTAAAAAACGATACGGAACAATTACAATCCAATAATTACGACGGTTTACAGTTTCCGGAATTGTTCTTTTTTCAGCCCAAAAAGGTATTCTTATTAAAAGAAAATCAACTTCAGATTTTATATCTGGGAATGTGTGATGATGAAATTGAATCCGATTGGAATGAAATTCAGTATATTAAGCGGGTGAATAAAAAAATGATGAACAGCATTTCGATTCAACAGCGTATCAGTAAGTCGGAATACCTGTTTAAGGTAAATAAAATGCTGGAACACATTCATCGAGGTGATATTTACGAAGCGAATTTCTGTATGGAGTTTTTTGCAGAAGCGGTAGCGATTGATCCGTATGAAGTTTACCAACGACTAAATGCGATTTCCGAACCTCCGTTTGCCGGATTTTTTAAAAATAATAAGCACTATCTGATGTCTGCATCTCCGGAACGTTATCTTCGGAAAGAAGGCAATAAGATGCTATCACAACCGATTAAGGGTACGGCAAAACGGCATGAAAATGCGCTTGAAGATGCGGAAATCAAAGCGGCATTAGCCGAAAACCCGAAAGAACGTTCGGAAAATATCATGATAGTGGATCTGGTTCGTAACGATTTGGCGCATACGGCTCGAAAAGGAAGTGTTCAGGTAGCGGAATTATGCGGTGTTTATACTTTCAAACAGGTGCATCAAATGATTTCGACCATTACTTCCGAAGTGGAAGATACTATATCACCGATAGAAGTGCTGAAAACGACTTTCCCGATGGGAAGTATGACCGGCGCACCGAAAATTGCGGCGATGAAAATCATAGAAGAACTGGAAGAAACAAAAAGAGGAGTATATAGTGGTGCATTGGGCTATTTTACACCTGACGGGGATTTTGATTTTAATGTTGTTATCCGTAGTATTTTATACAACGCAACAACAAATTACGTATCTTTTTCTGTCGGAAGTGCTATTACAGCAGCAGCGATACCGGAACAGGAATACGATGAATGCTTGTTAAAAGCAAAAGCGATGCGGGAAGTATTGGAAACAACTTATAATTAATTGTAAAATAAACCCTCCATTTTGTAACTTTGTGTCACTATTAAGAAATAGACTAAATAGAAATTATGTTACAGCGCTTACAGAAACATCTCGATAACGATTACCCTTTTTTGAAAGGGAAGAAGTTATTGCTGGCCATCAGCGGCGGGATTGATAGTACGGTGTTGTTACATTTGTTTCATGCTTTACCGTATGAAATTGCTGTAGCACACTGTAATTTCAGTTTGCGAGGTGATGAAAGCGACGGAGATGAACGTTTTGTATCGGAATTTTGTACAGAACAAAATATCCGATTTCTAACGATTCGCTTTAATACTCAGGAATATGCAACATCCCGAAAATTGTCAATACAATTGGCAGCAAGGGAATTACGCTACAATTGGTTTCAACGATTGATCGATGAGGAAGGGTATGATTATCTGCTTACAGCACATCATTTGGATGATGCATTGGAAACATTTTTAATCAACCTGACACGTGGAACCGGATTGGATGGATTAACCGGTATTCCGGGACAAAACGGACAAACACTAAGACCTTTGTTACCGTTTAGTCGTGTTGAAATAGAAAACTATGCCAGGGATAATGCAATAAATTGGAGGGAAGACAGCAGTAATGCCTCTGATAAATATGTACGGAATCGGTTACGACATCAGGTTGTTCCGGTTTTAAAAGAACTGAATCCGAATTTTTTACAGGGTTTTCAGGACACGTTGCATCATTTACAACAAGCGGAAACCTTAACCAAAGATGCAGTTGATAGCCTTTATAAAAAGGTGGTAACTGAAAAAGACGGACAATTATCGATAGCAATTGAAAAACTAAAACTCGTACCCAATTATAAAGCCTATTTATACCAATGGCTGAAATCGTATGGATTTACTGCTTGGGACGATATCTACAATCTGGTTGAAGCACAATCCGGAAAACAGGTCTTTTCGGGACATTACAGGCTATTAAAAGATCGCGACTTCTTATTGCTGAGTAAACAGAAAACAATAACGGATCAGTATTTGGAAATAACCGAAAATCAGGAAGTAGCATTGGAGCAGGGACGGATAAAAATGTACCCGGTAACAAATGTTACAGACAACGGCGACAGTAGAATTATCTTTGTTGATAAAGATAAGTTAAAATTACCGCTCATTTTACGAAAATGGAAGGAAGGTGACTATTTTTACCCGTCGGGAATGGCAGGCCGAAAAAAAATCAGTAAATATTTTAAAGATGAAAAATTTTCACTGATTGATAAAGAAAATTGCTGGCTGCTGTGTTCCGGAGATGAAATTATATGGGTGGTAGGAAAACGAGCCGACCGCCGGTTTACAACTGAAGAAACAACTAATACCATTATAAAAATAGAATTACAGCTTTGGTAATTCGAAGACAAATAAAAATTACATGAAAAAGTTAAACGCCTTATTACTACTCTTTTTTGCTTTTATAAGTGCACAGGGTCAGATGCTGGATCCTGTAAAATGGAAAACTTCTGTAGAGAAAAAATCCGATAACGAAGTTGTGTTAGTATTCGAAGCAGCGATCGATAACGAATGGCATATGTATTCTCAGTTCACACCCGATGGCGGTGCGTTACCGACGGTTTTTACCTTTAAGGACCAAAAAGGAAACTTTGAACTGACGGGAAAAACAAAAGAAAGTGAATACAAAAAAGTATTCAATGATATTTTTGAAGTAGACGAGTTTTATTTTGTAAATAAAGCACGATTTACACAAACGGTAAAGGTGACTAATCCGAATCTGAAAACGATCAAAGTAGCCGTATCGTATCAGGTTTGTAAAGAAGCGTGTATCCAACAGGATAAAATATTTGATTTTACGTTACCGGCCTTAAAAATTGAAGCTTCCGAAGCGACGCAACCGACAACTGAAGATTCAACTACTGTAGCTGCACCGACTGTAGACAGTACAGCAACGGCAACGGTGACAACAGCTGATACCGCTAAGCCAATCGGTAAGCATGAAGAGAAAAAAGGGTTATTTACGATCTTTATCATTGCATTTTTCTCCGGATTTGCGGCTTTATTAACACCATGTGTGTTCCCGATGATTCCAATGACGGTAAGTTTCTTTACAAAACAAAGTAAAAACAGAGCACAAGGAATTCGCAATGCTATTATTTACGGTGTTTCAATCATCGTTATTTATGTGCTGTTAGGATCATTGGTAACAGCAATTTTCGGAGCCGATGCATTAAATGCTTTATCAACAAACGTTTGGTTTAATATTATATTCTTTTTACTATTAGTAGTATTTGCGACTTCATTCTTAGGAGCATTCGAGATCATGTTACCGAATTCATGGGCGAACAAAGTGGACCGTCAGGCCGATAGAGGCGGTATGATCGGAATCTTGTTTATGGCTTTGGCTTTAGCAATTGTTTCCTTCTCTTGTACCGGTCCGATTGTAGGAACCTTATTGGTAGAAGCGGCTTCTAAAGGCGGTATTGCTCCAATTGTAGGAATGCTTGGATTTTCATCTGCTTTAGCATTGCCTTTTATGTTATTTGCGATGTTCCCGGGTTGGTTAAATTCATTACCGAAATCAGGAGGATGGTTAAATACGGTAAAAGTAGTTTTAGGATTCCTGGAATTAGCTCTAGCCTTTAAATTCCTTTCCAATGCGGATTTAGTATTACAAACTCATTTATTAGAGCGAGAAGTATTCCTGGCGATCTGGATTGCGATCTTCGGTACACTGGCGTTATATTTATTAGGAAAGATTACATTACCGCATGATAGTCCGCTATCGCATATTTCAGTAGGAAGATTAGGTTTAGGACTTTTAGTATTGTCTTTTACAATCTATCTGATTCCGGGATTATGGGGTGCTCCGTTAAAATTGATTTCGGGATTCCCGCCACCGATGACCTATAGTGAAAGTCCATATGGAGTAGGAAATTCTAAAGGAGGAGGAGCAACCAATACGGAAGCTTTACCGGACGGCGCTAAATTAGGTCCGCATGATATCGTAGCGTTTACCGATTACGAAAAAGGGATGGCTTACGCCAAATCGGTTAATAAACCGGTATTACTGGACTTTACCGGATTTGCATGTGTTAACTGTCGTAAAATGGAAGACTTCGTTTGGTCGAAACCGGGAATTCTTTCGATTCTGAAAAAAGACGTTGTACTGATTTCGTTATATGTAGATGATAAACGAGAGTTACCGAAAAACGAGCAGTATGTTTCAAAAGAAACCGGAAAAGAAATCGTAACGATTGGTAATAAATGGAGTGATTTCCAGATTACACATTATAAAGCCAATGCACAGCCGTATTATATTATTCTGGACAATCAGGAGAATCGTTTGTCTGAACCGGTAGGTTATACACCGGATGCAGAAGAATATAAAGCCTGGATGGAAACAGCAATAGCCAAGTATAAAAAATAAAAAAATGCCTCTCAATCGAGAGGCAATTTTTTTAAACAAATTAATTTAAACTAAGGATTACTAAAGGCTGCAATCGAATGAATTAGGTACACTGAAATATTTGTGATACCAATTGGTGTTTTTCCGAATAAAACAGGAATAGTGTTCCGAACATATTACTGTGATCGAGTTGTGCTACAAATTCCATTTTTTGTCCGTCGGGATCACGTGGGGTTTCATTACTTTGTAGCCAGTCCGGTTTGCCTATCTGTAGCGTTCCTTCGGTTTTGTTATCTTCAATTTTTATCTCCTGTAAAACACGTTCAATACCATTTTCGGTTTTAGTATATATAAATTTTAACGGCACAGGATTAACACGATACGGATACATAAGCCAATCGTCAAATTTTTCCTGTTCAAAGTCATCCCACCACAAATAACTTTGCGTCAATACCATCATTATTGCCTGTTGTAAGGTAAGTTGTCCTGAAAGTGTAAAGTGCTCAATGCCATATTGATCTTCTTTTGTTACGGCAATCTCATGGCCCAGATGTTCAAGAGTACAGATGCCGTTCCACTCCATAATAACTTTTGTAGGACTTTTTTCGATGTACTTTAAAGACCACTTATCGTTTTCTTCCGGACAGCTAAAAGAATAGGCAATGGAATAGGGTAGCCCGTCTTTTTCGTTGACTTCAACCTTTATTTCGTCCTGATTTTCAATTTTACAGGTGTATTCAAGGAATCCGGAATACAGATCATAAAAATGGTCAAAGGAGTGAAGGTGTATCAATTTTCCCTGTCGGGCAACGAAATCCGCTTCTTTTTTACCGTCAATATACCAACCATTAGTACTAAAGCTAACATTCCAATCGGTTTCACTTTCTTTAAAAACAGCGGAAAAAGGAACCTTTGAGTAGATAGCACCCAGATTTTCATCTGCCGCGGGAAGATGGTGCGGAGCCAATTCTTTGAATGCCGTATAACCTTTACGGTTCTTTTGGTACAGTATTTTTTCGGTCATTGTTATGTCACGAGCCGGTTGATGCATTGTAGTCATTTCATAAAAACCATCGGCATCATACTGGTAAGTGTATAGTTCCGAGTCCAGCCATTCGCCGTTACCCATATAATATTGTATCGTTTTGGTAACCGGCATCGGCTTCCCGTTAATTTGATCATAACCATATGCGACGCGTCTGTTGGCATCGTGACTAAACGACCCGGAATGTTGTAGCATACCATCATTACTATATTGATCAACATGGTTATAGCTTACTTTTTCGATCTTATCTACCGAGGTTTGCAGGTACTCGCGTTTAATATCCGATGCGTCATACGCTTCCAGTTTTCTGAGTTTAAGCGGCGTCAATAGCTGATATTTGCCCTCTTCCAACCGGAAATCGATACGACTTACATCCACATTCTGAATGATGAAGGTAAACGGAATACCTTCCCACTTTTCGTTAACCACACTCCCATCGAACTTTACAATAGGAAGCAGCACTTTATTAAAACCCTTTATATCAGTCAGACAGCTTTTTAGGGGTGGAAAACCTTCTATTTTAGATTTCTTTTTTGAAGGTGATAGTATAAATTCTTTTTTCATTGATCATTATTATTCTATTACAAGTCTTACACGGGTTACACCTTCTGAGTCAACATATTCCTGATTATAGACTCTTTTGCCTATAATAGCATCGGTTGCAGCTCTGACATCATCTAATTCACCGCTTAGTTCAATTGTAACGTTGCGGGAAACAGCAAAGGTTTCCTCATTCTCAAAATCAGAAACATATAAATAGAATTTATCTAATAGATCTTCTAATGGATATTGTGAATCTTCATCGTCTTCGAGTTCATAGCTAATTCCGAAAGAGTATAGATCCGGACTTATGTATATGTTACCTCCCATCTTGCGGTAGTTGGGGTCGTCACTAAATTTAGTAAAATGGGCAAATTGTATATTTTTCATCTTGTTTTTTGGGTTAAGGTTGTTTTAATCGGCATAGATCCAGACACCGATAGAATCGTAATGTGTTTGTTCCATGTTTAATACGGAATAGGCTACGGTACTAAAGGTAGTCCCCGGTGTAAAGTGTTGCAGGTGTTCGGGATTAAAAACTTTTATGGATACAACGCCACGGGGATGATCCTGTTCCATTCCTGTAAAATCAGGAGTATCGTTATGATCGATGGTTATATCATTGCTCCAGCGGTCATAATCCCAATCATCGAACGGGAAATTAGTAAGACTTACGAGTTTAACATCGGCTATAAACCGATAGGAGTTGTTGTCAATCCAGTTTTCATCAAGGTAGTTGTCTAAACTTATTTCCTCGGCCAGCGGACAATTCGCGACCTGATTATATGCATCGTCATATTTATACATATTATCGGGACTACACAGCAATCGTAGTGCAAATTCTAAATCGGCAAAACTGGCAAAGCTATCATCCGCCAGAAAGAGTTCAAAAGTGATGATATTTTCTTCTATTGATCGGACTCTTGCATGATAATTAGCACTCATGATTATTCTATTAATAAAGTTAAACGCTCTTTAATGGCTTCCGGTAAATTTTCCATATGCTCTTCCTGAACATATTGATTGCCTTTTTCTTCATAGCCTAAAGCAATTACCGCATCAATATCAGTATGCTCATTATCTTTAAGTAGGGCTAAAAGGTTACTGTAATCCTGAGTTGCTACCATTTTTTCCAGTTCGGGATGTACGGTATTGGTATCAGAAAAATACAATTCCTGGGAACGACATTCCACAGAGAAGAACGTAGAAAGCGCATACTCCATATAGATAACAAAGTCACATTCATGTGGCGTATCATAGGAAGCACTGTGGTCGTCACCAAAAGCAATTGTAGGATTACCGTTTTCAAGTACCATACAGGAATCATGGTAATAGTTAAAAGCATCAAAATAGTTAAATAATGCCCCGTTTTCCGTATAATACTCACCTAATTCCGTTTCCTGCGGATCACCGTATAAGTAAAAACCCATTTGGCTGGCCAATGCTTCAGACGGAAGAATGGATATCCATCCTTCTTTAAAGTCATCATCATCTTTGGCTACGGGAATTTCTCCGTCGGATTCCAAAGCTTCGGCTTCCGGAAAAATAACAGAATGCCAGGATACATGAAGGCCGTTACTGCGTTTGTAAAATTCTGCCATATAGGGATTAAAAACAAATGGTTCTTCCGGTTCCTGAGCATCATAGTCTTCGCTGTTTTCCTTCTGCTTTTCGTAGACTATTGTTTCTGCCGCGGCTATTTGCTCATCTGTAGCTCCGGGATATTTAATGAAATTAACCTGGCTTACCAGATCGTGGTCGCGTAATGTTTCAATCGCATTTTCTAATCGACTAAAATAACTTTCGGCCCATTCTTGTGCTTTTGTGTTCATAATTTTGTTTGGTTGATGATTTGCGGATAGGTTTTTTAATCAGATTCAGCCGAGTCCTGTTTTCGAAGCAGGAAGTAAGAGATACTTCCGTCATTCGTCTTTAGGATTTATGTAGCTGTGATTACCTGATGTAATAGTAATATTGCGCACAAAGCAAAAGCTGTAATACATAATTGTTTTTTCATGCGATATACTATTTGGGTTTTAATAATTAAAAGATATTCAAATATAAATTAAAAAAGGCTCACGAATTTGTTAAATTAACAAGCGTTGTCTTTTGAAGTAAAAGCGTAGAGAAATTACAAATAATCGTTTTTTGATTAATAAAAAGATTCAGAATTTTTGATGTTACGGTTGAGCTTAAGTGAGCCGGAACGGTGGTTAATGAAGATAGTATGTGCTATTAAATAACCGAAATGAGGCATTTATATTTAGAGATTATTATGTTTTGATTAAACAACTTTCTTTTTGCGAATTATTTTGTAAATTGTTGTCAAAATGTGCCATTTTAAATAGCGGTTTATGCAAGCTCTTAAAATATTTTTAGTAGAGGATGATTCCTTTTTCGGAGAAGCCATAAAGTATCATTTAACATTAAATCCCGATTATAACGTCACTCTTTTTCAGACAGGAAAAGAATGATTAATTAATGTGTCAAAAATAGAGAGGACGGCTGACTAATTCTTTATTTCAAAAAAAAACGATTGTAAATGCTTTTTACAATCGTTTTGAATGATACAGATATATTGTTTATTTTAAAATATGCTGACTTAAAATTTTGTAAACTGCGTTGATATTATCGTTTTTACCAAACTGTTTTTTGATCGGAGCCGCTTCACCGGTAATCCAGATTTTTAAATCGGCATCAAGATCCATTAAACCGGCACTTTCTTTCGAAAATTTCTTGATACTGGAATAAGGAATCGACTGATAATCTACTTTAGAACCGGTTAATCCCTGTTTGTCTACAAGAATCAAACGTTTGTTAGTGAAAACAAACATATCGCGAATCACTTTAAAAGCGATTTCAATGTGTTCTCCCTGAATTAAAATAGGCTCAAATTCGTTAGCTATTTTTTCGGTGCTTACTTCTGAAGCATTGCCCATGATGGCGTTAAATAATCCCATAATTATGATTGAATAAAAACTGGCCAAATGTAGAAATTTGGTTCGATGTATTTAATTTTTTGTAATTTTTTTTGATATTTTATTTTAAACAATGTAATGGATATAATTATGATCAAAATATAGTATTTAATGTAAGATTCTGTTTAAACAAAATTAGTATAAGAAAAATAGTAGTATTTTTAATTTTAGAAATAAACGTCTTTAATCTGATAATAAAAAACTCGAAAAGGTTTATGAAAAAAGTAGTTATGCTTCTTATATTGTTAGTTTCACAGTGGTCTATGGCACAAACAAAATCGATGAAAGAATTGTCGGAAGAACTTCAAATCATCGGAGAAAATGATCAAAAAGACAGAGCGCAGATTGAATATATTCAGAGTAAATACGGTAGTGAATCAGCCGAAATGAAAGCGTTATGGAAATCCATGCGACAGAGTGATTCTGTTAACATCATAAAAGTAAGTGCCATTATAGATCGGTATGGTTGGTTAGGCGCTGATGAAATCGGAGATGCCGCGAACAGTACCTTGTTTTTGGTCGTACAACATGCTGATTTACCGATTCAGGAAAAATACCTGCCGATTATGCGAAAAGCGGTTAAAAATAAAAAAGCAAAGGGAAGTAGTCTGGCTTTACTGGAAGATCGCGTGGCTTTGCGACAAGGAAAGCGACAAATTTACGGTTCCCAGATAGGATGGAATATGAAAACGAACAACCATTATGTATTGCCGCTTGAAGATCCGGATAATGTTGATAAGCGAAGAGCGCAAGTCGGATTGCCGCCATTGGCCGAATATGTTACCTATTGGGAAATGAAATGGGATCCGGAACAGTATAAAAAAGATTTGCCTGAAATTGAGAAAAAGAAATAGTAGGTTTCGGATCTAAATTAAAGAATAAAAAAAGTAATATGAATAAGAATAACCCGGAAGCAGAAAACAGATTGCGACTTCAAAAATTAGTTGATCGGACAAAGATCACTGCTGTTCCACCAGGATGGGAAATGAAACAGTTTGCAATTGGTGGATTGAGTAATGTCGGTTTTTCAAAAAATCATCCGGAATTGCTGTTAGTCATTTCGAGTCAGGGTCGGGGCGTTATTGATTGTGCTACATTGGAATTAAAGGAAAGAGATAATGATGATAGCTGGGAATGGATGGATATTTATGAATTATGGGCAATGGGAATCGGTATCCTGAAAGACGAAAAAATAGGAGTAAGCGGTATTCATGGCGGCGGACTTCCGTTGTTAAATAAACATGGGGATTCGGTTACTTTTTTTGCAACCGAATGGCCGATAGTTGATTTGATTTTTGAACCCAAATTTAAAAGTATCTACTATCAGGATGACGCGGTTGACTGCTTTAGAATTTTCCATGATTATGAATTAAAAGCATATGGTTTTTCGTATGACGGGAATTATTTTGTCACGGCAACCGGTAGCGAAATCAATGTATATCGTAAAAATGGAGTAAAGTGATTAGAATATTGATTTTTATTTTACTGTTCTATGTGAATACAATCTTTTCGCAAAACACCTTAGTAATAAACTTTGAATACTGTAAAGCAAAGGAAGTTACTTCGGTTTATGATAATGAGTATAAAATTGTTTATAATGATAGTATCATAACGGAGTATAAGCATTCAGATAACTACAATTTACCCGACGGTAAATATTATATAACATACAAAACCTATTTCGATTGGAAAAGAACGAATTCCTTTTTACTTTTTAATAAAGTAATTTACAATTTGGATTTTTGTATTGATGAGGTAAATGTAAAACCGATTGAAAATCATAATCTTGCGATCGACTTAATGAAGAACGGAGAAAGTTTGGAGATCATACATAATTATAGCGGGTGTTTTAATTCCGGAAAAGAGAAAATCGTAATTGAACGTATCAATAACAAGTTTTTTTTGAACTATAATACGATCAGGCGGAAGCTTACAAAAAGGGAGATTGATTTTATTCGAACATATGAAATAGAATTAATCAATCTGGATACGTACGAAGAGTATAAGATTTGTATGGCCTACTCTCAGAATATAATCCGATATGGTGAACATCAATATGATTATGCAGAAAGTTGCCCGAAATGGAATGGTTTTACTCAATTGACAGAAAAACTTAAATTGGTAAAACTGTTAAAGGAAGAACAAGAGTGATAAAGTAACCATTTTCAAAGTTTTATTAAAAAGCTTATATTTAAGATTATAATCTATAAGCCATGTTAGTAAAAGTTTTTGGAAGTGCCGTATTTGGAGTTGATGCGACGACGATCACTATTGAAGTAAATATTGATAAAGGAATCGGGTACCATTTGGTCGGATTACCCGATAATGCTATAAAAGAAAGCAGTTACCGTATTGCAGCCGCTTTGAAAAACAACGGTTGCCAGTTACCCGGAAAAAAGATTGTAATCAATATGGCGCCTGCCGATTTAAGAAAGGAAGGATCTGCTTACGATTTACCTATCGCAATAGGGATTCTGGCAGCTTCGGGTCAGATCAGTTCAGATGCTATTGCTTCCTATCTGATCATGGGAGAATTGTCTCTCGACGGGAGTCTTTTGCCTGTCAAAGGTATTTTACCGATAGCCATTAAAGCTAAGGAAGAAGGCTTTTTAGGACTGATTATTCCAAAACAAAATGCCAAAGAAGCCGCTGTTGTTGACGGAATTACGGTTTATGGTATCGAAAATGTAACCGAAATCATCGACTTTTTCCGGGGAACTACAACATTACAACCGGAGCGTATTGACCACGAAAGGGAATTAGATTGTACCTCAACGACTACTGAATTTGATTTTGCCGATGTAAAAGGGCAGGAGAGTATCAAACGATGTCTTGAAATAGCCGCTGCCGGTGGTCATAATATCATTCTGATCGGCCCTCCGGGATCCGGTAAAACGATGTTAGCCAAACGACTTCCGGGAATTTTACCGCCCATGTCAATGAAAGAAGCATTGGAAACCACCAAAATTCATAGTGTAGCCGGTAAAGTAAAAGATCTCGGACTAATTGTACAACGGCCGTTCCGGGCACCTCATCATACAGCTTCTTCGGTATCGCTTGTTGGTGGCGGTAGTTATCCGCAACCGGGCGAAATTTCACTGGCGCATAACGGTGTTTTATTTCTGGATGAATTACCCGAATTTAAAAGAGAAGTACTGGAAGTTTTACGGCAGCCGTTGGAAGATCGCGAAGTAACGATTTCGAGAGCGCGGTTTACGATTACCTATCCGTCCTCTTTTATGCTTGTGGCGAGTATGAATCCCAGTCCGGGCGGTTATTTCAGTAATTCGGATGCATTAATTGCTTCTTCGCCGATGGAAATGCAACGTTATTTAGGAAAAATTTCAGGCCCCTTACTGGATCGGATTGATATCCATATTGAAGTTAATCCGGTTCCGTTTGAAAAATTGTCGGATACCCGGAATAGCGAGAGTAGTCAGGAAATCCGGAAAAGAGTTGCTGCTGCACGACAAATACAGGTCCGGCGCTTTGAACGTTATGAAAACATACATTATAATGCCCAAATGGGAAGCCGACAAATACGGGAATACTGTGCTTTGGATAACGAATCACTCCATTTTTTAGAGCTGGCGATGAAACGCTTACAACTTTCGGCCCGCGCTTATGATCGGATTTTAAAAGTCGCTCGTACTATTGCTGATCTTGACGGATCTGAGGCCGTACATTCGGCTCATGTTGCGGAAGCGATACAATATCGCAGTCTGGATAGAGAAGGATGGTTACGCGGTTCGTAAAAATAAAAAATCCCGAAAATCAATAGTTTAATTTTCGGGATTGTATAATGATAATCGGATTTTAGTTTAATTCAGCAAAAGTATCGCCTTTTCGGATATCACCGGTTTGATAGCCTCTTTTAAACCACTCAATTCGTTGTGCCGATGTGCCGTGTGTAAAAGAATCCGGGGTAACATGACCTTGCATTTTTTTCTGAATAGCATCGTCTCCAACCGCCTGAGCGGCACTTAAAGCTTCTTCAATGTCACCTTCCTCCAAATATTTCTGATTGTAATGCGCCCATAATCCGGCATAAAAATCAGCTTGTAATTCCAATGAAACGGATAATTTATTTGCAGCTGTTTGGCTAAGACCTTGTTGTAATTTCCGTACTTTACCGGAAGTTCCCAATAAAGTTTGGACATGATGACCAACTTCGTGGGCAATTACATAAGCAATCGCAAAATCGCCACCTTTGGCTCCGAATCGGGTTCTTAATTCTTCGAAAAAAGTCAGATCCATATACACTTTACGATCAGCCGGACAGTAAAAAGGTCCGGAAGCCGCAGTTGCACTACCACAAGCTGTAGAAACATTATCTGTGAATAAGACCATACCGGGATTTTCATAGGTCATACCGTTTTCCTGAAAAACTTTAGCCCATGTTGTTTCGGTAAATCCGAGGATGGTAGTGGCAAAATCACCCAGTTCTATTTCTTCAGGGGTAAGTTCCCGTTGTTGTACCTGCTCTGTGGATTGGCCTTGTTGTAATTGTTCTAAAACGGGTGTCAATTGTTGGGCACTTTCGCCTCCAAACATATTGATCAGTAGAATAATGATACCGATAATACCACCACCGGCAGCAATTTTTCCGCCGGATGACATACCACGACGGTCTTCTACATTTTCACTTTTACGTTCGCCTCTCCATTTCATAGGTTTAGGTTTTAAAAATTAGAATGATTTGTATTTTCCGATTTCGTCAATTTCACTTTCTTCAGAACCGAAAATATTTTTATAGATCGTATAATGCATACAATAAATATACGGTAATGTAAATAACACACCAAGACAAAATGCTATAATACCGGATATGGCACCGATAAATGCTACAATTAAAGCTAATAAAATAGTTAACGGCGCTTTATTAACAACCGAAATACTGTTAACGATCGCATCTTTTACCGAAAGATTCCCCAAAATAATAAGCGGTAAGGTAAGACATGTCAGAAAGCTAATGATAAGTCCGACGAAAGTCCCGACAAAATTCATATTTAGTAACTGTAATAGCGTTCCGATCGAAGCCGATGTCAATGCAATAATAAGACTGGCTATAAAAATAGGGCCGAACTTAGCCGACTTGTAATATTCGAAAGCAGTAGAAACACTGAACTCCCGATTATTATCAGCGTTATGTGACATCTTAATAATTCCTGCTGAAAAAGGAGCTGTTATTGCTCCGATTACGGTATTAACTAAAGCCGATACAATAATAAAATTAGGAGAAAGATCACTTTGTTCCAATTGAGAAAAGTCGGCTACATAACGTTCCAGTCCGTAGAAAACGGCAATACCGCCTATCAGGATAACAGAAACGATTGTCACTATTATCAGGAAAGCGATTCCGGCCATTAGTATGATTTTTTTATAGGTATCAAAACTCTGATCGATCAATGCACCTGTTTCCAGATCTAATCCTCTCTGGTGAATTTCTTCAAGTCGTTTTTTAATGTTTTGTTGCATTTTTTGTTCTTTAAAATATGATTTTGGTGTTTAATTAAAAACCTATCCGGAAGCCCAGATAAGCATCGGCTTGTTTGGTATTACTCAATAAAGCGGTTACAATCGAACCGGAACCCAGATAAAAACCGCCAAACCGGAACCCGATTCCGCCGGTAATTCCTGAAATCTCATTGCTGGACCACGGAGAATAAATCTCATAATTATCTGCCGAAAAACGTGGCGTTATCGTAACTATATTTTGAGCCGTAGCAAGGTCATTTTTACTATCATCAACCACTTTTTGTTGCATATAAGCCGTTACATACCATTTGTTATAGACATGAACATCTGCATAAGCCGAAAGTAAGGTTGGCATTTTGACTTTAAAATCCCGGGTTGTATTGTCAACGGTTACATAACCGCTGTTTAGTAGAATTTGTTCAATTTCTTTTACATTATCAACGCCTTCAAACTGATTCAGGTCGAAACTTTGCAAACCTTCAACAGAAAGACTGTAATTGCGGGAAACATTGTTGTCGGCTTTAAAAGTCATGCTTCCGAGGTTACGAACGGCCAAACCGGCATTTATTTTATAACCGCTGTCGTCTTGTTCCTTCCATTGGTAGTTGACGCCCAGATCAACAGCATAACCGTGAATTCCGTTTCCGAAAAACTGATTAAAATTACTACTGTCTGTAAAACCGTCGGCCAAAGAACCGGAATACGAAACGTTTAATGCGGCATGCGCATTAGTTAACTCAACATCACCTAAAACATTGGTAACCGTTCCTGAAAATTTATCGGCAGCAATATTGGCATAAGAACCCGGAAATAGTAATTTGAAAGTTGCTCCGCCACTGAATTTATGCGCGTGATCTTCAAAAAGGATACGAGCGGCAGAAAAACCGATTTCTCCCCATGTTAAAGCATTAACCCGCTGATTATGATCCAGATTGATCATTGCCGATCCGATGAATGAATTTCGAACGGCATTGGCCAGATTGACATCAACATCGATCAGATTGGCCTTTATTTTGGCTGAAGATGCAATCGCAAAAGTCCATTTGTCATGTTTCATTGCGAATGAAGGACCTAATATTTCGGCATCCAAACGCATATTAACGGCTTTATCGCCTTCAAAAATTTTATCCTCCAGATTATTACCGTTTACGATATCTTTAAAGCTTACTTTATTATTAGCAACATTCAGACTGGTATTAAAAATGTTAACCTCATAACGGTTACTCAGGTTGCTTAATTCCGCAGGGTTGACAGTAGCATTCAATATACCGGTTCTTCGTGTAGTATTGATACCGCTAAAATGTTCCTGTGCTAATAAAGAGGAAAAAAACAGACTACAGGTAATGACAAGTACTTTTCGCATAAGAAAAAGAAATTAACAAATTAAGTGTTAAAAATAATAAAAAAATCAAATGCTTTTCCAAATACTGTCATCGGGAACCGGAGCGATAAAAAGCAATGGTTCTTTGCTGACAGGATGGATAAGGACTAGTTTTCGGGCATGGAGATGAATACCGCCGTCCGGATTACTGCGATCGGCGCCATATTTCAAATCGCCTTTAATCGGACTTCCGATAGCGGATAACTGACTTCGGATTTGATGGTGTCGTCCGGTATGCAAATCGATTTCTAATGCGGTATAATTTTGAAGCGCTTTAATGATGGTATACGAAAGACTTGCTTTTTTACTGTCCGGAACCTCTTTTGTATAGGCTTTGGACGTATTGTTTTTAGGATTGCGTTTTAAAAAATGCGTCAGTGTATCAGCATCTTTTAAAGGGCGGTTTTTGACCACCGCCCAATATGTTTTTTGTGTTTCCCGGTTTTTAAACAATTCGTTCATACGGGTCAGTGCTTTTGAAGTACGGGCAAAGACCACAATACCGGTTGTAGGTCGGTCCAGACGATGAATAACACCGAGGAAAACCTCACCGGGTTTGTTGTATTTTTCTTTGATATATTCTTTTACAACATCACTTAACGGTTTGTCGCCGGTTTTATCGCCCTGAACAATATCGCCTACACGTTTGTTGATCACAATTAGGTGATTGTCTTCGTAAATAACCTGTAAATTGTCTTTAGTGGAAACTGTTTTTTCGGTCACAGAAATGCGATATTGTATTAGTATTGTTCATTAGCATTCGGGAAATCCTGCGATTTTACATCACTTACATATTGCCCGATTGCTTTACTCATATCTTCATAAAGATTCATGTAGCGTCTTAGGAAACGCGGACTAAATTCGTGTGTCATACCGATCATATCGTGTAAAACCAATACTTGTCCGTCAACACCGCTACCGGCTCCTATTCCGATTACAGGAATTGAAATGCTTTCTGCTACTTTTTTGGCTAAAGCCGAAGGAATTTTTTCAAGAACAACAGCAAAACAGCCTATTTTTTCAAGCATTTTGGCATCGTCCAGTAATTTTTGTGCTTCCGCTTCTTCTTTGGCACGAACGGTATAGGTTCCGAATTTATAAATAGATTGTGGTGTTAAACCCAGGTGACCCATTACCGGAATTCCGGCATTCAGGATACGTTTGATACTGTCTTTAATTTCGCTTCCGCCTTCCAGCTTTACTGCATGAGCACCGCTTTCTTTCATAATACGGATAGATGAACGTAAAGCTTCTTTCGGATCGGATTGATAGGTTCCGAACGGAAGGTCAACAATTACTAAAGCGCGATCTACGGCTCTTACAACAGAAGAAGCATGATAAATCATCTGATCTAAAGTAATCGGTAATGTGGTTTCATGTCCTGCCATTACATTCGAAGCAGAATCACCAACCAGAATGGCATCAATATTGGCACTGTCAACGATTTTTGCCATGGTATAATCGTAAGCCGTTAACATAGAGATTTTCTCTCCGTTGCTTTTCATTTCGATCAAAGATTTGGTCGTAATTCTTTTGTAGTCTTTTTTCGCAACTGACATAAGTTTCAAATTTTGGAAACGTAAAAGTACTACAAATTCTATCAAAACTGTAACATAATCCGCATTAATCCTACTGATGCTGTAACCAAAACGTATAATTATGAAATATAAACTGCTGTTACTGATCGGATTTCTTTGGGTTAATCTGCAAGCGCAGGAAAAAGAGGTCGAAAATACAATCAAAACTTTTTTTGAAGGATTTCATGCGAAAGATACGCTGAAAATTAAAACGGTTTGCTATGACAAAATGATCCTGCAATCGATATCGGAAGGACCGAAAGGGAACAAATTGACAGAAGAACAGCCGAATGCTTTTTTTAAGGCTGTAGCTACTTTTCCGGCTCAGATGCATTTTCAGGAAAAAATACTAAAATATGATATCCGGATAGACGGAACAATGGCACATGCCTGGACACCCTATGAATTTTATATAAACGGCAAGTTAAGCCATTCGGGTGTTAACTCATTTCAACTTTTTAAAGAAAACGGAACCTGGAAAATTATTTATATTGTTGATACCCGGAGAAAGTAAATATATACGGTAAGTAGAATCTTGCTTTTCTGAATTTTCATGTTACTTTTAACCTTTTAATTAAAAGAAAGTTGTTAAATGAGAG
The DNA here is from genome assembly GCF_024496085.1 of Flavobacterium cerinum. Taxonomy (NCBI): domain Bacteria; kingdom Pseudomonadati; phylum Bacteroidota; class Flavobacteriia; order Flavobacteriales; family Flavobacteriaceae; genus Flavobacterium; species Flavobacterium cerinum. The sequence continues at coordinate 3,281,530 of NZ_CP101751.1, read as the reverse complement.
TGTTGTCTTTTTTTGTACTGATTTTATTTACGGTATTTTATGCCTGTAAGAATGACAGTGCTATTAAAATGCCTAAATTCAAATTGCCGGAAGTATTTGATACATTAAAAGGAGAACTGGAAAATAGAAAAGCTTTTAGTCTGCAAACCGCCAATTATAAATGTCTGTATTTAGGGAAAAATCAAGATAGTGTATATGTTAGAATTCCTAAAGAAGATGAGGCTTATACAACGGATTTTAGAGGGAATGATATTGAGTCGGGACCGGAAGACATTACTATATTTATTGACACTACAAAAGTAATTTCCAACCATACACTTTTAGAAGGGAAAATAGGAGAAGAGCTAGTACAAAAAAAGTATAAAGCCTTTCCGGTAGTAGTTGTAAATAAGGGAAAAGACACACTTAATATAGGCTCCGGAAATTATTTGCGACTTCTTTTAGAGGCGAAAAACCCATCGGGTTACTGGATACCAATCGAAGATAAATATATGTATTTCTGCGGAACTTTTCTCCGTTCAATAAGATTACCACCCGGTCGTATAGCGGTGACTTCCGTTCCGATCGATAATGGAAAATTTAAGACAAAATTACGTTTGCGATTGAATAAGGATATTATATCACACGAATTTAGTGGTGTGATCAATAAAGAGCAATTTGAAATAAAATAGTGCAGAAAAGAAAAAAACGGAATAGAAACTATTCCGTTTTATATTTTAAGACTGGTTAGAGTTTAACAGTCGGCCATATTTACGGCAACAGCTAATCCGCCTTCAGAAGTTTCTTTGTATTTATTATTCATGTCTTTAGCCGTTTGCCACATCGTATTTACCACTTTGTCCAACGGCACTTTTGCATTCTTAGGATCGGTTTCGAGTGCTAGTTCGGCCGCATTAATCGCTTTAATAGCCCCCATAGTATTACGTTCGATACAAGGAATTTGTACTAAGCCGCCAATCGGATCACAAGTTAATCCCAAATGGTGTTCCATGGCAATTTCAGCAGCCATTAATACCTGTTCCGGAGTACCGCCCATCAATTCGCATAAAGCTCCGGCAGCCATTGCAGACGAAACACCGATTTCAGCCTGACAACCACCCATCGCAGCCGAAATTGTAGCCCCCTTTTTAAAGATACTACCGATTTCACCGGCTACCATTAAAAACTGTTTGATCTGATCCTCGTTTGCACTGTGGTTTTCGATAACCATATAATACATCAAAACGGCAGGAATTACACCGGCACTACCATTGGTCGGAGCCGTTACAACCCGTCCGAGAGAAGCATTAACTTCATTAACAGCCAACGCAAAACAGCTAACCCATTTCAGGATCTGACGGAATTTAACTTCTGTCATCCGAATGATTTCCAGCCAGGATTGCGGATTGTCATACGGTAAAACCCCGATTAAGTTTTTGTGCATGTCATAAGCACGTCGGCGTACATTCAAACCTCCGGGTAAAGTACCTTCTGTATGACAGCCGATATACATACATTCCAACATCGTATGCCATACGCGTAGCAATTCGTTATGGATTTCAGCTTCCGAACGCATGGATTTTTCGTTTTCATAAACGATTTCCGAAATTTTCTTTTGTTCCGCCTGACAATAAGCCAGTAGTTCTTCGGCCTTATCAATCGGAAACGGAAAATTGCGTTTGGTTGCTTCTTTGGCAGGATTTTCTTCTTCAGTTTCCTTTACGACAAATCCGCCGCCAATCGAGTAGAAAGTCGATGTATATTCCTGAGTATCGCTATATACGGTAAAAGTAAGTCCGTTAGCATGAAACGGCAGGAAGTTTTTATTGAAAACAATATCCTTTTCAGGGTCAAAAGGGATAATGATTTCGTTACCTAAAAAGATTTCTTTTTTGTTTTTAATGGCCGAAATGATCACATCGATGCTTTCAACCGGGATATATTCCGGATCCGCACCGCTAAGACCAAGCATAACCGCCAGATCAGTGGCGTGGCCTTTACCGGTAAGCGATAAAGAACCGTATAAATCGACTGTAATACGGTTAACATGGTCAATGAGGTTGCGATTTCTGATTTCAACAAGAAACTGTTCGGCCGCACGCCAAGGGCCTAAAGTATGGGAACTGGAAGGACCCACACCGATTTTAAGCATATCAAATACAGAAATACACTCCATAAGTAATCTAAATGTTTATTTGCTAAAGCAAAGATAGTCCGATAATTCAATAAATAAAACGGATATAACACACTTTTAGCGCAAGTGCGCGTTTTGACTCCGGTTTTACTATTAATTGGTTTAGAGTCAAGTAGATTTACGATATAGTGCTCCTGCAAACTAACAAAGAAGTCGGGAAATGTGATATTGTGTTGTGGTGGTTAAAGACAAAAGTCCGGATCTTAAAAATGTCATCTTGTCAGTATAAAAAGGTTAAAAATACAGAATTATGACAATTTTTAACACTTTTAGCGAATGGCACAATCATTGACTTATACCAAGCAAGTTGAAAAAACGAAACGAAAATATAGATATAATAAGGAGATTTAATTATGAGTAAAATTATTGGAATTGACTTAGGAACGACTAACTCTTGCGTTTCTGTAATGGAAGGTAACGAGCCGGTAGTTATTCCTAATGCAGAAGGAAAAAGAACAACACCATCTGTAATTGCTTTTGTAGAAGGTGGTGAAATCAAAGTGGGTGATCCTGCCAAAAGACAAGCAGTGACAAATCCAACGAAAACGATCGCTTCGATCAAACGTTTTATGGGTAACAAATACTCAGAAAGCCAGAAAGAAGCTGGAAATGTAGCGTACAAAGTGGTAAAAGGAGATAATGACACGCCACGTGTTGATATCGACGGAAGACTTTACACGCCGCAGGAATTATCAGCAATGACACTTCAGAAAATGAAGAAAACGGCTGAAGATTATTTAGGAACTACTGTTACGGAAGCGGTTATCACCGTACCGGCATACTTTAACGATGCGCAACGTCAGGCTACAAAAGAAGCCGGTGAAATTGCAGGTTTAAAAGTACGTCGTATCATTAACGAACCAACTGCTGCTGCTTTGGCTTACGGACTGGATAAAGGTGGTAAAGACCAGAAAATTGCAGTATATGACTTAGGTGGTGGTACTTTCGATATCTCGATCCTTGAATTAGGTGACGGTGTATTTGAAGTATTGTCAACTAACGGAGATACACACTTAGGTGGTGACGATTTCGACCAGGTAATTATCGATTGGTTAGCAAACGAATTCAACAGCGAAGAAGGTGTTGATTTACGTAAAGATCCAATGGCGTTACAACGTCTGAAAGAAGCAGCTGAAAAAGCGAAAATTGAATTATCAGCATCGGCACAAACGGAAATCAATTTACCGTATGTTACCGCTACAGCTTCAGGACCGAAACACTTGGTAAAAACATTAACCCGTGCTAAATTCGAACAATTGTCAGATGATTTAGTACGTCGTTCAATGATCCCATGTGAGAAAGCATTGAAAGATGCCGGTATCTCAAAATCAGATATTGACGAAGTAATCTTAGTTGGTGGTTCTACACGTATTCCTAGAATTCAGGAAGAAGTAGAAAAATTCTTCGGTAAAAAACCTTCAAAAGGCGTAAATCCGGATGAAGTAGTTGCTGTAGGTGCTGCTATTCAAGGTGGTGTATTAACAGGAGATGTAAAAGATGTATTGTTATTAGATGTAACACCGTTATCATTAGGTATTGAAACGATGGGAAGTGTAATGACAAAATTAATCGATGCCAATACAACAATCCCGACTAAAAAATCACAGGTTTTCTCAACAGCAGCTGATAATCAGCCGTCAGTAGAAATCCACGTGTTACAAGGGGAAAGACCAATGGCAAATGATAATAAAACCATCGGACGTTTCCACTTAGACGGAATTCCGCCTGCACCAAGAGGAGTACCGCAAATTGAAGTAACGTTTGATATCGATGCGAATGGTATTATTAAAGTATCGGCTACAGATAAAGGAACCGGTAAATCACATGATATCCGTATCGAAGCTTCTTCAGGATTAACTCAGGAAGAAATCGACAGAATGCGTCAAGAAGCTGAAGCAAATGCTGAAGCAGATAAAGCAGCTAAAGAAAAAGTAGACAAATTGAATGAAGCAGACGGAATGATCTTCCAGACTGAAAAGCAATTAAGCGAGTTTGGTGATAAATTGTCTGATGGAAACAAAGCTGCTATTCAAGGTGCTTTAGAGGAATTGAAAAAAGCTTACGAAACAAAAGACGTAGCTACAATCCAACCGGCTTTAGACAAAATCAACGAAGCGTGGAAAAATGCTTCTGAAGAATTGTACAAAGCACAGGCTGACGGTCAGGCTTCACAAGGACAACCTCAAGGAGGTGACAACCAGGGTGACCAGACTCAGGATGTAGATTACGAGGAAGTAAAATAATTACAACCTTTACAGATAAAGAACCGGGACTTATGTTCCGGTTTTTTTATGTCCAAATGTGCCTTTGACGTGGATATTCTATAAGTTACTATTAATCATTCCCTATTTGATCCATCTCATTTCCGGTACTTTTTTTAGGTTTTATAAGTAATATCGAAAACAATATACCGGCACTAATGATCAACATTGAATAAGAATTAAACGGTTCAGTAATTAGATATTCCGGAAACAACGGATTTATCGGCTTTTGAAAAAAGTAGAGGTATAATAATCCAAATAGAAAGGTTGTGAAACAGGAAACTATGATTTTAAAATAATTGGAAAAGATATTTTTTAAGGCAATATTACCTTGATTGATTGAAATTCCGATAGCGAAAAGCGGAAAAGAAGCAATAATAGCGTAATCAAAAGTTGTTGTTCCGATTCCAAAATAGCGATTGGTAAGATATAGGATCGGTTCAGTTAAACCAAAAAGTGTTTGCGGACCTAAACCGAAATCCAGTAATAAGAAAGTTAGTACGGCAATTCCGAAAAAGAGGAATTTATTTTTTAAGGATGAATTTTCCAATTTCGATATATTTTTTGAAATACAGTTGATCAACTGATAATTGAAAGTAACAAATAATTTGCTGCAGTAAATATATTGAAATAAAGAGAAATGAAATACTTGATCACTCCGGAACTATTGATTTTATGATGGATAGCACAAGTTTATTACTTATGATTTGTAACTAAAATAGCATATAGGCAAGCGTAAGGATTTACTTCGTTAGAGGGGGTATATGTTAAAAAAATGTTATAATAAGATTTTTCCTGTAACGAAATAAAAAGAGCTGCGTCTAAACTATAACAATCAAAATATAATTTAAAAAATCAATCATCATGAAAAAAACGATCTTTATTTTAGGAATGGCTTTAGTAACTTTTACTAATGTTGCTACAGCTGCAAATGTTACAGAAACAAAAGTGTATACTGTAAACGCCTATGGTGCCACACCACTTTGTACAGCAATCAGCAAAGGTGACGTTGCAACAATCAAGAAATTTATTGAGTACGGTGCAGATGTTAACGAAAGAACAAACAACCTGACACCTTTAATGTACGCAGTACGTTACAATAACCTTGAAATTGTAAAATTACTAATTGAAAAAGGAGCTGATTTAGCAGCGGTAGATCAGAATGGAAACACCGTTTTAAAAATTGCTGAAATGTTTAAAAACAATGAAGTAATCGAAGCTTTAAAAGGTGCCGGTGCCAGAAAATAATTGAAACGTAAGAAATTTAGAGGGAGCCCTAATCAGGCTCCCTCTTCTTTTTTAGTTCATTACCATCACATCAAAATAAAACTGTCCGGTCCAACAGTTTGAGGTTTGACTCGCAAATAGATCCGCCCGGGCTATATTGACTGTAATTGAACTTTGCGATTTATTAGCATAATTAATTACAAATGTATCGGGATAACCGCTCGAATTATAAGCATTAAAGATAATTCCCAACGGACTGAAAGGCAATTGAGGCGAAAAGTCATAACGCACCTGAAGGCGTTCGGCAGTAATCGGAGCTAAAGCAACGGTATTACCGGATATGGTTGCAGAAGCACTTCGGGTTTGTTTGGCTAATATTGTCCAGGAAACGGTAGTGCTGACACCTCGGATTGGAATTGTAAATGATCCTGTACTACCATTGGAATACGTATCACATGTTGGAATGATCATTCCCTGAAAGGTCGCAATGTCCGGTAGGTTGGTACTCCGCCAGCTCGCATAACCGTTTGCATCGGAAGTCAACACTTTTCCATTTCCCTGGCTACCGTCAACAATTCGTACTGCCGGTGAAAGCGTTTGCGTATTAGCAATCACAATCTGATCAAGAAAAGCGGCATCAAGTCCGGAGTTTGTGGAACTATCCTTTTCATAACGCCAGGATAAAGTATGACTACCGGCTGCGAGCGTTCCGGAAAAAGTAGCCCAGGCTACAGTCCCGGACCATTGATTTTGTTGTACACCATCAATGTAAAAACGGAGGTAGTCATATCCGGATTCACTATCTACGCGATAATTAAATGAAAAAGAAGATCCTCCGGTCGGAATTGTAACGCTAAGATCCAGGTTTGAAGTACTACTGCTAACACCGGAACCGGATTTGATACCGTAAGTTCCAACGTTAAACTGACCGGATGTTGAAGTAACACTCCAGGAACCACCGCTACCGGAAGTACTAAACGGTGTAATTGTGCCGCTTTCAAAACCACCGGAAAAAGGTGTTATACTCGCGCCGGCTGTATTTTCAACATGTAGTTTTGCTGTTGGGGCTGTTGTGCCAACTCCAACATTTCCGGAATTCGCATTATACATATCATTTCCGGAAATGATCCAATCATTATGTGCCCCGGATATCGGAATCCATTTAGTACCGTTCCAATAATAAAAACCAGCACCGGTTGTCACATTGGTATTATATACCAACAGACTGGTTGCGGGACTTGTAACCGGAGCGGCGGCGTTAAGGTTTGGAATTGCTATTCGCGGGATTAATAATCCTTTGTCGGTAGCGGTTACATCAAGAATAGAACTGGAATGAGGGGTTGTTGTGTTTACACCTACTTGTGAAAAGAGCAAAAGCGGGCATAATGTAAGTAGAAGTATTATTTTTTTCATAAAGTAATTTGGATTTAATAATTTATTAACACAAAAATTATTAAAACGAACTACCGATTAAAAAAACTGGGATATAATCCAATTCTTTTGGGATGAAATTTTATTTACTGCTATTTACGATAAAAAATGCTGTAATCTGTTGAAAACAATGTCTTTATAGGTTTTTGAAATCGGTATTTTTTTTCCGTTAATCACTAGAATAGCAGTTGAATAGCTCTGTATTTTATCTAAATTGACAATAAAACCTTTATGGGTTTTAATAAAATTATCCGGAAGTTTTTCCATAAAATCCGTTATCGTTGCCCGAATCCGGTATTGTTTCTGGGGAGTAGATAGTAAAAGATAATTTTTCTGACTTTCGATATAGTAAAGGTTGTCCAATGTTACCTTTTCAAATATATCCAGATGCTTAACAAAAATAGTAGCCGGAACTGTTTTTTCAACACGCTGACATTTGTTGAAATTTATCAAAGCAATTTCTATAGCAGAAAACAAAGTCGCTTTTTGAAACGGTTTAACGAGATAACCGTAAGGATTGGTCCCAATGGCTTTGCTTACTGTAGCATCATCGACATAAGCAGTAAGAAAAATATAAGGAATATTATAATGTTGTTTCAATTTTTCGGCTAACCAGATACCGTCTTTTTCACCCTGAATGGTGATATCTAAAATGACAAAATCGACTTTATGCTGATTTAAATAAAGCAAGGCATCTTCGGCATTCATAGCACAGCCGGCGATATGGTACCCCATTTCCTGAAGAAAAACGGAAATGGTTTTCTGCGTGATGTATTCGTCTTCAACAATAAGAATATTTAAAGGTGTAGTCATGATTAGGAATTTATTTCATTAAATGTAATGTTAATTTCAGTTCCTTGTTGGTTGTTCCAATTGAGGCTTCCGTTTAATTGTCGGGTAAGACCAATAATCAGATCAAACCCGATAGAGTGTAAAACAGCCGGATTAAAATTATCCGGTAACCCGATACCGTTATCCGTTATGGTCAACTTATAATGATCATTTATTTTTTGAAGCACAATATGAATAGAACCGTTATTGCGATTTTTAAAAGCGTGTTTAAAGCTATTGGTGATGATTTCATTAATAATAAGGCTTAGCGGTATTGCTGTATTGATGTTTAATTCAATGGCGCGAGCTTCAACATCACATTGGATTGTATGCCCAACTTTCTGATACGTTTCCCGGATTACATGAACCAGTTCTTTTAAATACATTTCAAAAGGAACTTTGGCAAAGTTATCGGAATGATATAATGCTTTATGAATTAATGCAATCGATTGAATTCGAGCCTGACCTTCCTGTAAAATAACTTTTATCGAATCATCCGCATTGTGTATTTGCTGAAGGGCTAAGATTCCGGATATCATTTGAAGATTGTTATTTACCCGATGATGAATTTCCCGTAACAACATTTCCTTTTCGGATAAAGATTCTTTAATCAGTTTGTTTTTAGCCGAAATTTCAGCATTCATCTTTTGAATCTCCAACTGTTTTTTACGAGAGTTGATCAGATAAATAAAAGAGAATAAAGTAATAATCAGTAAACCAAAAAGTACAATTCGTAAAATATATTGTTGTTTATGCTGAATTGCGACTTGTTGTTGGGTAATCAGATCGTCCTGTTGTTCGAGATGATAAAGAATTTCGTTGCCGCCCAATAATCGGGACTGATTCTGTCTGTTGATAGAATCATTCAAATGAAACGCTTTTTTGTAATAGCGATATGCCTGATCAGTTTGATGAAGTGCTTGTAATAATTCGGCTTTTGTTTTATAAAAATGGACTTGAGTGGCGGCTTGTGCTATTTTAGGAAGTAGTATTTCGACCTGATTCAGTACTTTATTGGCTTTGTCATACTGTTTTAATTTGGAATAACATTCCGATAAAAGGATCAGGCTGCTGGCATTTCCAAGATGATCCTCTTTGTTTTTAGCATTTATAGCAATGTCTTCTAAAAGTAACGGAATGGCTATGTTGTATTTGTTTTGTTTGCAATAGAGCACGGCCATGTTCCCTTTAACGGTTCCGGTTAACCGATCGTAAGCATCCGGATGTGATTTTTGTAAATTTTGTTCCGATAATCGAATGCTACGTTTATAGTAATGGAAAGCGCTGTCGATATTATCTGTCAGGGAATAATAAAAACCGAGATCGTTGTAAGCAGACGGAATGATCAAAGGATCATTTTGTGCGTAGTGTTTTAATTCTTGTATTTCGGATTTTAATTGAAGAATTGCTTTTTCGTATAAAAACAATTTGGCGTATAGCTGACTTTTGATATTATAGCTCCATAACGGAAATGAAGCCCCTTTTTTTCTTAAATTATCAATTTCGGAATTGATCTGGAAAACATTGGAATACAGGTTGAGGTTCAGATACGATTTTTGAAGGGAAACAAGAAGATTCATGTATTCGGAATCCGATAGCTTATAATCCTTGTCGTTCTGTATACTTTTGAGGATATTGATTGCTTTGATTTCGTCTCCTTTTATATTGTATACTTCGGCTAGAGCAAACCGATAGCGGATCTCATTTTTCTTTGAACCTTTAATTTTCGGATCGTTTGATAAGTCCGGAAAAACCGTATAAAAGAAATCCTGATAAGCTCTTTTGGTATTTAGGTCCAGTTTTTCATAAAGAAAAACCTTATCCATAGTATTTTTAGAACGATATGCATTTCGAAGACTGTCTTTTTCCTCGTAGGCATGACAGAGTGAAGCATAAAGTAATACTACGCATAAGGCTGTTTTGATTTTTCCGAAACGGAACATTTTAATTATTTGAAATAAGAGAAAGTCTCATTATTCTCGATTTTCAGCAAGCTTTCGTAAATTAACCGGATTACGTTTTCTACATCTTCACGGTGTACCATTTCTACAGTGGTATGCATATAGCGTAAAGGAAGAGAAATTAAAGCCGATGCTACTCCGCCGTTACTATAAGCAAATGCATCCGTATCGGTTCCGGTTACACGTGATGAAGCCAGACGCTGGAACGGAATTTTATTTTCTTCGGCGGCATCCAGAATTAACTCTCGCAATTTGTTTTGCACAGCAGGAGCGTAGGTAATTACCGGCCCTTTCCCGATTTTAGTGTCTCCTTCAATTTTCATATCGATCATAGGTGTAGAAGAGTCATGGCATACATCGGTTACAATGGCGACATTCGGTTTGATCGTTTTGGTGATCATTTCAGCGCCGCGTAAACCTACTTCTTCCTGTACGGAATTTGTAATATACAATCCGAATGGTAATTTCTTTTTGTTCTCATGTAACAAACGGGCTACTTCCGCAATCATAAAACCTCCCATACGGTTATCGATAGCACGACAAACGAATTTATTTTCATTAAGAATCATAAAATCATCCGGATAAGTAATCACACAACCCACGTGAACACCTAATTTTTCAACTTCTTCTTTGGTTTCACAACCACAATCAATAAAAATATTGTCGATACGAGCGGCTTCTTCTTTACCGCGATTACGGGTGTGAATGGCCGGCCAACCGAAAACACCTTTTACAATTCCTTTTTTGGTATGAATATGAACGCGTTTTGACGGTGCAATCATATGATCACTTCCTCCGTTACGGATTACATAAATCAAACCGTTGTCGGTAATATAATTGACATACCAGGAAATTTCATCCGCATGGCCTTCAATTACTACTTTATAGGGAGCGTCAGGATTGATAACACCAACAGCAGTTCCGTAGGTGTCGGTAATAAAAGTGTCTACGTAAGGTTTAAGATATTCCATCCATATTTTCTGGCCGCTTTCTTCATATCCGGTCGGAGAAGCATTATTAAGGTATTTTTCCAGAAAAGTAAGAGATGATTTTGTTAATATAGATTTTGTCGCCATAAATATTTTTTTTGCTAATTTATAAATTTGGTATTATAGTTGCTCGGAATATTGTCTAATTTTACGCATTAATTGGTTTTATATGAAGCACCTATTTTTTCTGTCGGGATTTCTATTTTTCCCTACTGTTTTTTTTGCACAGGTAAACCCTCAGGATACATTGAGAACGGAGAATGCTACAGTAAAAGATACTTCGGTGAGCTATATGGTTCAGATGGATGAAGTGATTGTAGGTAAAAATGCAGCTTATGCCGAAGAGCAGAAAAAATTGCGAATCTTGGAACGAAGAGTTTTGAAGGTTTATCCGTATGCTAAAGTGGCAGCAGAAAATTTGACTATCTTAAATGCTAATATGGCCAAGTTGACATCTGAGCGTGACAAAAAGAAATATTTTAAGATAGTAGAAGATTATCTGCAAAATGAATTTGAAGACCGGTTAAAGAAATTTTCAAGAAAAGATGGTCAGATTCTGGTTAAACTAATTCATCGGCAAACAGGACAGACAACTTTTAGTCTTATTAAAGAATTAAAAAGCGGGTGGAAGGCTTTTTGGTCGAATAATACGGCTCGTCTATTTGATATAAATTTAAAGAAAGAGTATAAGCCGTTTGATGATTTGGAAGATTTTTACATCGAAAGTATCCTGATAAAATCATTTAAGAGCGGAAAGTTACAGAAACAGGATCCGGCTATCCCGATTGATTTAGCCGAATTGGCCGCAACATGGAGATTAAAGGCGGAGCGATCAAGACAAATCCGAAGTGAAAGAGAAGCTAAGGAGAAACAAGCACTTCAAAATTAATTATACCTATATATATAATAGTATACCGCAGGATTTCCTGCGGTTTTTTTATTTCATCCGGACACACCCGCCAGATTTTTAAACCTGTCGGGTTTTATATTTTAGTTGAAGAATTTCGGTTTTAGTTTATTACTCTATATATATTATAGTGTAAAGTATCCGTTTTTGATACCCGAAGGTTTCAAAAACCCGTCAGATATGGAAAGGAGCATTCTTTTTTCTTTTCTCTTGTCTCTTTCCTCTTAGATCTTATGATTGCAGAAAAAAAGGTTTAGTATTAACAAATGGTAATGAGGTAGTTAAAAAATAGTTTTAAAAAAAGGTTGTATAAAGTTTGCGAAATCGGAAAAAGGTTCTAGTTTTGCAGCCGCAATAAGGAAGTTCATTGAGAGTTAGCAGCAGATTGGAAATTGACTAAGGAATAGAAAAAAAGTCAAAAAAAGATTTGCGAGAAACAAAAAAGCGAATTATCTTTGCAGCCCGCAAAACAGGGAAGTTCTTAAAGATATTGGGTAAGAAAAACGAAGAAAATTTTTTCAAAAAAACTTCAAAAAAATCTTGCACAGTTTTAAAAAAGTTTCTACTTTTGCAGCCGCTAACCGAGAGAGGTTAGTTGGAAAAAGAGAATGACACGTTCATAGATATATTGGATTGACAGCATACAAAGAGAGAGTAAGATTTTTCGAGTATAAAAAATTAGACCTGAGAATTATCGACAATATTAAAAATATACGATGAAGAGTTTGATCCTGGCTCAGGATGAACGCTAGCGGCAGGCCTAACACATGCAAGTCGAGGGGTAGGATTAGCTTGCTAATCTGAGACCGGCGCACGGGTGCGTAACGCGTATGCAATCTACCTTGTACAGAGGGATAGCCCAGAGAAATTTGGATTAATACCTCATAGTGTTTTAGAGTGGCCTCACTTTATTACTAAAGTTCCAACGGTACAAGATGAGCATGCGTCCCATTAGCTAGTTGGTGTGGTAACGGCATACCAAGGCAATGATGGGTAGGGGTCCTGAGAGGGAGATCCCCCACACTGGTACTGAGACACGGACCAGACTCCTACGGGAGGCAGCAGTGAGGAATATTGGACAATGGGCGCAAGCCTGATCCAGCCATGCCGCGTGCAGGATGAAGCATCTATGGTGTGTAAACTGCTTTTATACAGGAAGAAACCCTACCACGTGTGGTAGATTGACGGTACTGTAGGAATAAGGATCGGCTAACTCCGTGCCAGCAGCCGCGGTAATACGGAGGATCCAAGCGTTATCCGGAATCATTGGGTTTAAAGGGTCCGTAGGCGGTTTTGTAAGTCAGTGGTGAAATCTGGTCGCTTAACGATCAAACGGCCATTGATACTGCAGGACTTGAATTACCAGGAAGTAACTAGAATATGTAGTGTAGCGGTGAAATGCTTAGATATTACATGGAATACCAATTGCGAAGGCAGGTTACTACTGGTTTATTGACGCTGATGGACGAAAGCGTGGGGAGCGAACAGGATTAGATACCCTGGTAGTCCACGCCGTAAACGATGGATACTAGCTGTTGGGCGCAAGCTCAGTGGCTAAGCGAAAGTGATAAGTATCCCACCTGGGGAGTACGAACGCAAGTTTGAAACTCAAAGGAATTGACGGGGGCCCGCACAAGCGGTGGAGCATGTGGTTTAATTCGATGATACGCGAGGAACCTTACCAGGGCTTAAATGTAGAGTGACAGATTTGGAAACAGATTTTTCTTCGGACACTTTACAAGGTGCTGCATGGTTGTCGTCAGCTCGTGCCGTGAGGTGTCAGGTTAAGTCCTATAACGAGCGCAACCCCTGTTGTTAGTTGCCAGCGAGTGATGTCGGGAACTCTAACGAGACTGCCGGTGCAAACCGTGAGGAAGGTGGGGATGACGTCAAATCATCACGGCCCTTACGTCCTGGGCTACACACGTGCTACAATGGCCGGTACAGAGAGCAGCCACTGGGCGACCAGGAGCGAATCTATAAAACCGGTCACAGTTCGGATCGGAGTCTGCAACTCGACTCCGTGAAGCTGGAATCGCTAGTAATCGGATATCAGCCATGATCCGGTGAATACGTTCCCGGGCCTTGTACACACCGCCCGTCAAGCCATGGAAGCTGGGGGTACCTGAAGTCGGTGACCGCAAGGAGCTGCCTAGGGTAAAACTAGTAACTGGGGCTAAGTCGTAACAAGGTAGCCGTACCGGAAGGTGCGGCTGGAACACCTCCTTTCTAGAGAAAGATAAGCATCAGGTTTATGATACAAGAGATTTTACTCTCGCTGTTAGTTCAAAAAAAAGAAAAGTAAAAAGAGTTTAAACTATTTTTAGAGGAAAATGTGAGTTTTAATTTAAAATTCAGCATTTAAAATTTAAAATACGTTAAAAATAGTCTCGTAGCTCAGCTGGTTAGAGTACTACACTGATAATGTAGGGGTCGGCAGTTCGAGTCTGCCCGGGACTACAACTTTTACTTAGAAGGAAATTCTGGAAGTTGGGATTTGGATTAAGGGTTATTAATTCAAAATTCGAAATTCAACATTCAAAATAAGAAAGAATGGGGGATTAGCTCAGCTGGCTAGAGCGCCTGCCTTGCACGCAGGAGGTCATCGGTTCGACTCCGATATTCTCCACGATTCCATAATAATGGAAAATAGTTCATTGACATATTGAGATAAGAAAACAAAAAAATTAGAAAGCACAGAATTTAGGGTGCATCGTAAGATGTATTTTAAAAAAGTAAGTACAATAAGCAAAATAAGGGCGTATGGGGGATGCCTAGGCTCTCAGAGGCGAAGAAGGACGTGATAAGCTGCGAAAAGTTACGGGGATTGGCACATACGAATTGATCCGTAAATATCCGAATGGGGCAACCCACTATGTTGAAGACATAGTACATCGATAGATGGGCGAACCCGCTGAACTGAAACATCTAAGTAGGCGGAGGAGAAGAAAACAAAAGTGATTCCGTAAGTAGTGGCGAGCGAACGCGGAAAAGCCCAAACCAGTGCTGTTACGGCAGTGCTGGGGTTGTAGGACCACGACATTTCTTGCGGATTGAATTGGAATAACCTGGAAAGGTTAACGATATAGGGTGATAGTCCCGTACAAGTAAGAGAAGATAAGAATAGTGGTATCCTGAGTAGGGCGGGGCACGTGAAACCCTGTCTGAATCTGGCGGGACCATCCGCTAAGGCTAAATACTCCTGAGAGACCGATAGTGAACCAGTACCGTGAGGGAAAGGTGAAAAGAACCGTGAATAACGGAGTGAAAAAGATCCTGAAACCATACGCCTACAAGCGGTCGGAGCCCTTAAGTGGGGTGACGGCGTGCCTTTTGCATAATGAGCCTACGAGTTACCGTTGCTGGCAAGGATAAGCACTTCAGGTGTGGATCCGTAGCGAAAGCGAGTCTGAATAGGGCGCCATAGTCAGTAGTGGTAGACGCGAAACCGTGTGATCTACCCATGGGCAGGATGAAGCTGTGGTAACACACAGTGGAGGTCCGAACCGGTTGACGTTGAAAAGTCTTCGGATGACCTGTGGGTAGGGGTGAAAGGCCAATCAAACTCGGAAATAGCTCGTACTCCCCGAAATGCATTTAGGTGCAGCGCTGATTTAGTTATATAGAGGTAGAGCTACTGATTGGATGCGGGGGCTTCACCGCCTACCAATTCCTGACAAACTCCGAATGCTATATAATGATTTTCAGCAGTGAGGGCATGGGTGCTAAGGTCCATGTCCGAGAGGGAAAGAACCCAGACCATCAGCTAAGGTCCCCAAATGTATGCTAAGTTGAAAAAACGAGGTTTGTCTGCCCAGACAGCTAGGATGTTGGCTTGGAAGCAGCCATTCATTTAAAGAGTGCGTAACAGCTCACTAGTCGAGCGGACGAGCATGGATAATAATCGGGCATAAGTATACTACCGAAGCTATGGATTTGTATTTGATACAAGTGGTAGGGGAGCATTCTAAACTGGGTTGAAGGTGATATGTGAGTATTGCTGGACTGTTTAGAAAAGAAAATGTAGGCATAAGTAACGATAATGCGGGCGAGAAACCCGCACACCGAAAGACTAAGGTTTCCTCAGCTATGCTAATCAGCTGAGGGTTAGTCGGGTCCTAAGGCGAACCCGAAAGGGACAGTCGATGGCCAACGGGTTAATATTCCCGTACTACTTATAATTGTGATGGGGTGACGGAGTGATGAAAGTACCGCGAACTGACGGAATAGTTCGTTAAAGCACCTAGCTATAGGTCCCGTAGGCAAATCCGCGGGAACTGGTGAAATGCGATAGTACACGGAGTCTTCGGACAAAGTGATAGTGTACCTAAGGGCTTCCAAGAAAAACCTCTAAACTTAGATTATAAGTACCCGTACCGTAAACCGACACAGGTAGTCGAGGAGAGAATCCTAAGGTGCTCGAGAGATTCATGGCTAAGGAATTAGGCAAAATAGACCTGTAACTTCGGGAGAAAGGTCGCCAGCAGCAATGCTGGCCGCAGTGAAAAGGTCCAGGCGACTGTTTATCAAAAACACAGGGCTCTGCCAAATCGTAAGATGAAGTATAGGGCCTGACACCTGCCCGGTGCTGGAAGGTTAAGAGGAGATGTTATCTTCGGAGAAGCATTGAATTGAAGCCCCAGTAAACGGCGGCCGTAACTATAACGGTCCTAAGGTAGCGAAATTCCTTGTCGGGTAAGTTCCGACCTGCACGAATGGTGTAACGATCTGGACACTGTCTCAGCCATGAGCTCGGTGAAATTGTAGTATCGGTGAAGATGCCGATTACCCGCAGTGGGACGAAAAGACCCTGTGCACCTTTACTATAGCTTAGTATTGACCTTGGATAAGTGATGTGTAGGATAGGTGGGAGACTATGAAGCGGCTTCGCTAGGAGTTGTGGAGTCATTGTTGAAATACCACCCTTTGCTTATCTGAGGCCTAACTCTTCGGTGAAGAGGACATTGCTTGGTGGGTAGTTTGACTGGGGTGGTCGCCTCCAAAAGAGTAACGGAGGCTTCTAAAGGTTCCCTCAGCACGCTTGGTAACCGTGCGTAGAGTGCAATGGCATAAGGGAGCTTGACTGAGAGACATACAGGTCGATCAGGTACGAAAGTAGAGCATAGTGATCCGGTGGTTCCGCATGGAAGGGCCATCGCTCAAAGGATAAAAGGTACGCCGGGGATAACAGGCTGATCTCCCCCAAGAGCTCATATCGACGGGGGGGTTTGGCACCTCGATGTCGGCTCGTCACATCCTGGGGCTGGAGAAGGTCCCAAGGGTTGGGCTGTTCGCCCATTAAAGTGGCACGCGAGCTGGGTTCAGAACGTCGTGAGACAGTTCGGTCTCTATCTACTGTGGGCGTTAGAAATTTGAGTGGATCTGACTCTAGTACGAGAGGACCGAGTTGGACAAACCTCTAGTGTATCTGTTGTCCCGCCAGGGGCACCGCAGAGTAGCTACGTTTGGAAGGGATAAGCGCTGAAAGCATATAAGCGCGAAACCCACCACAAGATGAGATTTCTTTAAAGGGTCGTGGGAGATGACCACGTTGATAGGCTATAGGTGTAAAGGCAGTAATGTCATAGCCGAGTAGTACTAATAACCCGTAAGCTTATGTACGTGTCCTTCCGCCGCAAGGCGGAAGGGAAGTCTTTCTGACTGATGTTTTTGATTTTTTATCTCAGTATGTTAAAATATTAGTGTCTCGTTTAGAGAACGAGACCAACGATTTAAGGTGGTTATTGCGGCGGGGCTCACCTCTTCCCATTCCGAACAGAGAAGTTAAGCCCGCCTGCGCAGATGGTACTGCAATCCTGTGGGAGAGTATGTCGCCGCCTTTCTTTTAAAAACCCTATCATTACCGATAGGGTTTTTTGTTTTTATATGGTTTTGAGAATAAAAAGCTTTGCTTTAAGCTAATAATAAGTACTTATAGACATAAAAAAACCGGCATATAGCCGGTTTTTTTTAGTTATTATAATACAAACAATATTGATTTATCGGACAAATACTACATTTTGGATTGGTAGGACGGCATATTTCTCTTCCTAAAAAAGAAATACACATACCAATAGCTTCCCAAATATCACGGGGTAATAATTGCATTAATAATTTTTCAGCTTTATTACCATCCTGAGTAGCAGGTATTAATCCAATTCGGGGAGCTACCCGTAAGACATGGAGATCAACAACAATTCCTACCGCGGGTTTAATCTGTAACTCCTTCATAATCACATTGGCAGATTTACGGCCGATTCCTTTTAATTGCGTCAACGTATCCATTGTTAATGGAATATTCGCATCTGTTTTAATCATCTGAGCCGTTTCGAGTATCCATTCCGTTTTCATCTGAAAATGGCGTACACCACTGATATATGGAAATAAATCTTCTGGAGTAGCAGGAACTAAACTTTCAAAATCAGGAAACCGATTAAATAATGCCGGTGCAATTTTGTTGATATTCGCATCAGAATCCTGAGCTGATAGAATAACCATGATCATTAACTGATAGGGATTTTGATAAGCCAAAGGATGTTTACGCTCCTGATATTGAACAACTATAGGATTTAATTTTTCTGTCCAGCTTATAGGATCACTAAACAAATCCATACTTATTCTTCTTTAAAATCGATAGAAAGGGAATTAACACAGTAACGGATTCCTGTTTCAGTCGGACCGTCATTAAAAACGTGCCCTAAATGACCGCCACAATTGGCACATAAAATTTCAGTACGGATCATTCCGTGAGAAAGATCCTGAATATATTCAACTTTCCCTGGAATAGACTCGTCAAATGAAGGCCATCCGCAATGAGAATCAAATTTAGAGGAACTTTCAAAAAGAGGTTCACCACAGGCACCACAACAATAGGTACCTTTTTGAAAATGAAGATTATATTTACCGGTATGCGGATATTCGGTTCCTTTAAGACGAAGAATGTGATAACGCTCTTCTCCAAGTTCCGCTTTCCATTGTTCTTCAGTTTTTTCTACGGGGTGTTTCATATTTAGCTGGAATAAATTTGATAGATACAGAGTTGGTACAAAAACGTTTACCAGTAGTATTGGTAGGACCATCATCAAAAACGTGTCCTAAATGACTTCCACAGTTAGAGCAAATCACTTCAGTTCGAACCATACCTAAACTAGTGTCGGTTTTATAAATAACCGATCCTTTTATAGCAGTATCAAACGAAGGCCATCCGCAATCGGATTTAAATTTTGAATCGGAATTAAAAATTACCTGTCCGCAAGCGGCACAAACATATTTTCCTTTGTCAAAAGTATTCCAGTATTTACCGGTAAAGGCTCGTTCGGTACCTTTATTGCGCAATACTTCATATTCTTCTTTGGTTAATTGCGCTTTCCACTCCTTATCCGTTTTCTGAACTTTAAACTTTTGATTTTGTCCGAAACCAACCAGAGAACTACATAGTACAATAAGAAATAGTAACTTTTTCATGTTTTACTTACGATATAAATTGAACAATCCGTTTGATAACTTTACTGTCGCCTAATATTTTACGGTGTCCTAATCCATTTGTAATCATCAGATCACCGTTTTTAAGATGTTCATGAATATGAAATGCCGCTTTAACCGGAACATCATCATCGATTTCATCATGTATAACCAATACCGGAATAGCAACGGTCTTTGCTGCTATATACGAAGAATAACTGTCCATGGTTTGATTAAATTTCTTCTCAAATTTTGTTTTCATTCGGATACCGATATCCGGTTTAAGTCCTAGTTTCAGAATAAAATCGGAAATAATATCGGTTACAATGTCACCACTGCCGATAATAATTGCTTTTTTTACGGCTAGTTTCTGCTTGATCGCATTTAATACCGACATACCACCTAATGAATGACCGACTGCAAATTCGAACGGACCGAATTTTTTCTCAATTTCCAGAATAGCAGCAATAAATTCAGTCATATTACTGGTCTTTCCGGGGGCTTTTCCGTGTGCAGGAGCATCAAAACTGATTGTAGTATAACCCATTTTCAAAAATTCATCGGCAATTTTAACCAATTGTGTTCCGCGACCGCTCCATCCGTGAACCAATAACACTTTTTTGTCACTTGTTCCGTAATGATATAGCATCACCTTTTTTTGGATTGCCGGTATATCCAATAATTCCTGAGTACTGTTCCGATCCATTTCAAACTCTCTTTTCGGTATTTTGTAGCGAATAGGCGTTGTAAACAGTTTCATGGCAAATTGTGTAGCCAGTTCCGGTGATATCTTTTCAAACAATCGGGCTGTAAATAATATTACTTTAGGAATTTCCAACGATTGCTGATGTTTGGGTTTATTTTCTTTCATTTCAGTATACTAAAACAGTTGCAAGTTAAGTTATAACTATCGTTTTATTGATAAATTATTCTTAAAAAATCGTTTTTGAAAATGGTCAAAAATAGCTATGTATGACTATTTTGTTAGGATATTCATTACTAATTTATCAGGAATTATTAATTTTGTAGTAATAAAAAAGGATCATATGAAAATGACTTATCGTTTGTTAGTAGCCGGTTTATTAGTACTGGGAATATCTTGTGCTAAAAACCCATTTACCGGAAAAAGTACGTTGGCATTAGTGCCCGACAGTGAAATTTTTCCATCTTCTTTCCAGCAATACAACCAGTTTTTGACTGAAAACAAAGTAATTAAGGGAACAAAAGATGCGCAACGAGTGACGGATGTCGGGATGAAAATAAAAGCCGCAGCCGAAAAATGGTTAAATGCAAACGGTTACCAGGGGTATTTAAAAGATTATAAATGGGAATACAATCTGGTAGATAGTAAAGACGTGAATGCCTGGTGTATGCCCGGAGGTAAAATTGTATTTTATACCGGGATATTGCCTATTTGTAAAGATGATGCCGGTATGGCAACTGTAATGGGACACGAAGTAGCCCATGCTTTGTTAAACCACGGACAACAACGTATGAGTGCCGGACTATTACAGCAATTAGGAGCCGCCGGAGTAGGAGCTGCCGTTGGTAATAAAAGTGCAGAAACGCAACAAATTGCTATGACGGCTTATGGTGTGACAACGCAATACGGAGGAATGTTACCTTTTAGCCGTAAACATGAAAGTGAAGCGGATAAAATCGGATTAACCTTAATGGCAATAGCGGGATACAATCCGGATACGGCTGTTGGTTTCTGGCAACGAATGGCAGCCAATTCAGGAGGCAAGGCACAACCGGAGTTTTTAAGTACGCACCCGAGTAATGAAACCCGTATTGCAGATATCAAAAACCTGATACCACAATCTAAAGCCGAAGCCAAAAAATTTGGTGTTGCTTTTAAATAAAAAAATATACTATCTTCGAAGCTGTTCAATAAGAACAGCTTTTTTTATACCTATTTATGAAACAACTTGAAAAAGGAAGCAAAAAATTACTAAATGCCTGGGCATTTTACGATTGGGCGAATTCTGTTTATGCCCTTGTTATTTCATCCTCTATTTTCCCACTGTATTACGGAGCTTTATTCCGTATTAAGGGGATAGAAGAGATTCCGCTTTTCGGACTATCGATTCGAAGTGAGGCATTGATCAGTTATGTAACCGCTTTGGGGTTTTTAATTGTTGCGATTTTATCACCGTTATTGTCCGGTATAGCGGATTATATGGGCAATAAAAAATCATTTTTGAAGTTTTTCTGCTATATGGGAGCCTTGTCATGTATGGGGTTGTATTTTTTCTCATTAGACAACATTATCATCGGATTATTAACGTATATGTTGGCTTTGATTGGCTTTTGGGGAAGTTTGGTATTTTACAATTCGTATTTGCCGGACATTGCTTTTCCGGAGCAACAGGATCATATTAGTGCCAAAGGTTACGGATTAGGCTATATCGGGAGTGTGATTTTACTGATCATTAACTTGATTATGGTCATGAAATCGGAGGTTTTCGGATTCGAAAGCCAACTGAAAGCAATGCAGTTTTCTTTTGTAATGGTAGGATTATGGTGGATCGGATTCAGTCAATATACTTATCGCTACCTACCGGATTATAAAAACGGAAAAAAAATAAAAGGACAGGTTGTATTTAACGGCTTCAAAGAATTGAAAAAGGTTTGGGGACAATTAAAAGAAATCAAACCGTTACGTCGTTATTTAGGAGCCTTTTTTGTTTATAGTATGGCGGTGCAGACTGTAATGATTATCGCAGCCTATTTTGGAGAAAAAGAGGTCGAATGGGGAAGTGATGAAAACAGAACAATGGGATTGATCGTTAGTATTTTACTAATCCAGATTATCGCAGTATTCGGAGCTTATCTGACTTCTATTGCATCTAAGAAATTCGGTAATATTAAGGTATTAATGGTGATCAACTTTTTATGGATTTTGATCTGTATTGATGCTTATTTTGTAGTAACACCCAATGAATTTTATGTAGCGGCTGCCTGTGTAGGGATTGTAATGGGCGGTATTCAATCGTTATCACGATCGACTTATTCTAAGTTTATTCCGGCAACACAGGATACAACGTCATTTTTTAGTTTCTATGATGTATCCGAAAAAATCGGAATCGTTATCGGAATGTTCTTGTACGGATACATTGCTGATATCACCGGAAAAATGCAAAATGCCGTTTTATTTTTAATAGTATTCTTTTTGGCAGGATTATTGTTACTCACCAGAGTACCAAAAGAATAATATATTTATTAACCCAACTAGAGATTAACCCAACATGAGAAAAATTAAAACTATTGGCCTTATGCTCCTGTTCACAGGAGGACTATTATTAACGAGCTGTGAAACGGAACCGGCCGACCCGAATTTACTAACAAATACCGGTGGAAGCAATGGCGGGAATAACGGAGGAAACAACGGCGGCGGAACACCTGCCAATATAGCGGGAACTTATAAAATGACCGCTTTTAATACTTCGGTTCCAACTGATCTTAACGGCGACGGAACACCTTCTACAAATCAAATGAATGAAACGAGTTGTTTTAACAATACAATGTTAGTACTTAGTGCCAATAATACTTTTACGTCAACAGGCAGTTCACTCGAAATCGTTACTGACGGAACGAATACAACATTGGAATGTACGGAAGATCCGAGTTACGGCGGAACATGGACTTTATCCGGAAATATATTAAAGTTAACGTATACCGAAGATGGAGAAACCTATACCGATCAATATACTGTTTCCGGAAATACATTAAAAATTTCCTTAGCAGAAGGATTAATTGTAGGATCAGGATCAGGCGGAGAACCGGCTTATCTGACAGCCAATATCGATATTATTTTTACGAAACAATAGTCAATATAAAGAGATTTGAAAAAGCTGCCTTTGGGCGGCTTTTTTTATAACAAATGTTTTGTTTTTTTAAAATATATTCACTCGGATACTATGTTAAAATGTTAAAAATAAAATTATATTTGGTACAACTTAATTAACCGATTAAATATGAAAAAAATTACTTCTTTGCTAACCGTTTTGTTAGCATTTTCGTCCATTACTTTTGTGTCCTGTGAAACAGAACCGTTAGATCCGGCATTAACCCAAACCAACGGTAGTAATACAGGTGGAAATAACGGGAATAACGGAGGGAATAACGGAGGGAACAATGGTGGAAACAACGGAGGAACATCTTCCGGTGATTATTGGCCAATGGCTATCAACAATGTTTGGAATTTTGATCAGGACGGAACTGCAAAAGAAATGAAGATCATCGGAACAGATAATTTTAACGGAGCAACTTATTATAAATTTTCGCCTCAATCCGGATCTTTTGGTGGTAATTCCGGTAGTGATGCTACTTCCTGGATTAATAAAAACGGAGGTGTATATACAATGAAAATGAGCGATGTGAATATTAATGCCGGTGGTTTAACAGGGACCCAGACCGGTTATGAAATGGTATTGTTTAAAGATAATATTGCAGTAAATGCAACATGGACCGGAAGTTATACCCAAATAACAACATATAACTTACTTCCAACCAGTATTGTAATGACGATAAATTATACCGGAAAAATCCTTGAAAAAAATGCTACGGTAACAGTAAACGGAGTAACCTATACCAACGTGATTCGAATGAATTTACGTCAGGAAATATCGACTATGGGAGCTATATCGATTTCGAATACAGAATATTGTTTCGCAAAAGATGTTGGTCCGGTTCGGGTAACAATGGTTATGGATGCGAATACTTTCCATAGCAATCTAACCAGTTATACCTTACATTAAGATAAGATTATATTACTACTATAAAGCTGCTTTCGGGCGGCTTTTTTTATAACAAATAAAAAAGATGTGTTATAAAAAAAGGATAGGATGACTAGCGGGGTAAAAAGTGGAAATAAAAAGTATTTTTGCATCGATTTATTTACAAGATAAAAAAGATACAACAGCTAATTGCAATAACATAAACATAGTAACGGTAAAAACAAGCCGGAAAGCCCGAAAACGTCGGGTTTTTTTATGGCATAAAGATTGATTTACTAGAGAAGGGGATGGTGCTTTGTGCCAAATAACCGTTAATTTTCAGGATAATAGCAAAAAAGTCGCTTATCTTGCAAGACTATTTTAATGACAAAATGACTTAAATATAACTATGTCAAATCAAAAGATACTAACATTAGACAACTTGTCACTTCATGAAATTGATACGGATGCGGAATTGATTCCGTTAATGACACCGGAAGATGAGGAAGAAATGAATAACGAATTACTTCCGGAAGATTTATGTATTCTGCCATTGCGCAATACAGTCTTGTTTCCGGGAGTAGTAATACCGATAACAGCCGGAAGAGACAAATCCATAAAATTAATCAATGATGCGAATGCCGCCGGTAAAATTATCGGAGTCGTGGCACAAAAAGATGAAAATGTAGAAGAACCGACAGCGGCCGATATTCATACTATCGGTACGGTAGCCCGTATTCTGAGAGTTTTAAAAATGCCGGATGGAAATACAACAGTAATTCTTCAGGGGAAAAAACGTTTTGAAATCGATCAGATTACAACCGAAGAACCGTATCTGAGAGCTACTGTTAAAGAAGTTCCGGAAAAACGACCTTCTGATAAGGATGAAGAATTCAACGCTATCATCGATTCGATTAAAGAATTGGCGATACAGATCATTAAGGAAAGTCCGAATATCCCGACCGAAGCTACTTTTGCTATCAAAAATATCGAAAGCAAATCGTTTTTAGTCAATTTCGTGTCATCCAACATGAATCTGATGGTTACGGAAAAGCAGGATTTACTGGCGATTAACGATCTTACGGAAAGAGCTTTGGAAACCCTTCGTTATATGAATCTGGAATTACAGAAACTGGAATTGAAAAACGATATTCAGTCTAAAGTACGTTTTGATCTGGATCAGCAGCAACGGGAATATTTCCTTCAGCAACAAATGAAAACCATTCAGGAAGAATTGGGTGGCGTTTCATATGAAGAAGAGATTGAAGAAATGCGTCAGAAAGCCAAATCGAAAAAATGGAACGATAAGGTAAAGGCTCATTTTGATAAGGAAATTGCTAAAATGCAACGAATGAATCCGCAGGTGGCAGAATTTTCGATTCAACGAAACTACCTGGAATTGTTTCTGGAATTGCCCTGGAATCATTATTCAAAAGATAAATTTGATTTAAAGCATGCTCAAAAAGTATTAGACCGAGATCATTTCGGATTGGATGATGTGAAAAAGCGAATCATCGAACATTTAGCGGTTTTAAAATTGCGTAACGATATGAAATCACCGATTTTATGTTTGTACGGACCTCCGGGTGTCGGAAAAACGTCGATCGGAAAATCAGTAGCGGAAGCATTAGGACGTGAATATGTTCGGATTTCTTTAGGCGGATTACGGGATGAAGCGGAAATTCGCGGACATCGTAAGACCTATATCGGAGCAATGCCGGGACGTATTATCCAAAGTCTGAAAAAAGCAGGAACCTCGAATCCGGTTTTTGTATTGGATGAAATCGATAAATTATCAAGTAGTCATAACGGAGATCCGTCTTCTGCCTTACTGGAAGTATTGGATCCGGAACAAAACTCGGATTTCTACGATAACTTCCTGGAAATGGGATATGATTTGTCTAAAGTGATGTTTATAGCAACGTCTAACAGTATGACAACCATTCAGCCGGCGCTTCGTGATCGTATGGAAGTGATAAATATGACCGGTTATACGATTGAAGAAAAAGTCGAAATAGCGAAACAACATTTATTGCCGAAACAATTAAAAGAACACGGATTAACGGCAAAAGATCTTACGATTGGTAAAAAACAAATTGAAAAGATTGTAGTAGGCTATACCCGTGAATCCGGAGTAAGAGGATTGGAGAAACAAATTGCGGCTATGGTACGTAATGCGGCCAAGTCTATCGCAATGGAAGAAGAATACAACATTAAGGTGACAGATGAAGATATTATTAAAGTATTGGGCGCTCCGCGAATGGAACGCGATAAATACGAAAATAATGAAACAGCCGGAGTTGTAACCGGTTTGGCATGGACCAGCGTTGGAGGTGATATTCTGTTTATTGAATCGATTATCTCCAAGGGTAAAGGAAGCATGACAATGACCGGGAATCTGGGAACCGTTATGAAAGAATCGGCTACTATTGCCTTGGAATATATCAAATCAAATGCAGAGCAACTGGGAATTAATCCGGAAGTGATTGCTAATTATAACGTACATATTCACGTACCGGAAGGTGCAACACCAAAAGACGGACCAAGTGCCGGTGTGGCAATGCTAACGTCTTTGGTGTCCAGTTTTACTCAAAAAAGAGTCAAAAAGAGTCTGGCGATGACCGGAGAGATCACTTTAAGAGGACGTGTATTACCGGTTGGCGGAATTAAAGAAAAGATTTTGGCGGCTAAAAGAGCCAACATTAAAGAGATTATTCTATGTCATGAAAACAAAAGAGACATCGATGAAATCAAGCCGGAATACCTGGAAGGATTGACATTCCATTACGTAAAAGAAATGAGTGAAGTCCTTGCGATTGCGATTACGGATCAAAATGCAAGGCACGCAAAAAAATTAATGGAAAAATAAAATAAGCCCTGAAAGGCTTTAAAGAGGCATAGGCTATAATTGGCTTATGCCTTTTGTCTTTTATTTTTTACTGTAAATAAAAAAATAATATCTTCGCAATTGCGTTATATAATTTCAGAAACGATCACCATAACAATGGCAAAAAAAATACTGACCTCTTTTTTCCTGATCATGACAGCCCTTTCCTATGGGCAGATTGGTGGAAAATATACCTATCAGTTTCTGAATTTAATTACCTCGCCCCGTCAGGCGGCATTGGGCGGTAAAACCGTTACGATATACGATAATGATGTAAATCAGGCTATTTTTAACCCGGCAACGATTAATGTGGAAATGGATAATCACCTTGCAGTTAATTACGGGAATTATTATGGCGAAGTAACCTATGGTACGGCGGCATATGCTTATACCTGGGATCGACACGTGCAAACGTTTCATACCGGTGTGAGTTATGTGAATTACGGAACATTTGAAGGCTATGATGAAACCGGAAACCGAACAGCCGATTTTACCGGAAGTGAACTTGCGCTTTCGTTCGGATATGCCTATAATATTCCGTGGACCGATATCCATGTCGGCGCTAACGCTAAATTGATTTCATCCACATTGGAAAGTTACAACTCTTTTGGTGCTGCATTCGATTTAGGCGCCATTTATGTTGATGAAGATAATGACATTAATATTGGTCTTGCTGTGCGGAATATCGGTATGCAGATTACAACATATGCCGGTTTACAAGAAAAATTACCACTTGAAATTATCGCCGGAATTTCACAGGAAATGGAGAATGTACCGATTCGCTGGCATTTAACACTCGAAAACCTGCAACAATGGAATATTGCATTTTCTAATCCTAACAGAGCAGAAAGTAGCATCGACGGTGAAGTAAAAGAAGAAAAAGTTTCTTTTGTCAATAATGCGCTGCGTCACGTAATTGTCGGAGCCGAATTATTTCCCGGGAAAAGTTTAAATTTCCGCCTGGGCTATAATTTCAGAAGAGGAGAAGAGCTTTCTATAACTGATCAACGAACTTTTGCCGGAATATCGGCCGGTTTCGGATTGCGCTTTAATACAATAAAATTTGACTATTCCTACTCGCGATATACTTCAGCGGGAAATACCAGTCTCTTCGGACTTACAATTAACTTACAATAAAATAAAAACGTTTTGAAAAAAATTACCATAGCAATAGATGGGTTCTCATCCACGGGAAAAAGTACGCTGGCCAAACAGTTAGCTAAAGAACTGGGATATGTGTATGTGGATACGGGAGCAATGTACCGGGCGGTGACTTTATTTGCCATGCAACAGGGATTGATTTCTAATGATCACTTTGATAAACAACAACTTATTTCGGCTTTGCCGCAAATTACCTTACAATTTCAGTTTAATCCGGAACTTGGATTTGCTGAAATGTACCTGAACGGACTGAATGTTGAAGCCGAAATCAGAACATTGGAAGTGTCTCAACAGGTAAGTCGTATCGCTGAGGTGTCAGAAGTAAGGGCAAAACTGGTTGAACAACAACAAAAAATGGGAGAAGACAAAGGAATTGTAATGGACGGACGTGATATCGGGACTGTTGTTTTTCCGAATGCTGAATTAAAGATATTTATGACAGCCAGTCCAGAAACAAGAGCGCAACGTCGTTATGATGAGTTAACAGCAAAAGGACAGCAGGTTACTTATGATGCTATACTGCAAAACGTAATGGAGCGCGACCGGATCGATACCGGAAGAGAAGATTCACCGTTGGTTAAGGCAAACGATGCATACGAAATAGATAATTCCAATTTAAACCGGGAAGAACAGTTTCAATTGGTGTTAAAACTGGCAGCTGAAAAACGCGCCTGATAATCTTTAAAAATGAAATCCGGAATAGGATGCGATTGGTTTTATAACGCATTTTATTTTGGATTTCCTGTTTTTATTAATAGATTTACCAGCTTTTTTAAAAATTAAAACTAACCAATTACACAAAATTACAACCTATAATGACTATAAAAAATCGTCTTATCCTGATGAACTTCTTCCAGTTTTTTGTTTGGGGAGCCTGGCTCATCACTATTGCAAATTATTGGTTCGGAACTAAAAACTGGGAGGGAACCCAATTCGGTCTTGTTTTCGGGACAATGGGGATCGCCTCCTTATTTATGCCAACGCTAACCGGTATTATTGCAGACAGATGGGTAAATGCCGAAAGATTGTACGGGATATTACACATATTATATGCAGGAGTATTGTTTTCATTACCACAGGTAGCCACACCAACTACATTTATTTATGTGATGTTATTGGCGATGTGCTTTTATATGCCGACGATCTCCTTGTCGAATTCCATTTCGTATACCGCTTTAAAACAAAATGACAGAGATGTTGTAAAAGATTTTCCGCCAATCCGCGTTTTCGGAACAATCGGTTTTATCGTAGCGATGTGGATTACGAATCTTACCGGAAATAAGGCTACGGAATATCAGTTTTATATCGCCGGTATTGCGGCTTTGATTTTAGGTTTTTATGCCTTTACATTGCCGAAATGTAAGCCACAGCGTTTGATTAGTGAAAATGCGTCCTTATCGGAGACATTAGGATTGGAGGCTTTTAAACTGTTTGCAAATTATAAAATGGCATTGTTTTTTATTTTTTCCATGTTTTTGGGAGGTGCTTTACAGTTGACCAATGCTTATGGGGATGTGTTTTTGGATGAATTCAAACATTTTCCAAAATATGCTAACTCATTTGTAGTGGAATATTCGACTATCATTATGTCAATTTCACAGATATCAGAAACCTTATTTATTTTGGCGATTCCGTTTTTCTTAAAACGTTTCGGAATCAAACAGGTAATGTTGATCAGTATGTTGGCGTGGGTATTGCGTTTCGGTTTGTTTGCCTTTGGAGATCCGGTTACCGGTTTATGGATGATCGTTCTTTCTTGTATTGTTTACGGTATGGCGTTCGACTTCTTTAATATTTCGGGATCTTTATTTGTAGAAACCAATACTAATGCAAAAAATCGTTCATCGGCACAAGGATTGTTTATGATGATGACGAACGGATTCGGAGCGGTTTTAGGAAGTTTTACTTCAGGATGGGCAATTGACCGTTTCTTTACTAAATCGTTCTCTGATACAACAGAATTGGCAACGTACCTGCAAACGGAACCGACAAATGAATTGATGAATGAGTTTGTAAAAGGACATGGAATTGAGGTTTCGGCAGACGGACTTTTTAGTAGCCCGATCTTTATGAAAGACTGGCACCATATCTGGCTGACATTTGCAGCTTATGCCTTGGTTATCGCAATTGCTTTTGCTTTGATGTTTAAACATAAACACGATCCGAAGGATGTTCAAAATATAGCACATTAAAATATAAAACCGGTTTAACGCCGGTTTTTGTTTTTTTAGGAACAATAATGTAAAAAAGACTTGATGTATCACAGTTGATCAGGATCTTTTGAAAAGGAATAAAGTTTTGTAAATCAAAAAAATAGTATTACCTTTGCACACCTTTTGGCGATAGTGAGTTTCCTTTAGGTATCAACAATTTATGTAAAACACTTCTGCTGTTTTCGTTCGCATTAAGAAACTCAGGAAAGCACAGAATACAAATTTTTAATCAGACATGTCTGAACAAACAAAAACACAAGATGAGTTTTTAGCGAATTTTAACTGGCATAACTTCGAAGAAGGTATCGATGCTGTTGACGAAAAAAACTTACAAGAATTTGAAGATTTAGTAGCAAAAACTTTCATCTCTACAGATGCTGAAGAAGTAGTAGAAGGAGTAGTGGTAAGAATCACTGAAAGAGATGCTATCGTTGATATCAACGCTAAATCTGAGGGTGTAATTTCATTAAATGAATTCCGTTACAACCCGAACTTAAAAGTAGGTGATAAAGTAGAAGTATTGATTGATGTTCGTGAAGACAAATCAGGTCAGTTAGTATTATCTCACAAAAAAGCACGTACAATCAAAGCTTGGGATAGAGTTATCGCTGCTAACGAATCAGGTGAAATTGTTAATGGTTTCGTTAAATGTAGAACTAAAGGTGGTATGATCGTTGACGTATTCGGAATCGAGGCATTCTTACCAGGTTCTCAAATCGACGTGAAACCAATCCGTGACTACGATCAGTATGTGAACAAAACAATGGAATTCAAAGTTGTTAAAATTAACCACGAATTCAAAAACGTTGTTGTATCGCACAAAGCGCTTATCGAAGCTGATATCGAAGTACAGAAAAAAGAAATTATCGGTCAGTTAGAAAAAGGACAGGTGTTAGAAGGAGTTGTGAAAAACATCACTTCTTACGGTGTATTCATTGACTTAGGAGGTGTAGACGGATTAATCCACATCACTGACTTATCTTGGAGCCGTATCAACCACCCAAGCGAAGTATTAGAGCTTGACCAGAAATTAAACGTTGTAATCCTTGATTTCGATGATGAGAAAACAAGAATTCAATTAGGTTTAAAACAATTAAACGCTCACCCATGGGATGCTTTAGATGCTAACTTACAAGTTGGTGATAAAGTAAAAGGTAAAGTAGTTGTAATCGCTGATTACGGTGCATTTATCGAAGTGGCTGAAGGTGTTGAAGGTTTAATCCACGTTTCTGAAATGTCTTGGTCTACTCACTTACGTTCTGCTCAGGACTTCGTAAAAGTTGGAGATGAGGTAGAAGCTGTAATCCTTACTTTAGACAGAGAAGACAGAAAAATGTCTTTAGGTATCAAACAATTATCTCAGGATCCTTGGACAGATATCACTTCTAAATACCCTGTAGGTTCTAAACACACAGGAATCGTTAGAAACTTTACTAACTTTGGTATTTTTGTAGAGTTAGAAGAAGGAATCGACGGATTAGTATACATTTCTGACCTTTCTTGGACTAAGAAAATTAAACACCCATCTGAATTTGTTAACGTAGGTGATAAATTAGATGTTGTTGTATTAGAGTTGGATGTTGAAGGACGTAAATTATCTTTAGGTCACAAACAAACAACAGCTAATCCATGGGATCAGTATGAGGATGCTTTCGCTGTTGGAACTATCCACAACGGAACTATCTCTGAAATCGTTGACAAAGGAGCTACTGTAGAATTCGGTGATGATATCGTTGCTTTCATTCCTACACGTCACTTAGAAAAAGAAGACGGAAAGAAATTGAAAAAAGGTGATACAGCTGATTTCAAAGTAATTGAGTTCAATAAAGAATTCAAAAGAGTAGTTGCTTCTCACACTGCTATCTTCCGTGAAGAAGAAGAGAAAAATGTGAAAGCTGCTGAAGCTAACGTAACATCAACTAATAATGCTGAAAAAACAACATTAGGTGATATCGATGCATTAGCTGAATTAAAAGCTAAAATGGAAAAAGGAGAGTAATCCCTTATCTGAATAATACTTTTAAAGTCCCGATTTATCGGGACTTTTTTTGTTTATACTATTCTGAAACTATTTTTTTTACTTTTTATAAAACCAAAAACGGATTAGTTGCGTAAATGAATTTATAAACAATTAAAAAATAACATTATGAAAACTTCAAAAATTTTATCCGTTGCTTTTGTGGCTTGCGCATTATTCTTCGGAACTGCTTCTTTCGCGCAAAAAGAAAAAACGGTTATGGTAGGTGGAGCAGCGATGTATCCTTCTAAAAATATCGTTGAAAATGCAGTAAACTCTAAAGATCATACTACGTTAGTGGCAGCAGTAAAAGCAGCCGGATTAGTGGAAACATTAGAATCAAAAGGACCTTTCACCGTTTTTGCTCCTACGAATGCCGCATTTGCAAAGCTTCCTAAAGGAACCGTGGAATCCTTACTAAAACCGGAAAATAAAAAGAAATTACAAACCATTTTGACCTATCATGTTGTGGCTGGTAAAATGAATGCGACAGATATTGATAAAGCGATTAAAAACGGAAAAGGAAAAGCGACGCTGAAAACCGTTAGTGGTGGAACGTTAACTGCTTGGATGAAAGGAAAGGATTTGTATGTGACTGATGAAAACGGAAACAGTGCTAAAGTAACAATAGCGGATGTTAATCAGTCCAATGGTGTAATTCATGTTGTTGATGCGGTTTTGTTACCGAAATCATAATGTTGTTTTGATGATTAGAGAAGAGAAGTCCCGGTTAGCCGGGACTTTTTTTATGATGGTAGTTTAGTTTTACTATTGGGGCTAAAATGTCTTGTTATTGGGTGTTTATGTTATGGTGTTGTAGCGTTCATTGATTTGAAAAACAGGTTATTATTCGTAAATTCGTGATGTATAAGCCATAAAAATAAATAATATGCCGGAAAGAAAAGATGTAGCAATTAAGGAAGCAGTTTGCCTCGATATTTTGACATTGGAGCAATTTATAAGAAATGTAGATCACGAATATGAAACAACGCACAAGGTGGTTTGTTTCGCTGTTATTCAACGTATTTACAGAAGAATTTTGGCAGGATATCGATTTGGTTCAATCAAGGTTAATAATGGTAAATTAGTTGTCGACGGGAATCATCGCTATATTGCTTATAAGTTAGCCGGTATTGTTGTGGATAAGGTGAAATCAGGACGTTCTTTTTCGGATATTGGAAGGTCTTTTAATCATATTAAGATTGATGTAAATGAAGATTGGGATAGAAATTGTCCGTATCATCGGAAATACTGTAATGATGACTTTCTTTCCGAATTTGAATGAGTTCTTTACTGAGAATAGAATAATGTATAAGTTATTATAAATGAGATGAAAATTTTTTTAGACATAGACGGTGTAATGGTGCATGCTAATCCTCATAAGAGAGTGGAATTAGATGCAGACGGATTTTATAAATTCAATACTGTTGCTATTGAGATCTTAAATTACATTATTGGTTTAAAAAAGAAAGTAGAATTGATTTTGTCAACTTCACATAGGTTTCGTTTTGGAGTCATGGAATGGAAAGCTATTTTTGATAGGAGGGCTATATCTGTTGAGAGTGTGTCCATTTTAAATACGCCACTTGAAAAGCAGTTAACGAGAAAAACAGAGATCATGGGTTGGATGGATCAATGCCAATACAGTCCGGAGGAAGTACTTATAATTGATGATGATAAATCCTTAAACGGATTGCCTGAAAATTTAAAAGAACGATTGCTACTTACTAATCCATATACAGGTTTAAATCAGGAAAGTTATGTTGATTTGAATATGCTTTTAAAAAAAGTGTGAGTCGTCCTAAAATAGGTTGACAGATTTTACAATAAATTTTTAGATTAACCAGTCAGGCTTACCTGGCTGGTTTTTTCATGTATAAAGTTAGGTGTTTTCATTTTTAAACTCAAATGAGGTCTTTTAGTATTATAAGTTTCTATTGCCGTTTTTACAAGTTTTTCTAATGTTGCGCCATCTTTACATTTGTAAATCAAAAATTCGTTTTTTAAAATTCCATTTATTCTTTCAGCTAAAGCATTTTGATAACAATCATATCCGTCAGTCATAGAAGGTATAATATTGTTTTTTGCTAATACTTCCTGATAAATTTTAGAACAATATTGTAAACCTCTATCGGAGTGATGTATCAGTGGTAATGTTGATTTCCTATTCTTTAGGGCCATTTTCAATGCCTGTACCACATTTTCAGAACTCATATCATCACTCAGTTTATAACCCATTATTTTTCTGCTATAAGCATCAGTAACTAAAGATAGATAATGCGTTTTCTGATGTGATTTGATATAAGTAATATCACTAACGTATACCTGTTCAGGGCGGTTAATTTCACACTCTTGCAAAAGATTTTCGTACTTGTGTAGCCAATGTTTAGAATAGGTAGTTTTAGTATAGCTCTTCATTGGTTTAACTAGTAGCTTCTCTCTTCTTAGATAATCAAATAAAGCATCACGACCTATCTTTACACCCTGTTGATCAAATTGTTTTGAAAGTAGGTAATATAGCTTACGTGTTCCTATACGTGGCATTTCCAATCGCAAAGAAAGAACCAGATGCTTTACTTTGTGTAGCTCAGATTCCCGATTGAAGATTCTTTTTTGTTCCTGATATATAGCTTGCCTACTCATCCCAAACAATCGACAACTTTTGGACAAACTTATTCCTGCTCCTTCCCGGAGTCGGAAGATGGTTTGGGAGAAAACTTTTTTCGGATCTGAGTTCCATACTGACTATCAGAAATGTCGATCATCGTATTGAGAATCTTATTTCGAAGTTTCTCATCGGCCAGTTCTTTCTCTAGTCGTTTAATAATCTGAGCCGGAGTTTCTTTAGATTTAGACATAAATAACAGATTTGGTTTACTCCAATCTAAGTTACCATATTTTCGCAGCCAAACCAAAACTGTACTTCTTCCCTGGATGCCGTAAACAGATTGAGCTTGTTTGTAGGTCATTTCACCTTGCTCAACTCGCGAAATTATGGCTAATTTAAAAGCCATGTTGTAATCCTTTTGACTACGTTTAATAGCGGTATTGGTTTTGTCTTTCATAATAAAGTCGATTTGTTGTCAACTTATTTCAGGACGAGACAGTGTAAATTAAAAAGTCCCGATTTTTGTCGGGACTTTTTGTTATAGGATTGTATTTGATTATCGTAATGTTGCACCTAATTCTTTTTCGAAATTAGCTTGCAGTTTTTGCATGATTTTATCAATCTGAGCATCTGTTAATGTTTTAGAGCTATCTTGAATAGTAAAGCTAACGGCATACGATTTTTTACCTTCCGGTAAATTGCTTCCTTCGTATACGTCAAACAGATTAACGTCTTTTAAAAGCGATTTTTCGGTTTGCTTGGCAATTGAAAAAATCTGATCGAAAGCCACTGATTGATCTAATAATAAAGCTAAATCACGACGTACTTCCGGGTATTTTGGAATTTCAACGAATTTGATTTTCGTTGAAAGTAATTTTAAAATAGCGCCCCAGTTAAAGTCGGCAAATAAAACTTCTTGTTTGATGTCAAAATGTTTTAAGATCGATTTTTTAACCGTTCCTAATTCCACTATAATGTCTTTTCCGACTGACAGGGAAGTTCCTTCTGCAAAAATATCGTTATCTAATGGCTGTGTTGCCGTTTTGTCAATTCCTAAACGAGACAAAATACTGGTTACATAACCTTTAAATAAGAAGAAATCGGATGGTTGTTGTGGTGTAGACCAGTTTTCCATTAAACGATTTCCGGTTACAAACAATGTCAGGTGTTTGTTTTCTTCGTATCCGGATGGCAATTTATGGTAGCTTTTTCCGAATTCGAATAATTTTAAATCACTTCGTTTTCTGTTAATGTTGAATGAAATAGCTTCCAATCCGCTGAAAAGTAGTGACTGACGCATAGCTGATAAATCATTACTAAGCGGATTCAACATCATTACGTTAAATTCCTCTTTTAGTTTTTCGGATAACTTCACATATTCCGGGGAAGTAAGTGAATTAGCCATCATTTCATTAAAACCTTGTGAAACCAGTTGGTTAGCAATGATATTTTGAACTTTGTAATCTTCAGTTCGGGATGAATTGGAGATCGAAGCGTTTAATTTTGGTGTAAAGTTGATATTGTTGTATCCGTATACACGTAAAATTTCTTCAATCACATCGATTTCACGCTGTACATCTACACGATAAGCCGGGATTGTTAATCCTAAACCGGCATCGGAAACACTATTAACTTTAATATCTAATGAAACTAAAATCTTCTTGATTGTCTCTTTGGATAATTCCTGACCAATTATTTTAGTTACGTTGTTGAAATTTAATAAAACCGAGAAATCCTCAATTTTTTTAGGGTATAAATCAATAACATCAGAAGTGATTTCACCACCGGCAACTTCTTGAATTAACAATGCAGCACGTTTTAATGCATATTCTGTGATTGTAGGGTCAATTCCTCTTTCAAAACGGAAAGAAGCATCTGTACTTAATGTATGACGTTTTGCAGTTTTGCGAATTGAAATAGGGTTGAAATACGCACTTTCCAAAAATATTGCCGTCGTGTTTTCACTTACGCCTGAATTCTTTCCTCCGAATACACCGGCAATACACATTGGACCATTATCGTCACAGATCATTAAGTCTTCTTCATGTAACGTTCGCTCAACATCATCCAGTGTTATAAATTTCGTGCCGGCTGCAACGGTTTTTACTGTTACTTTTCCACCTTTGATTTTAGCCGCATCGAACGCATGTAATGGTTGTCCTAATTCATGTAAAACATAATTAGTAACGTCAACTACATTGTTTTTCGGAGTAAGGCCAATCGATTTTAAACGGTTTTGTAGCCAGGATGGTGATTGTTTTACAGTAATACCGGAAATGGTCACCCCGCAATAACGAGGAGCCAGTTTGTTATCTTCAACCTTGATGTCAACTTTTAAAGTACGTTTTTCAACTTTAAATTTGCTTACAGAAGGTGTGATTAACTCTGTATGATTAATGTTTTTCTGAATTAATCCGGCTCTAAGGTCACGGGCAACACCCAAATGACTCATAGCATCAGCACGGTTTGGTGTTAATCCGATTTCAAAAACTTCATCCGTTTCGATATTAAAAACTTTTGAAGCGGGAGTACCCGGTTTTAAGTCTTCAGACAGAATCATAATACCGTCATGACCTTCACCTAAGCCTAACTCATCTTCGGCACAAATCATTCCGTGACTTTCCTCACCGCGGATTTTTCCTTTTTTAATTTCAAAAGCAACACCTTCTTTGTCGTATAATTTGGTTCCGATAGTCGCAACGGCTACTTTTTGTCCCGCAGCAACATTGGGAGCACCACATACAATCTGTACAGGAGTACCTTCGCCCAGATCAACCGTAGTGACACGCAGTCTGTCAGCATTCGGGTGCGGAATGCAAGTCAAAACATGACCCACAACAACACCTTCAAGACCTCCCTTTAAACTTTCATACTTGTCCACACCTTCTACTTCCAGACCTAAATCAGTAAGTAAGGCAGAGGTGTCTTCAGAATTCCAATCTAATTTGATGAATTGTTTTAACCAATTGTAAGATATACGCATTGCAGTAAAATTTAAGGATGCAAATATAAGTATTGTCGGGCGTAGAATAAAGAAAAGTTACGCTTTTTTAAGTCCGCTGTTATCTTTTAAAGAATGGGAATAGTGCAATGAAATAAGCGGATCATAGCGGTAATGCTTAAAAAATTAAAACAAAGAAAACAGAACTGAAAAAAATATGCTATTGATTGCAAGAATAATGCTATTTTACTTTTTATATAGCCCGTAATTTTGAATAAACGCAAAAAACAATATTATGAGCAATGTATTTCAAAGACCTCAATTTAAAGAAAAATATGATAATTTCATCGGAGGTAAATTCGTACCTCCGGTAAAAGGAGAATACTTTGATAATGTTTCCCCGATCGACGGAAAAGTGTTTGCAAAAGCAGCCCGATCGACTAAAGAAGATATAGATCTGGCATTGGACGCCGCCCATGAAGCCTTTAAAACATGGGGAAAAGCATCGCCGGCTTACCGAAGTCTGGTTTTGAATAAAATCGCTGATGTTATGGAAGCTAATCTGGAATATCTGGCAACTGTTGAAACGATTGATAACGGAAAAGCCGTTCGTGAGACCTTGGCTGCCGATTTACCGCTTTGCATTGATCACTTCCGTTATTTTGCCGGTGTGATTCGTGCCGAAGAAGGTACGATATCCGAACACGATGAAAATACGGTTAGTATCTGTTTGCATGAGCCAATTGGTGTGGTAGGACAAATTATCCCGTGGAATTTCCCGTTACTAATGGCCACCTGGAAAATTGCACCGGCTATCGCTGCCGGAAACTGTACCGTGGTGAAAGCAGCTGAACAAACTCCGGTTTCGATTCTGATATTAATGGATTTAATAAAAGATGTCGTACCACCGGGAGTAATCAATATTGTAAACGGATTTGGTATTGAAGCCGGAAAACCATTGGCAACATCACCGAGAATCGCTAAAGTGTCTTTTACCGGAGAAACGACTACCGGTAGGTTAATCATGCAATATGCCGCTGAAAATATTATTCCTTCTACAATGGAATTGGGAGGGAAATCGCCGAATATCTTCTTTAAATCGGTAGCCGATGCTGATGATGCCTTTTTTGATAAAGCGATTGAAGGTGCGGTTATGTTTGCTTTAAATCAGGGTGAGATTTGTACATGTCCGTCACGTATCTTGGTACATGAAGATATTTATGACAAATTTATGGCAAGAGTTGTCGAAAGGGTAAAAGCAATCAAAATTGGTCATCCGTTGGATAAAACCGTTATGATGGGTGCTCAGGCATCTAACGATCAGTATGAAAAAATACAGTCTTATCTGAAAATCGGTAAAGAGGAAGGTGCTGAAGTATTGGTTGGCGGTAATATCAATGCATTGGACGGAGAACTTTCGGGCGGATATTATATTGAACCGACTGTTTTTAAAGGGACCAATAAAATGCGGATTTTTCAGGAAGAAATTTTCGGTCCGGTTGTGTGTGTAGCTACTTTTAAAACCACGGAAGAAGCGATCGCGATTGCAAATGATACATTATACGGATTGGGTGCCGGTGTATGGACACGTGATGCTCATGAATTATATCAGGTTCCGAGAGCGATTCAGGCGGGTAGAGTATGGGTGAACAATTATCATGCTTATCCGGCACATGCACCGTTCGGAGGATATAAAAAATCAGGATTCGGAAGAGAAAACCACAAAATGATGCTGGAACATTATCGTCAAACTAAAAATATGCTGATTTCTTATGACAAAAATAAACTAGGATTCTTCTAATTTTTTTTCAAAAACCAAAACAAATACCCGACCCGGCAGGAGCTATCTTGCCGGGTTTTTAAAAAAAGACATTATGGTAGCAAGAGTTAATCTGACGGAAGCGGCAAAAGCATTAATAGAAGAATTGAAATCGCGTAACGGTCCGTTGATGTTTCATCAGAGTGGCGGATGTTGTGACGGTTCGCAACCGATGTGCTTTCCGGAAGGAGAGTTTAAACTGGGTTATAGTGATGTCTGTCTCGGTGAAGTCGACGGTTGTCCGTTTTGGATGAGTAAAGATCAGTTTGAATACTGGCAACATACGCATTTAACCCTGGATGTAGTAGTGGGACGCGGCGCTAGTTTTTCACTGGAAATCCCCTACGGAAAACGTTTTATTATCCATTCCCGTTTGTTTACGGAATCGGAACGAAACAATCTGGAACCGCTGCGGTATAAAGAAGATTGATATTAGCTGATATAAAGCAACTGGTATTGTTTTGGTGTGATACCTTCGTATTTTTTAAACAATCGGATAAAATAGTTACAGTCTTCAAATCCGGATTGAAAGCAAACTTCATTGATTTGCAATGACGGATTTTTTAGTAATTGTTTGGCTTGCTTGATTTTTTCGGCTATAATAAATTCAATGGGACTCATTCCTAATTCTCGTTTAAAAAAGCGATAAAACGAAGTGGTACTCATACAGGCTTTGTCGCTTAAGTCTTTCAGTGTGATATTGCTCTGAAGATTTTTACGTATGTATTCTACAACCGGTAATATCGGACTATTGTTATTTAGAAAAGTATCCGAATCGATGGCTTTTACAGTTTGTGTCTGAATAATCCGGATCAGTAATTCCTGTAGACTTAAATCGGCTAAAGCATCTTTGGTAATTGACGTGCTCATGCATTCTTTTATCAGTTTACTGATCGTTGTGGCCAGTTCGATATTATTATAGAAGAAGTAATTTTCATGATCCAGTTTCCAGAAATCACCGTCTTTCGGATAGCGTTCGTTCAGGAATTGTAAAGTCTCATTGATTTTTACCTGATCAATAGCTAAAGCCAAACACTGTGTCGGATTATTTTGAGAAGCTTCCGGGAAATCAATTTTCATTTCCACATTAGAAGGAACGACTACAGTTTCACCGGGTAAATACACAAAACCGGGCTCATCAAATAAATGCATCACCTTTTTCCCGCGGAGCATACTGGTAACTACCAGATCGTTGAATTTTAACGGAACCATTTCGGTTGTCGTATAGGTTTCAAACAGATTTAACTCGCAATTATTCAAGGAATAAACGGTTCTGTTTTCAACCAGTGTTTTAAGGGATTTTTCCTGGGTTAAACGCGGGGCCGGTAATAATGATCGGGATAAGCTCATCGGGATTCTCTTCAAAATAAATAGTTAGTCGGCCTGAAGAATCAAGCTATTAAAATTACTGAAAAATATCCCGATAAGGAAATGTAATAACTAAAATTAACGTTTCATTTAAAGAATTTCTTCTACGTGTACTTTGATGTTACTGGCTATTTTAACGGTTGGTAAATCATTTGCATCATCGCCGAAAGGATCTTCTATTTCTTCCGCGATTAATTCTAAACTCGCCAAAACATAAAAGATGAAAACAACAACCGGGACAACATAATAGCCCAGGCTAAATACATAACCGAATGGAAGTGTCATCACATAAAAGAAGATGAATTTTTTTATAAAAGCACTATACGAATAGGGAATCGGTGTGTTTTTGATACGCTCACAAGCGCCGCAAACTTCCGTAAAAGACTGTATTTCGCTATTCAGAATGATTAATTGATCACCGGTAATTTTCTTAGATTCGTATAACTCATTAATTTTATTGAATAACATACGGGCTATTTGATTCGGTTTGTGTTTATTATGATCCAGACTCAAATCAAAGGCTTCATCCAATTGTTTGCCGGTATCAGCATTTTTTAAGTGCCGACTTAAAATGGAAGCGTATCCCGGTATCATGGTTCGGAAATACAAACGATCCCGTTCGTCTTTTAACATGGCAGCCAGTTTGATCGAAAGATTCCGGCTATTGTTGACTAATGCGCCCCATAATTTTCGTCCTTCCCACCAACGGTCATATGCGGTATTGGTTCGGTAAGCCAATAGTAAGGAAATCACAAAACCTAACATATTGTGCATGATCGTTATGTTTTTAACATGGCTTTTCTCCGATAACTTCCAATATTCCATTTCGAGATAACCAACTGCTGCTGAATATAGCCCGATGGTAATCATCATCGGAATCAATTGACGAAAAGTATCCGCTTTATGGAAACGGAAAATAAAAGTAATCCAGTCTTTAGGATTGTAGGCTACCATATTTTATAATTATTTGATTGATAATTGATTGCTGTTTTTAAGAAACTAACTAATATAATTCCAGATGTTTCTTTTTTTGGATAATTCGATAAAAACGTGTTTTAAAAACTGATGTTCAGGCTTGTTCATTGACGGATCATCTTTTAAAAGTCGGATCGCTTCATGTCGGGCAAGCTGTAAGATCTCCCGGTCTTTTACCAAATCGGCAATCTGTAAATTAAGTACGCCACTTTGTTGGGTTCCCATGATATCGCCCGGTCCGCGTAATTTTAAATCCACTTCCGAAATTTCAAAACCATCATTGGTACTACACATGGTTTCGATTCTGATTTTGGAATCATTACTCAGTTTATGACCGGTCATCAGAATACAATAACTTTGTTCGGCACCACGGCCTACGCGTCCCCGAAGCTGATGCAACTGCGATAGTCCGAATCGTTCGGCACTTTCAATGATCATTACACTGGCATTCGGGACATTTACGCCAACTTCAATAACTGTAGTGGCTACCATAATATTGGTTTTTCCGGAAGCAAAACGTTCCATTTCAGCGTCTTTTTCAGCCGGTTTCATTTGTCCGTGAACGATACTCACGCTGTATTGCGGTAGCGGAAAGTCACGTGAAATACCTTCATAACCGTCCATCAGATCCTTATAATCCATTTTTTCACTTTCCTGTATCAACGGATATACAATGTAAATCTGACGTCCTTTGGCAATCTCATCTTTTAAAAACTTCCAGACTTTTAACCGGTTACTGTCATAACGATGTACGGTTTGTATCGGTTTTCTGCCCGGTGGCAGTTCGTCGATAACGGAAATGTCCAGATCGCCGTATAAACTCATGGCAAGTGTTCGCGGAATAGGAGTAGCGGTCATGACCAGAATATGAGGCGGAACGGTATTTTTCTTCCATAATTTGGAACGTTGTTCTACGCCGAAACGATGTTGCTCGTCAATAATGGCTAATCCGAGATTTTGGAACTGTACTTTATCTTCTAATAGGGCATGCGTACCGATTATAATATGTACGCTACCGTTTTCAAGTTCTTCGTGTATGATTTTACGATCGGCGGTTTTAGTCGATCCGGTCAGTATTTTGATATTTAAGTCTAATCCTTTAGCCAATTCCCGGATTCCTAAAAAATGCTGGTTGGCTAATATTTCCGTAGGAGCCATTAAACACGCCTGAAAACCATTGTCAAGAGCGAGTAACATCGTCATTAATGCAACGATTGTTTTTCCGGAACCTACGTCACCTTGCAGCAAACGATTCATTTGTGCGTTGCTTCCCAAATCATTCCGAATCTCTTTTAATACTTTTTTTTGCGCATTGGTCAGATCAAACGGCAAATGATGATTGTAAAACGTAGTAAAATAATCTCCGACCTTATCAAACGGCAGTCCTTTTATTTTGTGTTTTCGGATCAGGTTTTTAGTAATCAGTTGCAATTGAATAAAGAACAATTCTTCAAACTTTAACCGAAACTGCGCTTTGGCCAGTAACTCCTGACTTTTAGGAAAATGAATATTAAATAGTGCTGCGTTTTTCGGAATCAGTTTTAATTCATCAACTAAATAAGCAGGAAGCGTTTCTTTAAATAACGTCTGAGTTTCAATAAACAACTGTTGCATCAGTCGGTTTACTGTTTTATTGGTAATTCCTTTTTGCGTTAGTTTTTCGGTAGACGGATATACAGACTGCATGGCCGAACGCAGGCTTTTTTCGTGTTCGGCAAGTAATTCCATTTCCGGATGTGCCATATTAAAAGTACCGTTAAAAGAAGTCACTTTTCCGAAGATGACATAAACCATATTTAGTTTAAGGCTTTCGCGGATCCATTTTTGGCCCTGAAACCAAACGAGTTCCATTTCTCCGGTATCATCAACAAAGGTGGCCACAAGTCGTTTCCCTCTTTTTTGTTCCACAGATTTAATGTGAATAACACGCCCGATAATTTGT
Source organism: Flavobacterium cerinum (assembly GCF_024496085.1). Classification (NCBI taxonomy): domain Bacteria; kingdom Pseudomonadati; phylum Bacteroidota; class Flavobacteriia; order Flavobacteriales; family Flavobacteriaceae; genus Flavobacterium; species Flavobacterium cerinum. Next base: position 3,237,637 of record NZ_CP101751.1, on the reverse strand, counting down.
ACTTCTGAATTACTGTTTTGCAATTCATTAATCTTATAGTAACGGGTACGGTCAATATAACGGTTCGGATATAGATTTAAAAGGTCGGCATAACGGTGAATGTTCAGCTCTTTACGTAATAACTCTCCACGTTGAGGTCCAACGCCTTTCAGGTATTCTATAGGAGTTTCGAAAAGGTTATTCATTCAAAAATTACGATTAGTAATAAATCACTTTACGAAGATAGATTTTAATTGGGAAATTAAAAACACTCGATTCGGGAAAAAACAGAATCGTGCTGTTTTTCCGGAAAATTAGGAATCAACGGGAAATTACGGAAAGAACGCGAAAAAAAACAGGTAAAAACACGTATAGGAAATAACGGCTGACTTTTTAGTTTTATAAAATCAAATGCTGTAGCAAAATCATACTGTCAGCTAGAAGGTTAAGTATTTTTTGACGATTAAACTGTAACCAAAAAAGATAGTAGAAATGAGAATTACCCAAATTGCCGTATTAGTGAGTTCGTTCTTTTTAATCAATACTTGCCGGGAAACCCGCGCAGGTGTAAAAATGATAGTAAAGGAAAAGGAAACCCGACAATTGGTAACGGAAACGAATCCGGCAGCTATTCAGAGTCTGATAGAGGATACTTCCACTGAAATGTCTTTATTGGCTTTGAATGTGTTACACGGGAATCATTCCGGAAACAACAATAAAAAGCCAAACCAGGAACCTGTCCGTAAAGCGGAAATAGAGGTAACGGATGATGATTTTCAGAACGTACCGCCTGTAGACACATATTGGTTACAAAATCTTAAAATGAGTTTAAGATAGTACTAACTATAAAAGTGTTTCAGATGGACAAACGAATGTACAATTTTGTTTCGGATTGGACCGCAGGATCAGAAAAAAAGAAAAGTACAGGTACTGTTACCGATGTATTCGGTTTACTAGGGCTGTTCTATCCTAAAAGTGCCATGTGTTGGACAGTATACGGTAGTATGCTGGGAATTTTCGGGATGGTAAAATCTTATTATAAAGTATGGCTTTTTCCGGCAATCTTACTTTTTTTAATTCTCCATTTATGGGCCATGTCAAAAAATGTAAGACAAAAAATTTACCTCCCTTTTATATTTAGTTTGACCGGTGCTTTATTGCTTGTGATAAGCAAAATGTTTTTCCCTTTGATATACTGGCCTGTGTTGATTGGAATGGGATTTCTGTTGTTGGGATCACTGGCTAATAGTATTGCCGATTCCAAAATAACGGATGATGAACGAAATCCGAAGCGATAATTTCTTGTAGACTTCATATAAAAACCAAAAACCAACAAATAAAAAAAGTAGTAACCCTAAAGCAAAAAGAGTATGGAAGGATTATTTATAGTGTCGGCATTTGCGACCATTAACGGGAGAAAATATTATCTGGGAACTGAAACGGTTAGTAACAGAAGTTACGGCAGTTCGGCCTCTTCGGATGTTGTATTAAAAGAAGTAAAAGCCGATTACGGTTTACTTGGTTTTACTGATGAATCGCTGGCAAAAGCGACATTTGATTTTATTATACACGGAAAACAAGAGCATTTGCCTTTACCGGAAAAAGAGGTGCTTGTTACTAAAAAATTCTGTAGAGTCGGAATATCATAACTTTTCATAAATAGTGTCATAAATGTAGGCATAGTTTAGAGTTCCATAAATAAATTGTGTTTATAGACAGGAGAGGGTAGGTTTGGTTAAGCCTGCCTTCTTTGTTTGTATCAATTGTTTCATCAGGAATGATTGTTCTCGATATTTTTTAGAATAGTTGCTGTCAATACCGGATTCATACGATTTAGTTCTTCGATAATACGCTGTTTTTCGGCTTCGTTCATTTCGGGTAATGGTTTTCGGAATTGTTCCGGATGTGCCTCTTTGTAAAACAGCGTGTCAGTCCATTCGTTCTGTATGCCGTCGATAACCAGGTGGATTCGGTCTGCGGAACCATTATTTACTACCGAATGGCTAAAATTGGCATTGATATACCAACATTCGCCTTCGTTCATAATTAAACGTTTGTCGTCCAGCATAAAAACGACATCCGGATTGGTGATAATCGGAATATGCAAACGAAAGCAACCGTCTTCATAACCCAGACAATAATCGCGATGTGGTTTGATTTCGGTTCCGGCAGTCAGATTTAATAAACGAACAGCTGTTTTTTCAAATGGAAATTCGTCTAATATGGTTTTAAAATAGTCACATTGTTTTAAAATATCCGTATCAATAAGCTCGCTTCGGTTTAAAGCAAATATTGAATCCGAATTTCCGTCTTCTGACATTAAAGCTATTGAAGTCCACTTGCCGTTATAATCGTTTTGATTATAATGATCTGTCCACTTATGAGAGATCACCTTATTAATATCGGCCTGTAAACGAACGACATCAAAGGATAACGGGAATTTAATTGCACGAATCAGTTCCATGATTTATTGTCTTAACCAGTTTAACATCAAAGGAAAAGCTTTTTGATTTGTTGCAGCGGCGCGTTCTTCACCAAGACAAAGTCCGATCCATTCCAGAAAAGGTAAACCGATATAATTTCCTTTTTCAAAATTAGTGATCAGCATTTCCGAGCCATTCTTATATCCGTTGTTATGGAAAACAAAATCAAGCGGCAGTTGCAGATGTACAGCTGCGGCATACGACCATAAAATCGCTCCGATTTCTTCACCGCCTGTCGGCCAGTCGGCACTTTGGGCTTCAGTTCCGGCTACCAGACGTTCTTCAGGAGTAGTTACGGCAAGATGTCCGGCTTCATGTAACAGATCACCGGGATATAATAACTGATCAAAATCAACATAAATACAGTTGGGGCCTAACGAAAGACCGGGTAAAAAAGTGTCGGTAAGCGGTTTTTCGACAATTGAAATACCGATTTCATCCAAAAAGTGCAACACTTTGGTTACTTCTTCTGTCATAGGTAATGTAGGACTATACTGCATCTTTCAAAAGTAGCAAAAATCAAGACCGACATTTTAGGTGATTTTACCTGATTTGGATTATTCCGGAATCAGATCGCAATACCAGAAACCGTATTGCGTTTCCTTCGGATCGGTAAAACAGGAATCGTCATTTTTCGGAGCTTCATATTTTCGTAAAACAATTTCTCCTTTGGTAAAAGCAACCGGTTTTTTAAAAAGCGGCCCGTCAAAAGTAAAGGTATGAAATTCTCCGTTTTCACCGCAAGGATCAACATTTTCGGGTAATTCGCGTAAAAAATCGGCATCAATAATACGACCGACAAAACTTTTATCTAATAATCGGGCGTCGACACAAGTCACGATGGTTTTAAAGCCCAGTCCGATAAATTCCTGAATAAGGGTTGAGGTGTCTCGTTTCCATAATGGAAAAACAGCTTTTAAATCCATTTCAGCGAGTTTTTCTTCCCGATATTTTCGCAGATCTTCCAAAAAGATATCTCCAAAAGCAGCATGCGTTATTCCTTTGGCTTTTAAAGAAGTCAGCGTTTCCCGCATTACATTTTCATAAACTTCCATCGAAGGCATTTCCGGAATCTCCATTTTTACTAAAGGGATACCAATACTTTCTGTCTGTTGTTCCAATAAGCGGCTTCGGACACCATGCATTGAAATTCGATCATATTGTTTGCTGATACTGGTTAGTAAACAGTCAATTTCAAAATCATTGTGTTGTAATAACTCATAAAGAGCCAGAGCAGAGTCTTTTCCGCTACTCCAGTTAAAAACCGTTTTTGCTTTCAAAATAGAAAATTTAAGGCGTAAACTTACAAAAAAGCCGGTATAATGTTGTGGTAAACTTTGTAACTTTGAGCATTCTATTATGATTTAACTATGAAGCGACTAACGATTTTTTTCTATTTTATATTTGCCGTTTCGCAGGCACAACAAAGCGAAAAAGTGGATTTTATTTCTCTTGATGCGGGACTTTCTTTTAATACGGAAACGCGAAAAATAAAAGGAGATGTCCGATATACATTCCAGGTAATCAATCCGGTCGATACAATTAATATTGATGCGCAACGTATGGATATTACCGGAGTTACGATAAATAAAAAAGCGGTCAAGTTTAAAAATACCGGAAAAAAATTACAATTGTTTCAGGGATATAAAAAAGGACTTAATACGCTGGAATTGCATTATGAAACGCAACCGCGACAAACACTCTATTTTGTTGGATTAAATGACGATTTCCAGATATGGACACAAGGGCAGGGGAAATATACGAGTCATTGGTTGCCGAGTTTTGATGATGTCAATGAAAAAATGATTTTTTCGCTATCCGTTACTTTTGATAAAGCCTTTGAAGTGCTTGCTAACGGAGTTTTAAAGAATAAAGAAAATCGGGGTGATCTGATCACATGGCATTATGCGATGGAAAAACCGATGAGTTCTTATCTGGCGATGTTAGCGATCGGAAAATTTGAAAAGAAAACAGTAGTGACAAATTCCGGTACTCCGTTGGAAATGTATATAAGGAAAGCGGATTCGTTAAAGTTTGAACCGACCTATCGCTATTCAAAAGAAATATTTGATTTTTTTGAACGGGAAATAGGAGTTCCGTATCCGTGGCAGGTATATCGTCAGGTGCCGGTAATCGATTTTTTATATGCCGGTATGGAAAATACAACGGCTACTGTCTTTTCTCAGGATTCTGTTGTTGATGTAATCGGATTTAATGACCGTACTTACGTGAATGTCAATGCGCATGAATTGGCACATCAATGGTTCGGCGATATGATAACGGCACAATCCGGTAAACATCACTGGCTTCAGGAAGGTTTTGCAACCTATTATGCTTTATTGGCTGAAAAACAGCTTTTTGGCGATGATTATTTTAATTGGGAATTATATGAATCAGCCGAACGTTTGATTCGGGTTTCACAAACGGATAAAATTCCGTTGTTAAATGAGAAAGCGAGTTCGTTGACTTTTTATCAAAAAGGAGCCTGGGCATTACATTACCTGAGAGTTCAGGTTGGTGAAACCGCTTTTCGTAAAGCGGTACAAAACTACCTTCGCAAATATGCCTTTAAAAACGTAAACACGGATGATTTTTTAGCTGAAATACGAGCGGCTTCCGGATATGATACAACTGATTTTAAAGCATTATGGCTTGAAAATGCGGTTTTTCCGACGGAACAGGCACTGGCAATTGTAAAACAAAACCCGTTTATAAAAAAGTATCTGGATGTAGTTGGCTTGCAGGATAAGCTATTAGCGGACAAAAAGGTGCAATTGGAACAGGTATTAAAATCGGAAGTGTTCTATCCGGCAAAGGAAGAGGTTATTTATCAATTGGAAAATACACCGTTTGAGCAGAATGAACCCTTGCTGAAGTTAGCGATGCAGTCAACCGATTTAAAAGTGAGACAAGCCGTAGCTAAATCATTGCGAACGATTCCGCAATCATTTAAAAAACAATATGAAACCTTATTGGATGATTCGTCTTATATCACACAGGAAATTGCTTTAAAAGCACTTTGGGCTCAATTCCCGGATGGTCGTTTTCCGTTATTGGATAAAACAAAAAACAGACAGGGATTTAATGATAAAAATCTTCGGATTAGTTGGCTGACATTGGCTTTAGCTACACCGGATTATCAGAATGCTGAAAAATTAAAATGGTATGAAGAATTACTGGATTATGCTTCGCCTAAATATGAAAGTAGCACACGTCAGAATGCATTGGTTAACTTGCTATACCTGAATAAAAGTGATCTGAATACATTGCGTTGGTTGGTAAATGGTACTATACATCATAAGTGGCAATTTGTTAAGTTCTCGAAAGATACGATTCGGGCTTTACTTAAAAATGAAAAACTCAGACAGTATTTTCAGGAAATATTACCCGGATTGCCTGAAAATGAAAAAATACAATTGGATAAATTATTAAAAGAGTAATTTTTTAAATTTATTTTTAATTTTTGATCAATGTAATGTGTTGATTTTTAAGATATGTATTGATTTGTGATTAAAATAGTGTAAAAATAACATTAAGTTATACGCAACTAAAAGCGTTAGGATGTATCTATACTAGTAACAACACAAAACGGAAGCGTATGAATAAAATCAAACTTTTTTTAGTAATAGTTACTTCCATGATATTGATGATCGGATGTGAATCCGATAGCACCTATGAAGGAGGTAATAATCCGGGCGGAGGCGGTACTATGTCATCCAGTTTCGGTAGTCAGGTTTCAAGAAATTTTATCGGGCAAGTTGTAGATGTCAACGGAAATCCGGTTTCAAATGCCAATATCAAAATTGGAAATACTACAGGGATAACCGATTCTAACGGTGTTTTTATCATTAAAAATGCTTCGGTTTACGAACGTTTTGCCTATATCACTGCTAAAAAAGCGGGTTATGTAGATGGTTCCCGTACAATGGTTCCGACTAATGGAGATAATAATGTGAAAATTATGTTACTGCCGTTACAGCCTACTCAGGTGATCAATGCCGGAGTAAGTAGTGAAGTAGCATTGTCTTCCGGTACTAAAGTTGTTTTCGACGGTGCTTTTCAGGATGAAAACGGTGCTGCTTATAATGGAAGTGTTTCGGTCTCAATGTATCATTTATTGCCATCTGATAATAAATTATCCGATTTAATGCCGGGTACTCTTTTTGCACAGGATGAAAACGGTAATGCAAAAGCTTTAGAAACACTGGGTATGCTTAGTGTGGAGTTACGAGGCGCTTCAGGACAAAAGTTACAGATTGCTTCCGGGCATACGGCTCAGATTGTAATGAAAATCGATAACAGTCAATTAAGTACCGCGCCTAACACGATTCCGTTATGGCATTTTGATAACGATAAAGGCTATTGGATTCAGGAAGGTAGTGCTACCCGTCAGGGGAATAATTATGTAGGAACCGTATCGCATTTTTCATGGTGGAATTGTGATGCTCCGTTCCCGGTAGTATCCATGTGTGTTAATCTGGAAGATGCTAACGGTAATCCGCTGGCTAATACTAAGGTCGGAATTATAAGAAGTGGAAATACGTATCCTTCAATCGGAACAACTAATGCAGACGGACAGGTTTGCGGATTGGTTCCGGCAAATGAAACACTGACAATCGTTGTAATTGATAATTGCGGAAATACTATTTATAGCGGATCAGCAGGGCCATTGTCCTCCAATACAACATTGCCTACGATTACGATTAATAACCCTTTAGCAGTACCGACAACTGTAGAAGGAAATCTGGTGACTTGTAATAATGCAGCGGTTACCAATGGTTATGTGATCATGAATATTGGTTATACTACACAGGTAGCACCGGTTTCAAACGGAAGTTTTAGCTTCAATACGTTGGTTTGCGGCGGACCGAATGCCACTTTTACTTTAGAAGGTGCCGATTATGATAATTTGCAGGTAACCGGTGAGATTACGTATACTTTTACAAATCCAACAACTAATGTTGGTAACCTGGTTGCTTGTAATACAGTAACGGAGTTTATCAGTTATCAGATTGATAATGATCCTATAACTTATTACATCACAGGAATTAATGCAAATTATACACCGAATGGCTTATCGATTAGTTCCAGTGCAACAGGAACTGGCGGGATATATATTTGGGGAAATACCAATATACCGGGAATATATACTACTACGAATTTTTCAATAGAAGGAAGCGGAGTAGGTTATATTTCATTGCAAACACCTAATACGGTATCGTTTAATTTGAGTAGTTTCGGATCGGTAGGACAATATATTGATCTCACCTTTAACGGTACATATACGGATAATAATAACCCGGCTGTTACACATACAATTACTGGGGTAGCCCATGTAATTCGCGATAATTAATTGTTTTGTTTGTTATTTTAATTGAAAAGACTTTTCATTGATTTGAAAAGTCTTTTTTACTTTGTGCTATCGGAATTTAGGATTAGTCAACAACTAAAGAATTTCTTTGTCTGGTAAATGTTAATTCTTGTCCTTTTTTTAGACGGGTTACTTCATTGGTGCTTTCCACCATTAGTGTAAGTGTGTTACCGATTATTTTTATATTACATACAATATTGTCTTGTCTGCCCGGAAAACCAAGTTTGCCTATGTATGTATAAGTGCTGCCGTTTAAGGTATAATATCCTTTAACAAGGTGAGGATGGTCAAACATATGATTAATAATCAATGTTGCAAATAAATGTCCCTCGGTACTTTCCCATACGCCATCATGCATATTATCAATAAAGCGTTTTTTATTTTGACTCATTTTAGAAGAAAAAAGACCTTCAGATGCTTTTGTTGATGTAGTACTATCTATATCTAAGGTACAAGCAACAGTAAGAAGCGTAACAACAGTTAAATAAAGTAATGTTTTTTTCATGATTTTATGTTTTTATCTAAAAGTATGAATGATAGAACTGAAAAGCAATCTACTTGGCTTGTTTGTCCTTGATATTCAATTGTTTGTCTTTTTGTCGGCTTGAAAAAAAAAAGACGCTCTAAACCAATGAAAGGTCTTTTTTATGACATATTATTTACGTCTTCTGACAAAATCTAATTCTTGAGTTTCTTCCGTACCTGTTGTTTCATTTGTACTCCATAGTTTCGCTTTGAGTGTATTGTCTTCTATGCTAATTTTTAAAATTATAGAATCTTTTTTATCTCCTTTTCCAAGCCTGCCTAAAAAAGAAAAGGAATGACCGCCATCAAAATAAAAAGCATCTATAGTATAAGGAGAATCATAGTCAAACAAATGATTGATAAGAAATGTTGTAACAAATACATTTTCTCCGACAGAGGTACATTCCCATACACCATCAGTTATGTTGTGGATAAAATCTCTTTTGTCATTATTCCCGTTTGAGGCTAATTCTCCGGAATTGTTTGCTAAACAAATTCCGGTCACTAATATTGTGATTAAGGCTAGGTAGTATAAAGATTTTTTCATAATTTATATTGCTATATTAAATGTTAGTGACTGTTTTTAAAATAAACGGTATTAATTTTTTGAAGTGTTTTCATTTTTAACTTGTCTTAAATTCCAATGTCTGAAACTTGTCAACTCCGGTTATTTCATTTCGGGTTTGTAAACTTAGTGTAAGTGTTGAGTTCATAACGATTGAAATATTAAGAATCATAGAATCACTTCTGCCTTCTCCTCCAATCTTGCCTATAAAAGTAAATATTACATTACCTCCATACTTGGAATAGATACCTTTATCACGATAGATAGAATTACGTTCGAAAAAATGATTGAGTAATACAGTGGCCGTTGGATTTTCTCCGGGAGATGTACAGACCCATCTGTTAATTTCCATTTGATTGAGAAAAGTAATTTTTTCGGGACTGGACTTAGATTTAAGAATCGGGTCGGATGCTTCCAAACTATTATTGTCGGAATGACATGCTGTTGTTAGAAATAGCATGAGTGAAAAGTGTAAAAAGAAATTTTTCATCTAAAAATATTTAACGTTGAACAATATTTTGTGTAGTATTGTATGTAACAAGTTAAAAAATAATGGTATAGGAAAAATTTTCTAAAAAAAATGTCTCTAATAGTTAACAAATTGACTAACTATAGCTTCATTATGTTTTTCGGGATATTGTGAAGGCTTACTCGCTGTTTTTTTGAAACTTTTTGATTTGGTAAACAGAATATTATGATCATAAAAAAAGACTTTTCAAACCAATGAAAAGCCTTTTTTATACTTTAGTTTTAGATGAAATTATCGGAATAATTCACCGACTTCATTTTTAAGATACGATAAAGCCACCGAGCTAGGCGATTGTTTTTCCATCATTTCGCTTAAAATAATCTCGCGTAATTTATTGGCACTCTCAGCGCCCAAAGAGGCTTTACGAATCATCTGAATTGTTGTATTTTTAGCCGTCAGGATAATATTCCAACTTTCCTCTGAAATATAAATCTGTTGCGTAAGATTGTGTTCGTATTCCTGTTCGATATGTTGGATCAGTAAATTTTCATAATCGTTTTTATCCGATGAATGTGGCGCAATACGAACCAGTAACTTAGCCGGACTAATACGCTCCAGAAACAAAGTCATACGCTCATAAGCCTGTAAACGTATCGGAAGCGCACTTTTCTGAGCTTCTTTGTGTAACAGAAAACGACGACGGCCTTCCTCATTTTTTGTATGCAGGTTAAAAAAGTAATACGCTACACCGCCGGTAATGATGGCAGGTACAGTATAAGACAGTAGTTCTACTATTTTGGTAGTATCCATAAGATAGGATCGGATATTTGTTAATTTAAAATCGGTTCAAAGTGTTACAAATAAACGAATAAAGAAATAAACAAACAAAATAAAAAACTATGCCGATTTTAATTGTAATAAACCCTAATGAGTAGTATTTTTGAAGTTTGATATCATGACCATGCAAAATTATATTGACCAGCTTAATGAAGCCCAGAGGGCTCCCGTTTTACAAAAAGACGGGCCGATGATAGTGATTGCCGGTGCCGGCTCGGGAAAAACAAGGGTATTAACCATTCGTATTGCTTATCTGATGCATCAGGGGGTTGATGCTTTTAATATTTTATCTTTAACATTTACCAACAAAGCCGCCAGGGAAATGAAAACCCGTATTGCCAGTATTGTAGGAAATAGTGAAGCTAAAAACCTTTGGATGGGAACTTTTCACTCGGTTTTCGCCAAAATATTACGAAATGAAGCGGATAAATTAGGTTATCCGTCCAATTTTACCATTTATGATTCGCAGGATAGTGTGCGATTGATCGGACAGATTATCAAAGAAATGCAATTGGATAGGGATATCTATAAACCGAAACAGGTTTTAGGGCGTATTTCGTCTTATAAAAACAGTCTGATCACGGTTAAAGCGTACTTTAATAATCCGGAATTGCAGGAAGCGGATGCGATGAGTAAAAAACCGCGTCTGGGGGAAATTTATCAAAATTATGTGGAACGCTGCTTTAAATCAGGAGCCATGGATTTTGATGATTTATTGTTGAAAACCAATGAGTTGTTGACTCGCTTTCCGGATGTTTTAATGAAATATCAGGATCGTTTTCGTTATATATTGGTGGATGAGTATCAGGATACTAACCATTCCCAGTACCTTATTGTACGCGCTTTGTCTGATCGTTTTCAGAATATTTGTGTAGTTGGTGATGATGCACAGAGTATTTATGCTTTCCGGGGTGCAAATATTAATAATATTCTGAACTTCCAGAAAGATTATGAAGGGGTAAATACCTATCGTCTGGAGCAAAATTACCGATCCACCCGAAATATTGTGGAAGCAGCAAATACAATTATCGATAAAAATAAAACCAAACTTGATAAAATAGTTTGGACGGCCAATGAATTCGGTCCGAAAATAAAAGTGCATCGTAGTCTTACAGATGGTGAAGAAGGTCGTTTTGTGGCCAGTACCATCTTCGAACAAAAGATGCAACACCAGATGAATAACAATCAGTTTGCTATTTTATATCGTACGAATGCACAATCGCGGGCAATGGAAGATGCTTTGCGTAAAAAAGATATTCCGTATCGAATCTATGGTGGTTTGTCGTTTTATCAACGGAAAGAAATCAAAGATGTATTGTCTTACCTTCGATTGGTTATTAACCCGAAAGATGAAGAAGCATTGATTCGGGTGATCAATTATCCGGCAAGAGGAATTGGGGATACGACTGTAGAAAAATTGACAATTGCAGCAAATCATTATAAACGTTCCATTTTTGAAATTATGGAGCATATCGATAAAATTGACTTAAAACTAAATTCCGGGACGAAAGCCAAATTACAGGATTTTGTAACGATGGTTCGAAGTTTTCAGGTGATTAATGAAACGCAGGATGCCTTATATCTGACCGATCATGTGACGAAGAAAACCGGATTGATTCAGGAACTGAAAAAGGACGGAACACCGGAAGGGATTGCCCGTATTGAGAATATCGAAGTTTTAATGGGCGGTATTAAAGATTTTATTGAAGGGCAGAAGGAAGTTGACGGAGCGCGTGGTGCTTTATCGGAATTCATGGAGGATGTCGCTTTGGCTACGGATCTGGATAATGATACCGGTGACGATGACCGTGTGGCTTTAATGACGATTCACCTGGCAAAAGGACTGGAATTCCCGACTGTTTTTATTGTCGGAATGGAAGAAGATCTGTTTCCGAGCGCGATGAGTATGAATACGCGAAGTGAATTGGAAGAAGAACGCCGTTTATTTTATGTTGCCTTAACCCGGGCGGAACATCAGGCGTATTTGACATATGCGCAATCGCGTTACCGTTGGGGAAAACTGGTTGACAGTGAACCGTCGCGTTTTATTGAAGAAATTGACGGACAGTATATTGAATATCTGACACCGGTTGAAACCAACTATCGTTACAAACCGACAATCAATGCTGATATTTTCGGCGATGTAGACAAATCGAAATTGCGATTGGCCAAACCGGTTTCCGGAACACCGCCAAAATATATTACGGATAATGAAGAGCCGAAACCGGACCGTAATATTCGTAAATTAAAACCGATGTCGGGATCCGTACCGGCAGCAGCGGGACCAAGTCAGTATGACAGCGGATTAAATATCGGAAATGTTGTAATGCATGAACGTTTCGGAAAAGGACAGATTTTGAATCTGGAAGGAGCCGGAGCGGATAAAAAAGCAGAGATCAAATTTGAAGTAGGCGGAATTAAAAAACTGTTACTGCGTTTTGCGAAATTGCAGATAATCGGATAGAAGTTAACCTTAAATAGATAAAATCATGGCAGAATTCATTAAAATTTACCCTGAAAATCCCAATCCGGCCGCCATTGCTAAAGTGGTTAAATGCCTGAAAGAGGGTGGACTGGTTATTTATCCGACGGATACCGTTTATGGTTTGGGTTGCGATATTACCAATTCGAAAGCATTGGAAAAAATCGCAAGAATCAAAGGTGTAAAACTGGAAAAAGCTAATTTTTCGTTTGTATGCTGTGATTTGAGTAATCTGTCGGATTATGTTAAGCAAATCGACACGGCTACATTTAAAATATTAAAAAGAGCATTACCGGGCCCGTATACTTTTATTCTCCCGGGGAACAATAACCTTCCGAAAGAATTTAAAAAGAAAAATACAGTGGGTATCAGGGTTCCGGATAATAATATAGCACTTGAAATAGTAAGACAGCTGGGAAATCCGATTGTTTCAACATCCATTCACGATGACGATGAGGTAATTGAATATACTACAGATCCGGAACTGATTTTTGAAAAATGGCAAAACCTGGTTGATATGGTTATTGACGGCGGTTATGGAGATAACCACGCTTCAACTGTAATTGATCTTTCCGGAATAGAGCCTTTTGTTGTTCGGGAAGGAAAAGGGGATGTGGATATTTTGTAGTAAATTATTGAATTTAAATAAAATCTTTGCTTATCCGGTATTATATCAATAACTTAGCGTAACAAAATGCTACAATTATAACAATATAAAAGAGGTGTCATTCTTAATTTAAATATTTAATTGGTTATTAAAAAAATAATTAGGAATACATAAAAGCAGGTCCATTGGACCTGCTTTTCATTTTATAATCTAGGGCGGTTATTAATTAGTTTTTACCGCTCATGTTTTTCATTTCTTTTTCGATCATGTCGTAGAACTGGTCGATTTTAGGTAAAACCACAATACGGGTTCTTCTGTTTTTCGCTCTGTTATCCGGTGTATCATTATCTGCTAATGGAACATAGAAACTTCTTCCCGCAGCAATTAACTGTTTTGGATTTACACCAAGATCATCTTGTAAAACACGAACAATAGAAGTCGCTCTTTTTACAGAAAGATCCCAGTTGTCTACTAATACAGTATTTTTAATCGGCACATTATCCGTGTGACCTTCTACCATACATTCGAAATCCGGTTTACTGTTTACAACTTTAGCCACTTTAGCTAATACTTCTTTAGCACGGTCACTTACAACATAGCTTCCGCTTTTGAAAAGTAATTTGTCAGCAATGGAAATAAATACCACTCCTTTTTCTACATTAACCTGAATGTCCGGATCGTTAATTCCAACAGAACTTTTTAAGCTGGTTACCAAAGCAAGTGTTACACTGTCTTTTTTAGTAAGAGCATCCTGTAAACGAGTGATTTTCAGGTCTTTCTCCTTTAAGCTTTCCAAAGATTTTTCAAGATTTTCAGCACCTTTTGAAGAAAGGGTAGTTAAATTCCCCATATTATTAATCAAATCGGAGTTGTTTTTCTTCAAAAAGTCCAGTTGTCCTGCCATAGCGTCTTTTTCAGTTAAACAGGTATTCAGTTTTACTGTACAAGTGTTCAATAAATCCTGAATTTTTTTGTTCTCTTCTTCTAAAGCTGCAATTTTTTTCTTCGATCCGCAGGATGTCAATGTAATTGCAAGTACCGAAAGGGCAATAACGAATTTTTTCATAAAATGTTGAATTTATAAGGAGTAACGAATTTACTAAGATTTTACTCCTTGTTAAAGTTTTAAACGATAAACAAATGTTAAATCTTAACATCAAAAAACTTGCCATTCTTAACGAAATAGCGGTAAACAATGGAGTTTACGAGATAATAGTTTTCTTTTTGAGGCGTTGTTCTTTTTTGTAAAAATCTGGAAATAAGACGATAAAAAGCAAAATGAGCCCGAATAATTGCCCAGGTATGTTTGGGTTTTCCTTTGATAAAAAACTGAATACCGGCCAGACCATCCAGACAAAGCCGAAGAAAAATAATAGGGAAAAGTTGCTTTTTGGGTAAATTTTTAGCCATCATCCACAGTGAATTCCTGAAATTAAGGAACGTTTTATGAGGACTACCGGCATTTAAAGTCGCGCCGCCCACATGATAAACGGTTGATAAGCCGCAGTATTTTATGGAATAACCTTTATTAAAAGCCCGCCAGCATAAATCGATTTCTTCCTGATGGGCAAAAAAATCAGCATCGAATCCATTCAATTCATGAAAAACAGAGCTGCGGATAAAAAGACAAGCTCCGGAAGCCCAGAAAATTTCCCGGATGTCGTCATACTGACCTTTATCTTCTTCTATTGTTTCAAAAATACGGCCACGACAAAAAGGAAAACCGAACTTATCCAGATAACCTCCGGCAGCACCGGCATATTCAAAATAATTTTTTCGTTTATAATCCAGTATTTTGGGCTGAATGATAGCGGTATCCGGTTCGTTGTCAAAAAGTGTAATAACAGGTTGTAACCAGTTTGGTGTTACTTCTATATCGGAATTGACCAATACATAAACAGGTTCTTGTACCGATTGTAACGCTTCGTTATATCCGCCGGCAAATCCGAAATTAGCCCGGTTTACAATTATAGAAACCGTTGGGAAATTAGCCTTTACAAAAGCAATAGAAGTGTCGGTTGAAGCATTATCGGCAACATAAATCGTTGCTTCCGGTGAGTGTTCAACAACGGAGGGTAAAAACGTTTCGAGTAGTTTTACACCGTTCCAGTTGAGTATGACAATAGCAATTTTTTTCAAAGTTTCTGATATTATAGCTGCGGAAAATCCGGTAGCGTTCTTAGGAACTGGTATTCCTCTTTTTCATAATCCATCCGACAAAAATAATGATTTAGTCCGTTGGTCACCATTAAATAATCGGCTTCCAGTACCATATTATAACGGGCAATCTGATCGAAAACCTGTTGCGTAATGGGAACTTCCGGCGCCTTACATTCGACTAGCAGGAAAATTTTTCCGTCGGGTTTAAAAACGACCGCATCATATCGTTTGGTTAGTCCGTTGATCCTGATGACTTTTTCAACATTAATTAAGGATTTCGGGTATTTTTGATCTTGTAACAGAAACTGAACAACATGTTGCCGAACCCATTCTTCAGGGGTTAGCTGGATAAATTTTTTACGGATCACATCGAAAATGGCCACTTTATTTTCACTATTTTTGAACCGAAAGGAATAAGGCGGAAAATTCAGATTTTGCATGTTGCAAATATAAATTGAAGTTTTTGATTTCCGGATAATTGTTAAAGAAACTGTTTTGGAGGAAGTATTAAAAATCATAAAAGATATTAAAGCCGGCGATATTAAACCGATTTATTTTTTAATGGGAGAAGAACCCTATTATATTGATAAATTGACCGACTATATCGAAGATAATATCCTGACGGAAGTGGAAAAAGGTTTTAACCAGATGGTTTTGTACGGACGTGATGTTACCGTTGATGAGATTGTATCGAATGCCAAACGCTATCCGATGATGGCCGATCGTCAGGTGGTAATAGTAAAAGAGGCACAGGAATTGTCGCGTACGATTGACAAACTGGAAAGTTATGCCGAAAATCCGCAGCCAACAACCGTTTTGGTTGTTTGCTACAAATACAAAACACTCGATAAACGAAAAAAAGTAACCAAAGTACTCGAAAAAGCCGGAGTGGTTTTCGAAAGTAAAAAACTATATGAAAATCAGGTAGGTGACTGGCTAAAGCGGGTTTTATCCGGAAAAGGATATCAAATCGAGCCAAAAGCGGCTGCCATGCTGGTGGAATTCCTCGGAACGGATCTCAGTAAAATAGCGAACGAACTGGACAAGTTGGCCATTATTCTACCCAAAGGAAGTACAATAACGCCAAAGATTATTGAAGATAATATCGGATTTAGTAAGGATTACAACAATTTTGAGTTACGAAAAGCGATAGGGGAGAAAAACCAGTTAAAGGCTTATCAGATTGCCGATTATTTTGCACAAAATCCAAAAGACAATCCATTGGTGGTTACAACCGGTCTGATTTTCGGATTCTTTTCTCAATTGTTGCAATATCACGGTTTAAAAGATAAAAATCCGGCCAATGTAGCGAAAGTACTAAAAGTAAATCCGTATTTCCTGAAAGATTACGATGTAGCACTAAAGAACTACCCGAT
The DNA here is from genome assembly GCF_024496085.1 of Flavobacterium cerinum. Classification (NCBI taxonomy): domain Bacteria; kingdom Pseudomonadati; phylum Bacteroidota; class Flavobacteriia; order Flavobacteriales; family Flavobacteriaceae; genus Flavobacterium; species Flavobacterium cerinum. The sequence goes on along the minus strand of NZ_CP101751.1, from coordinate 3,220,783 downwards.
GAAAAAAGTGAGTCAGATTGTAGCGGTTTTACGGGATATCGATGTAAAAAGCAAGGGAGTGGGCGCCAATGCTTTACCACAACAGGATTTACTAAAAGAAATGCTGGTTAAGATATTTAATTAACCCATTTACGCTTTTGTAACTCTGATATTATTACGATATTTGCCGTTCAAAAACTAAAGACTTATGGGCATGAATAAAAATACCATTTTAGGGTGGGCCACTTTAATTATGGTTTTAATGGGATTATTGTTAATCGGATTAGCTGTTTACCGATATGCGGATGTAGCCGGTTGGGGATTCGGAGCAGTAGGAATCGGATTTTTTGCTATTGCATGGGTATTTAATGCGCTAAAAGGAAGAGTATAACACTTTTCAAAAGATACATAAAACCCCTGAGTACACGCTCAGGGGTTTTGTTTTTTTACTATATTTTGATGATCATATTCCATATTTGGCTAAAGTTTAATCAGCCGGTTGATGTAAGGCTATTCTATTGCCTTCTGAATCCATAAATTCAGCCACAAAACCCAGTTCTCCGTTAGACGTTTTCGGATATAATTCTTGTCCGCCATTGGCTATTGCTTTTTGAAGTGTTTGCTCGATACTGTTAGTATGAAAATAAATAACGATACCATTTAAAGTAGGCTTATAAATTTCTCCTTTGGCTAAACCGCCGCTAATTCCGGGTAGAGTATCGGATAGCGGAAATAATGCCATTTCATTATGATCGATATTGGTTTTCTCGAAGTTAAAATCAAAAACAGCGGTATAAAATCGTATGGCCCGATCGAGGTCGGTAACAGGAATTTCAAAATAAACGACGGGATTTTGTTTTGATAGCATATTCAGTGGTTAGGATAAATACCTGTTGGGTATGGTAAATCATTCATTTTCGTAATCTCCTATAGTGATGATTTTATTTTAAGGTCACCGAATAGCGATCCTGTATTTTATACGTTTTGTCTTTAATAATAATGTCGTATGTTCCCGGAGCAAGATATAAAGGTGGAATAACATTTTTCTCCGTAATTTCAATTATATCGGCCGGAATTCCTTGTTGTTCGTATTCTTTTGTCCGGTAAGCGGCAATTAATAGCGGACTGTTTTTTATTTTTTTCTTAGGAAGAATATAGGATACTTTTCCGGTTTGAAGCCAGTTCGGACGTCCTTTTTCATAACGTGTCGGTGGAAACAGGACAATAATATCCGTTTGTTTCGGAGCAGATAAACCGTTAAAAAGTGTTCCGGATTCCGTGCGTAATACAACCGGATCGTTTTCGGTAATCTGATTGATATAAGGCGGGTTGAATTCCGGACTTCCTTTTTCAGTGTAAGGAATCTGATTAATCGTAAACGGATCAATACCGGTATATTCCTTAATTCTTCCGGCCATCGCTTTTTCCCAGGTTTTATGTTCGTTTTCAAAAACATGATCATGTCCGCAATGGATTAATACTTTTCCTTTCGGATGACTGTCAATAAACGCCTGAATATTACGAGCCTGTTCGATTTCCCGTTCTTTTCTGTTTTTTCCTTCCGATGCTTCATAGCCAAATACCGTAAAACCGATCTGTAAAGCTTCGGAAAGCAAATTCCCGAATTCCGGTTCTTTGGTATAAACACCACTATCCAAAACCGGAAATTTTCGCCGGTTGATAATCGTATCCTGTAAAGCCTCCAGCCCTAAATAACGATAGCCATTATCATATAATCCTTTTAATAACGATCGGGTAAAAGTTCGGTGACGGGCATTGGTATGCGCTTCATTAATAATAATGATCTGTTCGTTTTTAGAACGATCTACAATATAATCCTTTGCCTTTAGTTGTTTGGATTTAAAGAAAAGCAAACTATCCTGAGAAGACATCGGATTTGGTTTCCGAACACCGTTTTTATCCCATATTTCCAATCCGGTTTTATAGTAGCCGCTAATAGAAAACTGTGTGGCACTCATCTGATATCTCCAGGCGGTGGTATCTTTATTCAGATTGTGATACAGATCGGCAGAAAATCGATAATAGTCGTTTTCCGATTGTGCCTGAACCGTAATTGAAAACAAAGAGAAAAGTAATAATCGAATGGTCATAGTAATTACAACGTTATAAAATTCCAAAAACTGATTTTACGTCGGGTAACAAAACCGAGCTTTTCGTAAACCGCAATCGCTCTTGTGTTTGATGATGCGACGTGCAAATACGGGATTTTATTTTCCTGAAAAATCATATTTGCGACATAGGTTACCAATTGTGAAGCATATCCTTTTCCGGTATGATCCGGATGTGTTACAACAGCACTGATTTCGGTATAGCGGTTCATTTTCATCCGTTCGCCGGTAACAGCTACTAAGATACCATTTTTATAAATACCGTAATAGCGACCCATTTCCGGTGTTTTAATCTTAAAATACCCGGGTTGTACAAGGTTCACTAATTCCAGTAATTCTTTGCGTTGGTGCTCTTGTAATAAGGTGATTTCCTGTTGTTCTGAAACCGGAATCGGTTCGGATAGGATCATTTGATCACAAATCAACTCGTTGGTTAATTTTACCGAATTGCCAAAACAAGGTTTTTCTCCTACAATAAAAAAGGTATCGGTTAACCGGGCATATTGCGCAATGCTATTTTCGGTAGCATCCGGATTTATAAAACCGCCAAACGGACAATAATCCGGATTATAGCAAGCCATACCATTGTATTCAATAGAAAGGTGTTGGTGTGTTTCGTGTAAGGAATGATAAACCGGATTGTCTAACGGATGTGTTGATGCCGACATAAATTGTGTGAGTTGATTGCGAATAAACGTACTACTCAAAATAACTCAAATAAAAATTATCTTACAATAAAAATGATGGAATTAACATATTAAAAACGTTTAAGAATTATAAAATAATTGCTATATCAAATATTTCAACTAACGATTTATGGTTAAAGATAATTACTTATCTCAATCAGGTTTTGATCCGGATCACGAAAGTAAACCGACTGGATTTTCCCCATAGCTCCGGTTCTTTCAACAATTCCTTCAATAATGGTAATACCTTTTTCTTCTAATTCTTTCAGAACTGTTGAAATAGCGGTTTTGGCTATAAAACACAAATCAGCCGATCCGCAGGTGGGTTTGTTGGCTTTAGGTTCAAATTCCTGTCCTTTTTGATGTAAGTTGATCTTCTGATTTCCAAATGTCAGTGCTTTTCGGTTATTTCCGAATGTTACTTCCTGAAAGCCTAAGACAGTGGAATAAAACTGTACAGTTGTATCAATATCGGCTACCGTTAATACAATATGATCGATTTGTTGAATCTCCATAAATAAGTAATTATGAATATACGTTCCATTAAAGGTAATACAAAATTACTGTAAATCCGACGAGCATTTTTATACTGTTATAATAAAGGTCATGATTAAATTCAGTACTTTTAGCATAGCAATGTATAAACAGGATATAAAAGGATGAACATTGAAGAACTACGCGAATATTGTCTGTCGTTGCCGTTGGTTACAGAATATATGCCGTTTAAGGAGGAATACCTGATCTTTCGGGTATACGATAAATGGTTTGCTGTAATTCCGATGAATGATCCGGATCTGAAAATCAGTGTAAAATGTAATCCGGATCTGGCAATGGAACTCCGGGATCGTTATCAAAGTATTACTCCGGCCTGGCATTTTAACAAAAAGTACTGGAATAGTATTGTATTAAATAATGATATGAATGACAGTAAGGTAAAGGAATGTATCCGGCATTCAATTGATGAGGTGGTTGGTAAGTTGTCCAAAGCATTGCGACAGGAATACGATTCGCTTCGAACCTGGTAATAATAAGCACTAGTACAGACTCCAAATACTATAAAGATGAACAATAAAGAAATTGTAAAAAAATTCAATAAAGAAGTAATCGAACAAACAAATTACGAAACCTTTAAAACATTGATGCATCCTGAGTTTATAAACCATACGGCGCCACCGACAGCAAACGGAGCAGAAGGGATGTGGTATACGTTTCATACTATTCTGAAACCGGCTTTTCCGGATCTCGTAGTCGAAATAGAGGACCAGATTGAGGAGAATGACAAAGTAGTAACTCGAAAAATAATACGAGGCACTCATTTGGGGAAACTTTTTGATTTTGAGCCAACCGGTAAATCGATTAAGATTAATATTATTGATATTGTACGGATAAAAGACGGACAGTATTTTGAACATTGGGGAATTAATACCCTGCAAAGTTTGCTTTCTGAATTGAAACAAGGTAAATGATCGTTACATTAAGTAATATAGATTTATTTTGTTTGGCTGTTATTTTTGATCATCAGATATACTAAAAAACTAACGGTTAATACTGAAATAATATAACCAACCCGTATATTTCTGTCTCCATATTTAGAGTCTGTTCGGCTAAACCTCGGATGTAAAACCGTATCCAATAAAATATTATAAGAAAAGAGTTATGAAAAAAGAACGTTATAAGCTTTATTTACTGATTTTTACAGGAATATTGTTAGTATTTTTAATCAATTGGTATGTTGGCTTCGAACGTAATAATAATTTGAATAAGGATTGTGATTTTACTGTGGGGAAAACCATTAAGTATCAGTTTTCCGATGGTTTTAAAGATTGTATCCAATATCAGTTCTATGTAAACGATATTAAATATATCGGATATGCTACTATTGATTCAGCAATTAGCTCGCCGTTACCTAAATATTTTATTGTAAAGTTTTCTAAAACAAATCCGGAAATTAATGAATTAGACTGGAGCAAAGAAGTAAAGGATTTGATACAGATTAGTAAAGCCGGATTTTAGCATAAAAATGATTAGGATAGATAACTAAATACGGACTTAGTTTTTCTAACTTTATTGCCAATCATAAACGAGTCACATGGCGTCAGGATTTATAACATTACCGGATGGAACAGATTGGTCTTCGCGATCTACCGGTTACGATTTGGTTTTAGAACAAATAATGCATGAACTTTCGAATTCAGATGATGAAGGAATTCTAAAAAACTGGATACACTATATTTTACCCGATGAAGAAAACGGAGATATCGATTCGGGATATTGCTTTTATAAAAACGGAACCGAAAGTATTTTGCGAATTTTGGATACCCGATTAATGCATACCACATTTCAGAAGCTATTTTGGAATTCAGTACAATCACTAAGCGTAAAACTGACAGACGAAACACCGGAAGGATTTTTAGTACGACAATTAGACCGTTGCTATACAAACAGTCTTTTAAATCCGTATAAAGAACCGGAAGATCCTGATTTAAACGATCTTTTATCTGTTGGAGGTTTTAAAATAGGCAGATAATTTTATATAAAGCTATTTATGATATATCCGAAAGTATATTTATTAAGAAAAACGAATGATAAATATGAAATATATTTGGGCACATATTCAACATTAGAAGGAATCAGGTTACTCAATAAAAACACAAAAATAAAGATAGAAGAATTCGGTGCGACCAACTATAAAAAAATAGGATTTGCAACCGAAAATGACATTCCTGAGATTAATACTATAGAAGAGTTTATTACGTTCTTAGAGAATGATAACAATATAACAATTATCAATTGTAAGATTGAATTAAATGAAATAGGTCAGTTGTCGATCTATGATGACAGCGAATGTCGTTTCATCGTAAATACCAAAGACATTGCTTTTGATTTGATAAAGAAAGCATTACCGGAAATTTATCAACTCAAAGTTTTAGCTGAATTAATTCAGAATCCCGATAAATATATAACGCTGAATCATTTAAACGGAAAAACAGCAATATATTTTACATTTGAAGATTACAGAAAGAATCATGATAGTATTGTTTAAGAAGTTACCGATAAAAATCAGATTTAGATGAAACAAAAAATCCTTTTTCTTACGACAGTTCTTTTGATGGTGATGAGTTGTAAAAACCAACAGTTACATAATGTGTCGCCAAAATCCGAAAGTTATATTGAAGAGGTAATTCGACTATTAAAAACACATTCTGTCAATAAAAACAAAATAGACTGGGATCGTTTTAGAAATGAAGTGTACCAGTATGCAAATAACAGTCATACCATAGCAGACACCTATCCGGCCATTACTCATGCCATAACGCGTTTAGAAGATAATCATAGTTATTTTTCCGCTGCAAATAAAAACAATTCGGAAGAAGAAAAGCCTTTACCGGTTTTTACGGATGAGGTAGTGCCGAATGCTATCGGTTATATTAGAATTCCATTTTGTATCGGCGGAGAAAAGGAAATTGAACATTATATTGAAACGATCACAGCAAAAATAGCATTACAAAATACGCAAGCGAAAAAAGGATGGATTGTCGATCTGAGGGAAAATTTCGGCGGAAATATGTGGCCGATGTTGGTTGCAGTTGGTCCTTTACTTGATAACGGAGTACAAGGATACTTTTTTGATCCGAATGATAAACCGACTCCCTGGATTTACAACAACGGGAAAGCTTTTGGCGATCAGGAACTTTTAGCAGAAAATAAAAACAAAATACTACTTAAAACAAAAGCCGTAAAAATTGCAGTGCTGACAAATAATCGGACGGCGAGTTCCGGAGAAGCAATGTCAGTTGTCTTTAGAGGACTTCCGAACGTAAAATCATTTGGCGAGCCGACTTTCGGAGTTTCGACCGGTTGCCAATCTTTTACACTGTCTGACGGTTCCCGAATCAATTTGGCAACTACTGTTTTTGCCGACAGAAACAAACAGAAATACGGTAAAAGTATCATTCCGGATGTTGTTTGTAAAAGTGATGAAGCTTTGGATAAAGCAATAAAATGGCTTGAAAATAGATAATTGTGAATCAAAATTTGAGACAGATTACATCTGTTTTACTTAACAGTCGAAATGAATTTACTACACTAATTAATTTCTATTTTGAAGAAAGGCATTTAATTCCGGAAAAACACTTTTTATAGATTTTTCTTTTAACGAACTGTCATAATGATATTCTAAACCGGCTTGCAAATAGGATTCGATTGTTTTCTTTTCCGTATCGTTTAGATTACGGATCAGAGAAAGATATTCATTTTCGCCTATTTTACGGATTAACTCGACTAACAATGTTCCGTGATCATAACCAATAGCACCGTCAAAATTCAATAACGATAATTGTATAACGGCTCTTTTATTTTTTTGTAGGGATTGTTCCAATAGTTCGCAATAGTTAATTCCTTTTTCTTCCGCACTTATCAGGATATTTTCAGAAACTTCTATACCGGCTATAGAACAATGATAAAAACAGGAAGAAGACAGAAGGGAACTCATGACAAGTATAAAAAGGCACAGCGATTTCAGAATGCTTTTCATAGTACTGATTTCAATCTTTTAATTGATTTTCCAGAAAAATTTCAAGTTGACTAATGATTACTTGTAGCTCCTCTTTTGAAGTTTTAAATAAATGTATTCCTTTTTTACTAGCCTGAATATCTTTAAAAATAGAATGCTTGTTAATGATTTTCCAAAGGATATATATACTGTTTTGATATGAAAAAGCAAAAACGATATAATCATCAGTAAATGTTCCGAAATGAATAAGATACGGATAGGTGTTAATTGCTTCTTTTTTACAATCTAAGTTGTGTTTCAGATAATAAAAAATATTTTTTAATTTATAATTGCTAAAGGTTTGAAATATAGGACTATCTATCACTCTTGCGTTTAGTAATTCCTTTAATCCGTTTAACAGATAACCTTTTAAAAAAATAACATCTTCATTTGTTCCAAAAAATGCATTACCCACCCAAATTTTCGCATTTCCGGTAAGATTTTTATTATCAAGGATACTAAATTCAATGCCTAATTTCTCTTTTGTTCCGATTAAGTGTATCATTTAAGCTACTATAATTAAAAAACGGAGAAAAATAATAATATTCTCCGTTTTATTATACTTGAATTAAAGGCTATTTTCTAGCTTTTCTAAGCTTAAAAGAAGTAAATAGAAATAATACTAATAATAGTATCTGACCGGTTAAGAAACCCATTCCATAATTGGTTAGGTTGGTATAATCGTAGATCAGAATTTTCATTATTTTGATAAAGAAAAATACCGAAAGCAATAATGAAACATAAAAGACTATTTTTTTCATTTTATAATTTTAAGCAATTAAAACAATTGTTTGACACTGAACCTTATTTAGTAACAGTAGTAACGGTTGGTGTATAAATTCCAAAAGTAATAGCAGAAATAAGACCGTTTACAAATGACTGTTTAGTGGTAACTGTATAATCTTGAGCTCCGCCGGCCATTTCTTTTGAATCGGAAACGCCAACCGGGGCTAATCCGTAAATTACATAGTGATTCCATTTTGTAGTTTTCTGATTTCCTTGTGCCCCTTTACCTACAACACTAGTGTAAGTATAACATGAAGTTAACATGATTGATGCCGTAAATGCAACAGCTAAAGCTTTAAATGCTTTTTTCATTTGTCTTAAATTTTAAAAAGTTATATGATATAAATACTCGATTGAGTCCGAATTGTGATTTGTTATTTAGTAGTAAAATGTTAAAATATTTCTCACTTTTAAGAAATGCAAACATATCATTTTATTCTTATAAAAGGTATTATTTTTTATAAAGAAACAAAAAAATATATTCCATCAGTTAAGCTGTTTCATAAATGAAATTTCAGGTTTGTAAAATAATATTATTGAAGCGCAAAGCATCTTTGATCACCCGATTTGTAATCTTGCTTATACAAGTTTTATAGGTATTCTATTTTTTATAAAGGGAAACAAATGAAAGTTTTTTAGGATTTGAGTTTATTTTTGAGTTAGAACGGATTACATCGATGACTTTAGCCGAATTAATCTAGTAAATCTGCACGATTATTTATATAAAAAGTAAGATAATAATCCCTGAAATACTGTCTGAATTAGGATTTAATTCAAAATAATCTTTTACTACTACCTTTAAAAAGAGATAGGGAATGTACTTGTTTTTTTGTTGTAAATACTTGTTTTATAGTTTTTTGTAATTACTCGTACTCTTTTTTGTAAAGATTCGCACCTATTTTTCTGAGCAAATGAGATCGAATACTTTTATTCGGTCGCATAGTTGTAATGTCTTCCACATCTTTGCTATCGAAATAAATCGTTAACCAAAAAACAATACCATGAAAAATGCTCTTTATTTACTCATTTTTACAATACTAATTTCAAGTTGCCAAACAAGCAATAAAATAGTATCAAAAAGAAAAGACTATAGCTTTCTTACGGATAGCTTACATATCGATAAGCAATTAGAAAAATACAAACTTCCGGGATTTAGTCTTGTTGTATTTGAAAATTATGAGATTGTATATTCCAACCAGTTTGGAGTGAAATCCACGAACTCTAACGAAAAGTTAAATGAAAATACGGCTTTCTCAACAGCATCTATTTCTAAACCCATAACAGTATTACTTTGTCATATTCTTGAAGAAAAAGGATTGATCAATTTGGATGATCCGATAGATAAATACTTAAAGCGTTGGCATTTGCCAAAAAGCAAGTTTACTGAAAATAATAGCCCAACCTGGAAACAGTTTTTTAATCACACGGCCGGCACAAGTCAGAGTGGATTTGAAGACCATTATGAAGGAGAAGCGATTCCAACTCTAAAGCAGAGTCTTTTAGGCCAGATTCCGAGATACGATAAAGAAATTGAATTTTTGTTCACACCCGGTACGGATTGGCAATACAGCGGCGGCGGTTATGTAATTATCCAGATGGCATTAGAAGACACATTAAATAAATCGATTGCGGAATTGGCAAAGGAATATATATTCTTACCTCTTGGACTAAAAAATACAACAATGGCACAACCTAATGAAGAAGGGTTTTTAACAAATGTTGCTCTTGTTCATGATAACGTTGGGAAAGTTATTAAAACAGGATTACCAATTACACCACAAGTAGGGGCGTCAGGAATGTGGTCTACACCAACCGATTTAGCGAAGCTTTTTATTGAAATGCAAAATGCGTTACGCAATAAAGGGAATAAGGTGATCTCAAATAGTATTGCGAAAAAAATGACAGAAGTAACCGTTTTAAAAAATGCTGTTGGAGGTTGGGGATATGGCTGGCAAAAATCTTTCGGATACAACAACTACGACTGGTTTTCTTGTAACGGTTCCAATACCGGAGTTGGCGGTATCGTTTTTGGTACTATGACAGACGGTAATGGCTTTGCAATACTTGCTAACGGTGAAAAACCGAATCGTATCCCGGTAATGAGCGAAACGCTAAGAAAAATTTTGACCGTAATGGATTGGAATAAAGAAAGACCGAATGAAGTAGTTCAGGAAATTCCTTCCGATTTAAAAGAAAAACTGATTGGAGTGTATGATGATTTCCTTTACGGACAGGGAATAGACACTAAAATAATAGAAAAGAATAACCGTCTCTATGTAGAATCGCCAATCCTGGAACATTTTAAAGGAAAAAATGACTATGAATTACTGCTTCTGAAAAACGGATTCTTTAGAATTGTTGATTATCCGAATCTATTAAAATTTGACTTCAGCAATGGAAAAATTAGTTCCGTTATTTTAACAAGAGATGCGTTAAAAGCTGAAATTAAAGTTGTTAGTAAAGATAAATAATATTGATTTTAACATAGCCACTTCGTATGATAAACACAAGAGTACTGTTTTTGTTAGGAATTAGCCTATTCGCGCTCAATGGTTTTTCACAAACCGGAGCGATTAAGGAGAAAGCTACTGTAACGAAGAATCGAAACAATCTTTCTGCAAAATTATCAGATTATATGCAGGCTCAGACCGCGGTAAACGGATTTAGCGGAACTGTTTTGATCGTCCGAAAGGATACTATACTGTTGCGGGAAGCCTATGGATATGCGAATTATGAATGGAAAATAAAAACAACCATCAATACAAAATACAGTTTGGCTTCCGTAAGCAAGCAGTTTACTGCGGTGGCGCTACTTCAGTTGGCAGAAAGTAAGCTTCTTTCGGTTAATGATAAGCTAAATAAATACTTTCCGGACTTTCCAAAAGGGGATCAAATTACGCTTCATATGATGCTTTCACATATGTCAGGACTTCCGATGGATTTCGATACGCTCTATCTTAACGAAGTTTCTTTAACTGACGATAAAGTATTGAAGTATATCGCGCAAAACGAACTTCTTTTTACACCGGGTGAGCAAACGGCATATAGTAATGTCGGTTATTATTTACTGGCACGTATTATTGAGCAGGTAAGCCGAAAAAGCTATTCGGCGTATTTAAAAGAAAATATTTTTGATCCGCTTAAAATGCAGGATTCCGGTGTTATGACAAATGAGGAAGTGATAACCAATATGGCCGACAGGTATATAAGGAAAGGAGAAAAGTACACTAAAAATCCCTATATCAACTGGATGTACAATATCGGACATGATGGTAGCTATTCTACAGTTGATGATCTGTTAAAATGGAATAAGGCCTTATACGGTACGACAATTTTAAGTGAAAAAGGAAAACAATTGATGTTTGCGTCCTATAATGAACAAAATTTCGGATATGGTTTTCTGATCAATCCATTTTATAATCAGGGACATAAATTAATAGCTCATGATGGTGGTTTTTTCGGAGCGATGACTTCCTTTAACCGTTTTACAGATGACGGACTGCTTGTCATTGTCCTTTCTAATAATGAGTCTCCGGCTTATATGCTGGCCTATGGATTAGCTGCGATATGCTTTGATAAAGAAGTAGAGCTTCCTTATCATCATAAGAAAGTCAAAAATAACACGGCGCTTTACCAACTCTTTAAAGGAAATTATGAAACTATTAAAATTCTGGAAAAGAACGGTAAACTGTATTATAATGACTTTGAAATTGAACTATTTCCGGAATCAGATTATAAATTCTTCCGGTCAGATGATGCCAACAGAACAGTTGAATTCATCAAAGATGCCGATGGAAAATACACCATCATTAAGCTAACAAAGGCCGGGGTAGTCGAAATACGAAAGAAACAATAATAATAGCAATGATTATAATTCATTGCAAAAGAGAAACTGAAAAAAGTAAATCAACAAACTTCTAAAAACAAAAAAATATGAATCCATTATTTTTAATTCCAATCGTATTAATAATAGCAGGTGTCGTTTTCATGGTTATCATGAATAAAAAACACAAAACGGCAAAGTCTGAAGTCGATTTAAATTCGGAACGATCTAAATATGACCATTATAAACTAGAACTTTTGAATCGCGATTTTTCAAAATTAAAGCAATGGATGAACGGCAAAACAATTGATGCTTTTACATCGGCATCAGTTCCGCAATCAACTACAAATAAAGTGCAGGAACTGGTAACGGATGGCATAAAAAATATAGCCTTATCTGCCATTGGTGTAAAATTAAAACGAATTGAAACGGATTGTTTCTGGGTTTTAAGCGGACATGATTTGCATTTTTTTAGCACCAATACAGTTGGTGAATTAGAGGAACATATTGTTTTTGATCATTTTAGAATTGAAAACGCCACGTTGCAATATGGTGGTATTTTAAAATCGCAATTAGGGGTTTATTCAAAATCATCGGAAGAATATTTACCCAAAACACATGTTATCACGTTCGACATTGAGGGAAATGCACTATCACTTGAAATTCACGATAGACTGAATTATATAGTAGATCCGGAAGATATACTCAACCTAAATAAACAAGTAGCAACCAGAGTGAAATATCAAGTAGTAGGCGAAAAATTGGTGACTATTTTGCAAAATAAATTTCCGAACCTAAAAAAAGCTTAACATAGTATTTTTATTTAGATTTGTGATATAACCGTAGGATTTTAAACTATCTGAAAAACGAATAATCAGTGGATTACTATTTTGAATCATCTTATTTAACACAGGAAATAACTTCCGGAAAAAACCGGGATTTTGTTTTGGATGTGTTTGATCATTTAAATGATCTGGAAGAAAACGATATCAATACCTGGAAGCATTCAGAAACCAGTGATTATTACTTTCAGCAACGGCCAATAGGAGGGAACCGACCTTTCTCCATTTTGGATTTAAACATAACAAATACTGATCTGAAAGAATTCCTGCTGAATCAGGGGCTTATTCCCAGTGAAAAGAAGGAATTTGTAGAAGACCAGCAAATGGATGATTACCGACAAAATATAGGGAATGCCGATTGTTTTAGTAATACATCCTATGCTGTTTTCTTTAGTTCGGTAAACGACAGTGTTGACTATATTTGGTTCGATTATAAAGATGACTTTTCAACTGAAAGCGACCGATTGGCTGTTTCTGCTATATTAAACGAATTAGGCCAGAAATATGCCTTTATTTTAATTGACTGGTATGAGAGAAACATAATTGATTTATCGGATCAAAAAAGGATCAATCAGTATTTGGATTCCTTGCTTTAAACAATGGAATCAGAATTGATTGCTACAATCGATAAGTAGTATACGATATCAAAAAAAGGTTTTCCGATATAGCGTTGTACCGTTTTCCAATGTGATTTTTAATAGAATTACGCCGGATATTTTTTTTACATTTTTCAGCACAATTTCGTTTTCGTTAGTATTTAAATACTCGTCAATTTTCCGACCTAAAAGATCATAAACGGTAAGATCCTTTATTTTTTCAATGGAAGAACTTACCGTCAATTCATCGCGGCTTACTATTTGAATACTGTTTTCCGGGCTAAAGCTATTATGACCTAAAGTAATATTGTTAAAACGAAGAATAAAACGATCGTTAAAAGCTCCGGAATCAGATATAAACGAATAAGGTGCTGTTTTTAAATCGTGTATCGTATTGGTAATTTTGTCTTCCAAATAAATAGTTTTGTTTTCAAAAAAAGCATCAAAATGATCAATACCGATTTCGTAGTCACTTGCTATTTCGGTTTTATATCCTAGTTCAACCTGATCGCCATTGTTAAACGGTAGCGGACGTGCTTGAATAGCCAGCTGATTATCGGGTATAATAGAATAAAGCGTAGCCTCGTTTCCGCCGAATAGTTCTCCGTCCAAACCTCTGTCGAAATCCAACGTTGCGTCTTTATCATATCCGATCAGAATTTGAGAAAATGTCCCTGATTTGTTGGTTAGATTTAACCAGATTCGTTTTCTTTCGACGGCTTCATCGGAGATTGTTTGCCCGTTTGGAGTATTACCGGTTTTCATAAAGTGATTATTATTACCGATTACCCGTATATAATTACTGAAAAGCGCATTACCGTTTCTTAAACCTTTAATAAAAAATGATTGTCCGGATGCGATATAACGACTTGGAACAGGGTTACCTAAAGCGGTAACTGTTGCTCCTAACAGATTGATGGTTGCATAATCGGAAGCGGTATAATTATAGGTATAGCTACCGTAAAACGGATTGGGAGCAGTACCGGATGGCGGTGAATTATGTGTCCATAAGTAAATAGTACCATCCAAAAGACCCATATTGGAAGTGTTATTTACAAATGACATGACATCAATGGCCGAGGGATAAGGATTTCCGATAAGATTCCACTGATCGTCATTACCGGACATAGTTCCTACGATTATCGGAACGAGCAGGTCCCCATTATTCGGAGTTCCGGTAAAGGTAGCGGTATAGGGTGTTTTATTATTCGGATTAAGATTAAAACTTTGCGGAGCTCTTACTATGTATCCGGTCTTCGGATCCATGACGGTATTGGCATTTACACTAGTCCAGTTTCCGTTACCGCCACCGTTAAGAGTCGGTTGCCATTTCATATATTTATCGGCTAATGTATTGGGCGATAACATGCCTAGTGTAAAACCGGAAGAAAGTGTTACGGGAGAATTCCAGTAGGTAAAATCATAGCGGTACATGGGACGGGTAGTACGTTTGATCGCCACAATTCCGGAGTTTTGAACATCATTATCAGTTTGTATGATTTCGGCATTATTGTGAACCGTAAAACTACCGCTTTGTTGCACGTCAATTTTGTTTGAAATCCTTATAGCTCCGGATACGATATCCAGACGTCCTTTAACAGTAAGTTTTCCGGCTTGTGCGATTCCGCTCACGATCGGATAGTTATTAGTGGTAGTGGGATTAATAAATACATTGTTATCTGTAGATGGCACACCAACCGGTAACCAGTTGCTCGGATTGTTCCAGTTGTGATCCGTTCCGTTCCATTTTTTGTAAATAGGTTTCCAGGAATAGGTTAAGCCTGAACTAGGATGAGAACTATTTTGCGATTTAATAGCGGCAGTGTTGGAACTTCCGCTTAACGTATAGTTCCAATCCAGCTCTTTATTTCTATTATTAAAGTCACTATTATCAGCCCCTCTAAGCCCCACTTGAAAGGATCCCTCTCCAGTAGTCGGAGTAGCGGGACCGAATATAACATCAATAGTATTATTTCCTTCATTTAAATGGATTTGAAAGTTAAAATATCCGTTTCGAGTGGCTGCTTTAACTTTTCCCCATTGTACTACAAAGGTTCTGTTTGGGAAAGAACCAATCGTTTGATAAATAACACGAGATTCTTGATTTATAGACATAAGATTTGTTCCTAAGGCACTAACGGCTCCGTCATATGATTCATTGGAAGAGATCGGATTTGTTATAAGTCCTATATTGATATTGGTATTCCCAAAAGCAATAAAACCATTGGAAACAATCGTACAGTTGCTATAATTTATACCGTTAAAATTGAAAGTGAAACCTATAGGAACAGCAAGTGCAGCAATATTACTCCAACTAGTATTAGAAGGAAATGCATTTGTTGCATTGCTGTGATCAATTGCTGTATAGTTACTCGTTCGATAAGAATATATATAATCACTGCTTACCTGTTGTGAGTATACGGTATGATATCCGAACAATAAAATGACCAGTATTTTATAAGTGGCCTTTTTTTTAAGGAACTGAAATGGATTTTTAGTGTTTTTGAAGCTGTTTAGCATAAATTATGTATTATGATCAATAAAAGTTAAACTTTGATTTTAATTCCGTAAATATTGTGTGATTTTCCTCAAATCGAATGTAAAATTTATTTGAAAGGGATTAAGAATTACATAATTTATTGTCCTTTAAATGACCTTATATTATCTATTCTAATCGTATTAGATTTTATGATCATTTTATGTTTTGGAAATTTTTATTTATTTTTAAGTTTTAACTTACATTTTTATGTAGATTAGTAAAATATTTGTAAAATCCAGGCTGCTTAGTTTTTACAAAATAATAAGCGAAAAAGCTTCATAAATAAGTTTAGCAGCAACTTTAAAAGAAAAACGAAGCCTATTCAAAAAAGATATTCGATAGCTAAATAAACAAACCGCTAAACCTTAAAAAAATGAACGAATCAGACAATTCTCGAATAAACACCATTCTGAATTTTGAGAATACCATTCTGGAATCAATTGAATGGAATGACTTAAAAGAAGTACAATTTGCTATGTGGCTTCCCACTGAAGAGGACAGCATTTTTGAAGCATCTCCAATTATGAACCGATGGAACACGGCCTATTCAATAACCCAACATTACTGGTCGTATATCACTGCCGACTTGCTTCGGATTTTAAAACTGGTTAGTGAAGAGACGCGTAGATTAGGACTTCCTGATGATTTTCAGGTTTTTCCCTTTCTGACAACCGATAATGAGCAGGTAATTTTATCCTTATCCAAAGAAAAAGGGATTCGGTTTCATTTTGCAAGAACAACTCCACTAGCATACAGACTACAGTTTATGGATAATTTTATTATGTATTGTAATAGCTGGAAAGAATTAGTCGATACGCATACCGGAAATCAGGACGATGATCTAGAATTTAGTAATTGGTGGAATTTTACCGTTGAAACCTCAATTTCTGTCGAAAAAAAGGAACCGTTAACAGGTGTTGGTGTGATTGCCAGATAAGAAACAAAAAGTGCTATGCAATGTTACAGAACAGGTTATGAGGTTGAATTTTAAAATATTAAATCTAAGTATTCTCTTTTTTACAATCTCAAATCTTGTAAGTTGTCAAAGCAAAATTCAAAATGGGAATTACTACGAAAAGATTGGCGATTTAAAATTGAATTACACAATTAGAGGAAAAGGTCCGATACTGATTGTCGGACATTTAAATTCCGGAAAAATTGGTTATGAATTGACGTTAAAACCGTTGGAAAGTGATTTTACAATTGTCTATTATGAGCCGAGAGGAACCGGAAAATCGGAAACGCCAAAAACAATTGAAGAATATAATCAAGATTATATCGTTCAGGAAATCGAAGACTTAAGAAAAAAATTAAACGTTGATAAAATCTGGATTTTTGGGCATTCCGACCAAAGTTCGATTGCTTTAGAATATGCTTTAAAATTTCCACAAAGCACTTCGGGTCTAATTTTAACAGGAACAAGTTTAGTTGGAACGCAACAAGAAACATTTGAACGAAGAAAAAAAGCCGAAACCCAAAGAGCAGAAGAATCGGCGTGGTTTTCTCAAGTCATAAAAGATTGGGATTATATGATGACGCATAAAACCCAAACAAACGAAATAGGAAAAGATATTTCTGATGCTTCAATAAAATGGTGGTGTTATAATGAAGAAAGTGCTCAAAAAGTAATTCCAATCGCGAAAGAAATATTGAAAGCAGGAAGGCGAAAACCGATTAAAGAGGTTTATCCTATAGAAACCGAAGCTGAGCGAGAAAAATATCTTGATTATCAAAAAAAGTTTCCCAATATTAAAACTACTATTTTGATTGTTAATGGAAAATATGACACTAATAATCCGCCAAAATACGCAGATGAATTGAATAAAGTTTTACCAAATTCTAAACTTGTATTGATTGACAAAGCCGGACATTTTCCGTGGATTGAGAATTCAGAAAAAACGTTCCAAGAAATTGAAAATTGGATAAAGATTGTAAAATAATAAAGATGTAAGAATCAAGATCAGTAGGGTAGTTGTTGTAATTATATACTCCCATAAAAACAAAACTACAACTTTTAGGGTTGTAGTTTGCTCTTTCTTTATTGGCACGGATTACAAATCCGCGCGATCGGGTTATAGGGTCACATAAATAAGTTTATACCATCAAATGTCTTTTAAAAAAGAATAAACAAAATAAAATTAGTAAAGAAGTTATTATTCCTGTTATTGCTACAGCTGTAAAAGAAATGGTTAAATTTTGAAGAATTCCTATTAAAAGTGTAATCAATATTAATCTCCATTTTTTATTTAAAAGAAAAAACAAAGCTGAAATAAAAAGAAATATATCGATTACAAAGTATAATATCAAATATCGCCAACCGTCTTGAGTTAAGATGCTTACATTAAATAGGTATAATTCATAACTATAGTAAAATACAGTTATGAGATTAATTAAAATTAAATTGTAATATCCTAAATAGATAAGATTTTTCATTGATTTGTTTTATTTCTTTTTTTGCGATCAATTTTTACTTTAATATATTTTGGTATCTGATACCTGATAGCGCGGATTTACTTTATCAGTTCGGCTAAAGCCTCGGGTGTAATCCGTGTCAAGATTAGCAGGGTAGTTGTTATAATTGCATATTACCATAAAAGCAAAACTACAACTTTTAGGATTGTAGTTTTTAGTTTTAATTGCACGGATTGTAAATCCGCGTGATCGAATTTAGACATACTATCTTTGGGAAAGAATTAAAAGGGAATGAAGTTACTAAAAGAAAAAATGAAACTAATTAATATTTTCATTATATGAATAAAAGAAAAGTCTTAATCATAATTATATTTTCATTGCTAAATATAGCTTGCTCTAATCAAAATAATGATAAAATTGATTTGTATAAAAATGAAAAAAGGATAAGTCAAAATTTATTAGATAAAAAAGGTCATTTAATAAGTCAGATTTTATACAATGAGGATGGAGTAATAGAAAACATAATTCAATTTAATTATAAGGAAAATAGTTTACATAATATAAAACTGAAAAATAATTCACCAGGACTCGATAGCAAATGGTATGATTTCTATTTCAAGGATATTGAATATAAAAATAGATTCTTGATTCAGAAAAAAATCATGATACAATATCCATTTATCAATTCAAGTGAGGTAAGTGATATAGCAAATATATTTAGTGTAATTGAGAGATTTGATGAAAGAGTAGTTGATGGTCATAAAATAATTTCCATTAAAAATTTCAATCAAAACATTAGGTTTTACCCCTCTGAAATAGAACAGTATATTCCTCAAAATTCAATTATAACGGACTATGAAATTATATTGGACAATAATAACAATGTGTTTGGAGAGACATATAATTTTAAAGAAGGTAAATTGACTAGAAAATATGAATACAAAGAAGGAGTGTTAATGAAAATTCTGTGTGATGTGGTTTATGTAACTAAAGAAACTTTTCATTCCGTTAAAGAGTTTAGAAGGTAACCCAGATGGCGCGGATTTGCAATCCGTGTCAGGATTAGTAGGGTAGTTGTTATAATTGTAATACTCCCATAAAACAAAACTACAACTTTTAGGATTGTAGTTTTAGTTTTAATTATACGGATTGCAAACTCGCACAATCGAACGGCCGAAATAAATCCGTACGATAGAGTTAGTATAGTAGTCAATTGATTGTAGTTTTTATCATACAGATCTTCCGGGAACAGCTATATTTGTACCTATTAACAAGCTAGCCACAATTCTATAAAACCGAACTAAATGACCACTTTTCCAGTAACAGCCTCCACATTATCAGAAACAGCATTAGGGAACTTTATAAAAGAAAAGTACCAGTTATCAGAAAAATTTAATTGTCAATTATTTAGAACGGGCGTAAATCATACGTACTTTATTTCGGATAATGAAACAAAATTTGTTTTTAGAGTCTATTGTCATCAATGGCGAACAAAAATAGAAATTGAGCAAGAATTAGCGCTTCTAAATTTACTTAGAAAAAATGCTCTATCTGTTTCATATCCGATTTCAGATAGTAACGGAAACTTCATTCAGGAAATTAATGCGCCTGAAGGAATTCGATATGCAGTACTTTTTTCATTTGCTAAAGGCGAAAAAATGCGATTTATGTCAAACGAAACTTGCTTTTCAATCGGTTTCCTAATGGCTAAAATTCATAACGTAACTGAAAGTGAAAAAATTGACAGAGTAAATTATGATGCTGAACTACTTTTGAATGAATCATATAATAAGATAAAGCCATTTTTTGACGAAGATTTAGATGAAATGAAATTCTTAAAAGCAATTGGTAGTAAAATAGCAAAGAGAATGAATGAAAGTGATTTATTAGAAAATAAAAAAGGAATCGTTCATTTAGATATTTGGTATGATAATCTGAGTGTAAATAATGAAAATGAGATCACTATTTTTGACTTTGACAATTGCGGAAACGGTTTATTAATTTTGGATGTCGGTTATTTTTGCAAACAGTTATTTTTTATAGAATCGGACAAAAATGAATATGAATCAAAAGTAAAAAGCTTTCTAAATGGCTACCAGAGTATAAGAAATTTATCAGAAAAAGAAATTGAATTAATTCCGGAAGCCGGAGCATCAATTTTTGTGTTCTATCTTGGTGTACAAGCACAAAGATTTGATTGGTCGAATATATTTTTCACTGAAAACTATCTTAAAATGTTTGTTGGAAGAATAAGAAATTGGATTGATTATTATGAAAAAAGACAAAATGGAGAAAAACAATAATGACTTTTTTATTTTAATCTAATTTACGTATTAAACAAACTGAAATAGAAATACTATTCCTAAAACCACCAAAATTGAAACAATAGTATTAAAATGATCACCCTCTTGTAGCAAAGATTTAAACGTTCTCTTGCGATGCAAAAAAAGCCATCTTATAAAAGCACCTGAATACCTCAAAATTGAGAAAACCACTATCTCAAAAATTAATTCTATCATAAATACTCTTTTATTCTAATGACTTAAATCCTTATGAATGAGGAAAGATATTAAAAAAAACTTATCTTTTAAATAAAATATTACGCCGAATAAAAGTCCTAATAAATATAGAAAAGCATAAACGATTGCTATAATTTCTAAATTACCATCAATTATTCCAATTATTGTAACAATGATTAATAGAATCATCAATACAATGTTTTCTGTTTTTTTTAACCAAAACATAATTTTCTCTTTGATGGAAAGAAACTTGCTTTTTGATTTATTTTTTCTAATATTATTCATTCATGAAGTATATTACTCGATGGAGCGGATTTGCAATCCGTTCCAAAATAACTGTACGCTAGTTGGCACTTCCATAAAACAAAACTACAACTTTTTAGGGGTGTAACCAGCTCAGCAAAGTGATCTTATAAAAAACATTGCTCTGCGAGTGTCTCCTGACCTCGCAGCATAAAGAAACGGATCAAAGATTTTGAAATGCTATTTTTAAATTATTATATTAGCAAGTGAATGTAGTTCTTGTCAAACATATCTACCAGTAACAGATATATCTTTAATAGATTAACAAAATGGAGCATCAGCTTACAACAATATAGCTTCAAACAACATACAAAATAAAAACAAATGAAATTTATCTATTACAACCTTATTTTGCTATTGATAACACTTACGAGTTGCTCAAACGCATCACAATCAAACGACCCGATTCCGGAGCACGAAACTTTTAAAATTCAATCGAGACAGGTTGGAGAAGAAAGGTTAATTAATGTATGGACACCGGAAAACTATAAAACTGGCACCGACTCATTACCTGTAATGTATATGGCAGACGGAGGAGTAAAAGAAGACTTTCCGCACATTGCAAATACATTGGCTAAACTTATAAAAGAGAACAAAATAAAGCCAATTATTCTCGTAGGAATAGAGAATACAGAAAGAAGAAGAGATTTAACAGGTTTTACCGAAGTAGCAAAAGACAAGGAAATAGCACCCGTTGTTGGTGGTTCTGAAAAATTTAGAGCTTTTATAAAAGAGGAGCTTTTCCCTGAAATTAAGAAACGTTACAGAACAACGAGCGAAAAAAGTATTATCGGAGAATCGGCATCAGGACTTTTTGTAATGGAAACATTTTTCTTAACTCCTGAATTGTTTGACAATTATATTGCTTTTGACCCTTCACTATGGTGGAATAATCACTATTTAGTAAGGACTGCAAAAGAGCATTTAGCAAAATTTCCATCAACTGACAAACGAGTTTGGTTTGCAGGCTCAAATGCAGAAGATATTGCACCCTTTACAAAAGAATTGGCAAATCTATTGAAAGCCGAAAACCGAACAAACATAAAATGGAGGTTTTCCGACGAACCAAAAGAAAAGCATACAACTATATTTAGAGCGACAAAAGAAAAAGCAATTATCTGGACATTAAACCAAACGAAATAAAAAGTAAATCTGCGCTATCGGGGTGTTAAACCTTATCTTATAAAAAAATATAGACAAAATTACCTACATAAAATACAAAATATATTAAAAAAGGAATTATTAATATAAGGTGTTTTATTTCAAATTTCAGTTTGTTTCTTAAATAATCTATAAAAACATTCCATGAAAAATATGTGGTTAATACAAATACTGGTATAAAAAGAAACCAATTTATTAAGATTGAAATATCATTTAATCTTTTATTTGAATCTTCAGGTATTAACACTGAGTAAAGATTAATTAAAATCAAAATAATAAATCCGATTAATGTATAATACGAAAACTTTATTGATGTTCTTTTCATTTTTTTAAATAATAACCATTTTTACCCCAGATGGTGCGGATTTACTTCGTCAGTTCGGCTAAAGCCTCGGGTGCAATCCGTGCCATAATATGTAGGGTAGTTGTTATAACTGTTTACTTCCATAAAAAACAAAACTACAACTTTTTAGGGTTGTAGTTTTTAGTTTTAATTACACGGATTACAAATCCGCGCGATCGGGATATAATTCAACACCTCTGAAACATTCATCTTTTTTATTTCAAAAGTATAGCTTTTAAGGTTTCGAACACTTATGATTACAAATCCGCGCTATCGGGTTTACTCTTTAAGATTAACATTATATCCGAATATTTTAACTTTATTGTTTTCTTTTACTAAAGAAATAGATTCTTCAGCATGACCATTGGAATATGTCACATCATAAATCAAAAGATATTCTGTTTTAGGATTTGTTCCACTTGTTTCAGTTGTCTTCCAATCTTTTAAGGTAAAATCTTTAAAGTCGCCTAATTTTTCCTTTTTACTGATTAAATAAGACTTTAAGTCTTCTCTTGCTACTAATTTATAAAAGTCTTGACTCATTAGTTTTGGTATCGAATCAAACTCTTTTTTGGCAGTATATAGATATAAAAATCCAACAACAGATTCTGCAGCTTCTTTATCCCGAATATTATTTTCCTTTTTTATATTGGCATTAAAATTACAAGAATTTAATACTACTACTATGAATATGAATATTATGCTATTTTTCATATGACGAAGTTATTTATATACTTTACCTTCACATTCCCAATTAAAGGATAATATTGTGTCTTTTTTATGAATGTTAAAAACCAGTTCTCCTTTACGTTTAATAATTGTATCTCCTTTAACTAGGTATTTATAATATGTACAGAACCATCTGTTTTGTTCTTTATACAGTGTGTCTTTAAATGTTTTTAAACTCTGTCCGTTTATATCAAAATTATATACAGAATTACTATCATTTATTTTTTTTACTACAAGAAGGCACTCTTCTTCTCTTGTAATTTTTGACAATCTTTCACAATCAATTTTTTCACATGAAAGAAATATAAATATAACCGAAAGAAAAAATATTTTATTCATAATACTTTTTAAAATTTGTATGTTTTACCCAGTTGGCGCGGATTTACTTCGTCAGTTCGGCTAAAGCCTCGGGTGCGATCCGTGCCATAATAAGTAGGGTAGTTGTTACAACTTTTTACTGCCATAAAAAACAAAACTACAACTTTTTAGGGTTGTAGTTTTTAGTTTTAATTACACGGATTACAAATCCGTGAGATCGGGTTTCGAACACTTATGATTACAAATCCGCGCTATCGAGGTTCTAATCTATTATTGGATTATTAATGACTTACATATTAACCAAATTGTATACAATAAATAAGTAATAAACGGACAAATTAGTATAAAATATAAATCTATTACTTTTTTGTTCTTAATATAATGAAGTACAACTTTTGATGTCATAGAAAAACATAGCACAAAAATTATCAATAAGAAAATTTTAATAGTCAAACCAACAAACCCTCTCGTCAAATATGGCGAAAAGTTGTCCTCATTGTAAAATAATAAATTAATGCTAATTAAAATAATTACTCCAATAAAACTTAAAACTGAATATTTTTTTAATTGTTTGTCATTCATCATCTTCTAAATCTATAAAAATTAAATCCATTTTTAATTGCTCTTTTGTCGGGTTTGGTATCAATCGATTGGCTAAAAATAACCGAATTAATATTAGCCCCAGTTTTCAATGAACCTAAACTAAATCCGTTCATTCCCATCCAATTACCCCACATAAAATTTCCAGCATCATAAAGATTGTAAATACTTTTCGAATTACCAAATCTGAAAAACCTAGTATACGAATTGTATTCTGTTCTAAATCTTCCAATATCAGAATGTGCTGCTTCGCTATTTGTCATAAAATTTGGTACTAAATAGGACATTGTAAAGTCAGCACTTCCATGTGACATGTAAGCAGCCATTAACCATGCCTCTCCTAATTTTCCTTGAGCTCTCAATAATAAGGGAGATAAGCCAGCATTTCTAACACCCTCAGCTAATTGATTTTCTGATATTGGAGTGTAAAGCTCGTCTCCTACAGCCCAACTATCAATTTCCGAAAAATCATTTTCAGGGTCATTAAAGAAAAGCTGTTGTCCATTTTCATCAAAAAATCTATTAGGTTTATTATTTTTCACCACATTTGTTACTATTCCTTTTGAATTTACTGTAATATCATCAGGAGGAGTATTATGTGATTTTTGTTCTCTTATTGAATCGGACCAATGTCCCTGATCACTTGCCTGACCGTAAACCACCCCATCATTTCTTTCACTTTGCATCCCATCAGGGTCAACAAAATACATTGGGTTATTATTCGCATAGTTATACGGAGTCCAGATAGCGCGGATTTGCAATCCGTGTACACTAAAATAAGTCCAGTAAAACAACCTCTAAATCATTATCTAAATTTGCATAATTTCTCGCAGAACTATAATAATAATCTTCGGGAAGAACTACAATTTTATCTTTCACAGGATTATTATGAATATAGTTTATTTTCTGGATAATAAACGAAATGGTTTCAACAATTTCCGCATGATAACCATCTTGCCAAACTTTATATTGTTGCGTTCTTTTTAAATGCTGACAAGCTTTTTTAAAATAGTCCAACATCCATTCCCGCCGACTCTCAGGTTCTTCAATAATAGTCTGTATTATTTTCTTGGAAGTAAATTTTTTAAAATCTCGTATTACATCAGAGAGTATAAAACCATTAGTCGCTTTACAAAGTAAATGTAAATGACTAGACATAATACAATATGCATATATTTCTAATCCTTTATTTTGTTTACAATGCTGTAATGCATTTATAAGAATTGTTTTTTGATTTACTCTTGTAAATACATCAATCCATCCTACTATAGTTAGAGTAATAAAATAGGCATTTTCGGTTGTTGTGGCTTTATATTTTGTTGACATGGCAGTATATATAAAAACAAAACTACAACTTTTTAGGGTTGTAGTTTGCTCTTTCTTTATTGGCACGGATTACAAATCCGCGCGATCGGGGTTAGCAATCCGTTCCAAAATAAGTGTACGCTAGATGACACTTCCATAAAACAAAACTACAACTTTTTAGGGTTGTAGTTTTTAGTTTTAATTACACGGATTACAAATCCGCGCGATCGGGTTTTTAATGTTTACATTCTAAAATTTTTAATGTATCATTGTCAATTACAATACCTATCCCTTCTTTTTTTAAAAAAGATTTAATCTCATTAGATGTCCATTTTTTAAACTTATCAGATTCAAAATAAGAAGTTGTAGCATACAGCGATATAGTATCCTTCTTTTTTTCATAATAATCTCTTTTCATATAAGTAGATTTTCTTTGATTAATTTCATATGCGTAGAAAAAAACTGTTTTTAAACTATTTGCTTTTATTTTTTTCTCAAGAAAATTTGCTTTATCAATAAAATCTAATTTTATCGCTGATGGTCCCAAAACTTGTTCGTTATCATTATAAGTTATTCCAACTAAACAAATTTCCTCTTTAATGACTTCTTTATGACAAGAGTTTAAAGATAATAATATAAATAAAATATATTTCATAATATGTTAATTACTGATAGCGCGGATTTGTAATCCGTGTCAAGATTAGTAGGGTAGTTGTTATAATTGCACATTCCATAAAAAACAAAACTACAACTTTTTAGGGTTGTAGTTTTTAGTTTTAATTACACGGATTACAAATCCGCGCGATCGGGATTTTTGGAAATTGTCAATCTTATTTACATTTAATCCAATCACTATTATTCATTTTATTATTGGCTTTTATTGTGCTTTTAGAGCTTTCAATGTAAATCTGAACTGAATCTATATACTTAAGTAACTCATCATTACTTGTATTAATATCCCGAAGAAATGAAATTAATTCTATCAGCGAATTACTAACATTTTTAAATGTCAATAATTTTATTTGATTTCCTTTTTTTAAAACAATTAACTTTTTTCGGTGTGTGGTTAAGGGGGATATAAGAAAAACGCCATTTATTTCCTTTTCAAATTCAGTACCTTTTAATAATTCACTTGACCTTAAAGGTTTTTGTTTAGAATCGTTACTGTCAATCGCACCCATTTTAAACATATACTCCCTTGCTAATTTGGTTGCGCAGTTATTATTGCTAAATTTAATAGAATCAGGTTCTGTTTTAACTTGTGCATTTAATGAATATGTCCCTATCAATAAGAATAACCCTATTTTAATTAAATCTTTCATTTTGCTTTTATTTTTTTAATTCGTCAATAATTTTATTAGAAACATTAGTTGCGGGAACTTCTTCTTTGTTTGGGTTTTTCACACCATATAGTAAATCCTGTGGAGTTGCATGTTCTATCTCATGCCCAAAAATTACTCCCATTGCTTGTGAAAACGTTGTTTCTTTTGGCAGCTCTTTACCATAAACTACAGCGCCACCTTTAGTATTACCATCAACCAAAGACACCACATTTTTTTGATATATAGTTATTTCGAATCCTTCTGGCTTTAAACCAACAACTTTACCTGCTTCATCCTTCACTTGGGCTACACTACCGCTTTTTGATACTATAGGAGTTGTTTCCCCTGCTACCATTTTTCCACTTTCATCAACCGGTTTGTTAACTTTGTCTATCGAGACATAAGTTTTAACATCTGAATTTACAAGCTTATTAAACTGTTCTCTACCTGTTGCTGTTTGTTGAAGAGCTTTTCCTAAATTTTTATCATCTGCGGTAGCATGCTCTGTATAGGCTCCTTTACCACCATTTGCTTTAGGGTCATAAACCTGTTGTCCTGCTTTGTTTCTCCAATCATCCGCTTGCATCCCATCAGGGTCAATAAAATAAATAGGATTATTAAGAGCATAAGTATAAGGGCTAAACCTTCTTGATTTCTCCGCCAGCGGGTCAATATTCATCCAACGACCAATTGCTGCATCATAATTACGCGCGCCATAATCATACATATTCAATCCTAGCTCGTCTTGTAATTCCTTACCGTTGTATTTATATTTATACGGATTCGGATTATCAACCGTTTCTTCAATCAGTTCCGGTACGTTATATCCCGGAGAGCCATCCATTGGCATAGCATAAGTATACGACTCGATATTATAAGCCCGGTGTTTTAATCCAAACGGATAATAATGGTTTTCTTCCATTACCGCTACACTACCGCTTTTCTTATGCCAGGTCCAACTCGTACGAATATTTCCTAAATGATCGGTATAATTATAAACATAGTTAAAATAGTTACTTTCCGTTACTTTAACATAGCCCTCCGCATGCGGAAAAAACGATAATTCCTGATTCTCATATTGAAAGCCCTGTAGGTAATCAACACGAGACGTACTACCGCCATCCAGTACACTTTTTTGTACCTTAACTCCGGCTGCGTTGTAAATATAAGTAATTTTATTACTATCCGCGAACAGAATTTCTGTTGGCAGGTTTAAATGATTATAAACAATATTCGTAATCTTTTTATTCGCATCCTGCGTCATATTACCGTTGGCATCATAGGCATAATCGTTATAGGTATTCCCGTAACCGTTATCCTTAAAACCTTCCGGATTATTGGTCAGATCGTTTACCCGCATCAAACGGTTTCCGTTATAGAAATAGGTCAGATCATCAATATCAATCTTTACCGTCGGGTGATCCAGATTTCCGGTACGTTTCATAGACGTAATATTCCCGTTTTTATCATAAGCAACCGTTTCATTATACGAACCCGGAGTCGGATTATCGGAAATCGGTTTTTGATAGAATGCTTTATTCAATCGGTTTAAGGCGTCGTATTGATAACCATATTTTCGCAATAT
The DNA here is from genome assembly GCF_024496085.1 of Flavobacterium cerinum. Lineage (NCBI taxonomy): Bacteria > Pseudomonadati > Bacteroidota > Flavobacteriia > Flavobacteriales > Flavobacteriaceae > Flavobacterium > Flavobacterium cerinum. The sequence continues at coordinate 3,192,254 of NZ_CP101751.1, read as the reverse complement.
ATTATCGCTTTGAGTGATCCAAAACGTTTCGGAAATATTCCCGTTGTAAAGTGGTACAACATCACCGCCCATACTTTCGGAAGCTAAAACAACTTTACCGGCTTCGCCTTTGGTTACCTGGTTATAGTTGATCTTAAATCCGAATAAGTCACCGTCACCCAAAACTAATTCCGGATTATTTAAAGGGGCGTCGTTATTAATATCGGTCATCCAACCTCTAATGTTATAGCGATAATCTACTTTTTGCATACCACTGGTTCCGGTTGTATCCGGTCCGCCTACGATTTTAGATTCCAAACGGCCCAATTCGTCATAGGTGTTTTTGGTGATCAGCTCTTCATCACCGCCATTGATTTGATGAACATGCGTTAACATTCGGTCTTCATCGGTATAGGTATAGGTGTCTTTTACCGTATATTCCGAGCTGCTGCTGTTTAGCTTATGGTAAGTTTGTGTAAATTCTACTTTTCCGCTAAAATCCAGCTTACTGTCCACACGGGTATAACCGCCCAAATGATTGGTTGTATAAGTACGAATCGGTCGGTATTTCGAATCGTATAGCGTATAACTTTGCTCATTTAACGTTTCCGATGGCGTAGTCAGTACGCGTACCCAACTACCGGTTACCTGTCCGGTTGTAGCCGTAGCAGCTTCCTGTCCGAAAGGATCTGTTTGTTGTGTCGAAACAAGACTGTTCGGATATTGGTAATTATCATAATAGGTAACGGTAAGCAGTTTCATTCCTGTCATCGGAATCACAAGATTGGTATAACCAATACCCACATTATCCACATTCTGAGTTGTTCCGACTTTCACTCTTTCTTCCGAAAGCCTTGCAGTCGTATTGTACTGTTGCTGTAAAGCACTTCGGGTTGAAGCCGTTTGTAGCCAACCGGTATAAGCCACGCGACTTAATTCATCGTATTTGGTAATTAAATATCCGGTTTCAGTACCGCCAAACGGTGATAATGCAGGTCCGGTTGCCACCACACGGTCTAATCGGTCATATACGATAAACTCCCATTGTTTGCCCGGTAGTTTCTTTTCAACCATACGGTTACGGGAATCGTATTTATACTGATAACACAGATTGTCCAGTTGTGAGGCCGGATTGGTTGCCAATGGCGGAATCACATAGGTCAGATTACCGTATAAATCATAAACATAATAGGTGTCGTAAGCCCCGTTATTAAAGGTACGCTTTAAAACCACACGACCTTCTTTATCTTTATATTCTTCGGTGGTATTATTGGTTCCGGATTTCCAGTTTTCATCTTTAATCACCGTTTTATACAACTGATTAACGCTATAAAAACCTTTATCCTGTAACTGAATAGTATACAAACCGTTTGTATTATCCCAGGTTGTCAGTGCAAAGTAATTTTTGACTTCATTGGCATTGTTGGTCAGATACGTCATTTTGATCGTATGATCGGTATCGGCATTCGGATTAACCTGCCAGTCCGTTCCGGGCGCTCCCTGTTTTAAAGGACGAGCCAATGGCGATAATTCCAGTATTTTTTCACTAAACGGTGATTGTCCGCTATATTGCGAATAATTTAATGTAGCCGCTTGCGCATCGGCCTGAAAACTCATATCGTTTACCGTAGCCGGATAGGGAAGATACTCTTTTAACTGACGTCCCATGTCGTATTCCATATGGGTAATCATATCTTTTCCGGTTCCGGATTGCTTATTTGCATTTTGCTGTACCGGTCGGCCTAAACCGTCATAATAGGTAACGGTCGACACCGGACGCCCGCTATTTGCATCCCGATAAGTTGTTTTTTTTGTCCAGTTCTGACTAATTGTTTGTGCGAACATCCCAACAGGAGCGCACAATAAAGCCAATAGTATTTTTTTCATGGTGCTACAGTTTAGTTGAGTTTATAATTAGTATCATACTCTTCGATGATATTCCCGTCATGATCTTTAATGCGTTTTAAGCGTAATAAAGCATCGTATTCATAATAGGTACTACGACAATTAGAATCGACGGTACGACGTAGTAATCGTGTAAACGTATCGTAATAATACCAGGTTACCATTGCTCCCGGATATGTAGAACTAAAAGTACACGGCCCCGGAGTTCCCGGTTCAAAGTCTACCGGAACAACAGGAATATCAATAGGTAGTGAATCCGACCCTCCGTAATTCTCAATCTTTACCGTCAGGTTATCATACGGATCGTATTCATAATGTGTTCTGGTTCCGTCCGGTAGAGCCATTTCAAGAAGATTCCCTCTGTTGTCGTACTTTCGCATATAGATACGGTCTTCCAAAGCACCGGCTCCTTTTGCAAAACGGATGATCTCCGGCTGGATCAGGTTCGGATTGTTGTTCCAACTTTTGTATAACAGGACCTTTGTATCCGTTAAAGTTGGTATACCATTATCCGGTCCGCGGAATGTTTTTATCATTACCGGTTGGGTTACTTTATTCAATTCTACCAGTTTATTCAAAGCTGCCGTTTGTATAGGTGTGATATCCGGAATCTGATTGGACTGATTGGCATAAAAATAATGAACGCGGTTAACTATGTCATCTTCACTCGTCGTGGTTTTTATAGCTGTCGGTAGTCCGGCCAAAGTTCCGTAACTGTAATCGGTTTTGGTAATAATCGGTTTATATCCGCCTTCAAATATGACATCGGTTGTAATTAACATCGGACTGGTGAATTCTTTTTGTGTTTTAGAAATCAGATTTACTCGTTTAGAAAGGAATTCAAATTTTCCGATATCCAGATTGTCCGCTCCGTCTTGCGGATAAGCACAGTTCATATTTGTGTATCCTCCGGTTATACCGGTCATACCATTACCTTCCGGCACATAATCATATTCATAAAACTGTTCTTTTACTTTATAGAATTTACCTTCCTTTTTAATCAGGTCAACCTCCGATAATAGAGTTCCCTGATAAATGGATTCCAGATTCCCGCGATACATTAATTTTTCCGACTTAAAAGGACCTCCTTCCAAGCCATGAATATCCTGACTGGTTATATAATGAGTATTGTTAAACTGCTTTTGCTTGCCTCCCAATTCAAAGTTATCTCCTCCATAACTGATCGTTACATATTCATATTTCTTTTCCAAGTCATCAGCAAATAGTGGAGCAGATGAAAATGTACGCAGTAAAATAGAGCCGGTTTGCGTCAGTAAATCACCCCAGGCCGGATTACAACATTTTAGCACCAGAAGATCGGTTACAAATTCAAAATTGGTTTTAAAATTCAATAGTGAATAGGGATCAGCCTGAAGGTCTTTTGCTTTGTAATAATAAAAACGTTTTATAAAAGCACTTTGGGTTTCTGCGGTAAAGTCGGTAGTTCGCATCACGCGTAAGCCTCCGTTTTCATCGATCGTTTTAAAACCTTTGGTATTAAAGAAATAAGCAGATGCTTGAAACTTCACTATAGAGGAATAGGTATTACTCAATTCAACGGTATATATATGATCTTTAATCACATTTACAGTAAACTCCCGAACATAATTAAAGGCTCCGGTTCCGATTTCTTCGTTACCGTCCGGCATCTGTATTGTTATGAGTTGGGTTGAATTGGCAGTTTCGTCTTTTAATTTAAAAAGGACACGATCAAGGTGACCCATCTGGGCATTGGAAGATAATACCACCCGTACTTTTATCTCTTCATCTATAACAGCCGCAGTGGTACCCATTGTTCCGTCCGGATTGGCATAAAAATTACCTAAAGGTATTGTAGCTAATGTTTTTGATGTCGGATTCATTCCCGGATCATTCCTCCAAATGGTTAACGATCGATGTTCTCTATCGTATGCTTTTGCTTTTAGCGACTCATATTCAAACAACGTATAGCCTTTAGTCGGATGTGTAATCTTTTTTAATGTACCCTTTACAGCATAATTAAAATCCGGTGTACGATCGGCTAAATTATTATGATAATTACTGAATTGCAGATCCTCATTTTGCGGTAATGCGATCGTATTGCTGAATTTTCCATTGAAATAACCGGCTTGGTCTTTAGCCTGACTACGGCGAATCGGTAATCCTAAAGGATCATTGTATTCCAGAATATATTCTTCGTTTTTTCGGCCATGGCCGCTTCCGTAATTCCGGTCTTTATCCAGTTCAACTTTGGTTAAGAAGAAACGTTCAGAATTATTCTTGGCCTGTGGGAACAGGTAGGTAAATTCGGCTTTACGCATGACCGTACTACCTTCTTTTACTTCAATATTGTCCAATACATACTTATAATGCCCGCTCGAACCGTTGCTTCGGTTGAAGAATATCTGCAAATAACTACTTGGACTGTAGATTCGCTTCAGGTGTTTCCCGTTTAGTGTCACCGTTGCCGTACTGCTTATTATATACTGATCTTCATTCGTTGGAGGTCGTTTACAAAGGGACTCGATATGGTTTTCAAAATTTTTATAAGTGATACTATGCTCTTCATTGGCCCAAACGGAATGTGTTGCAAGATCGGTATCATATTCAAACAGGATAATACCATTATCAGGATGTTGAATTTTAGTCAAATAAAATCCGGTATTTGCATACGGATTATCCCGGTGTGATCCCATAAAAGAACTTTCACAGGCGTCTGTACCTCCAAAATAGTATTTAATACCGTCAGGGGTAGTAATACAGAAAGCCTGATTATTACGGAATCGTTGTCGCAAATCGGTTTCAGTACCCACAATTTCGATCTTCATATTACTATCGACTTTAGAAAGTCGCGGTATAAAATCACCATCCAGATAAAAAGTTCCCGAGTAGTTCCCGAATGAAAAACTCCACAGATCGGGTTTAAAATCATAATATTTCCTTGCTCCGACAAAGACTCCGTTTAAAAAGTACGCATGTGCCGAACCGTTTACCAATTGGTTAGGTATAATCATATCAGCTGTTAATCGTTTATCCGCAGAAATTGATTCATCCGGAGCATCATTAATCGTTCTGGAAATAACACCTCCGGCATTCAATGTCCAGTTAATCCCTGTCCAGGTAGCGGTTTGTGCCACTTTTACACCGGATGCCGAATAATTCAATATGATTGGCAATTGTAGTTTTCCGACTTTTGCTGTATAAATAGGAATATTTGCATTTACCATTCCTGTAAATTCATTAATCGGAATATCTCCGAATTTTGTCAGGGCATAAGCTTGCGGAGAAGGTGCTGTTACTTCCGGCTTAACAATCTGACCTGGACCATCGGGTTGCGCCATAGCAGTCCCATAAAGCCCTAAAAGCAGTAAGGTGAATAGTATATTTTTCATGTATTTTTTTCTTATTTAGGTTGGATGCCTTTAATGACTTTTACCGAGTTGTTTTGTACGTTGGTTCGGATTTCTACGATGTAGATCCCTTCCGGATACGTACTTAAATCAACCGGTACGGTACGACTGTCGATTGTGAATTGTTGGAGTTGTCTTCCGGATAAATCGAATACCGATGCGGTTCCGGTCTGAAAGTCATAGCCCACAATGATGTTGGTAAATTGCTGCGCCGGATTCGGTAAGGCTTCGATCGCCGGTTTGTCCGGTTCTTTTTTGTAACGATCTTTGAGTTTTACCACCCAGAAATCACTACCGCCATGACTACCGTTTTTATCACGGGATGCTGTACCTTTAGAGGTACCGGCCAACAGATAACCGCCGTCCCGGGTTTCAACTAATCGGGACAAAATGTCTTCTCCGTCACTACCTACGGTTTTGCTCCACAATTCTTCGCCTTTATCATTGATCTTTAATGCGATATAATCGTTGATGTCCTTTTTGTCTTTTTTTCCGTCGCCCACTTCTGTAGCAGCATGGCCGCCGATTAAAAAGGTATGATCGGGATTCTCAATAATGGAAGTCAGCAAATCTGTTTTACCGTAGTTGTAGGTTTCCTGCCAGATCGTTTGCCCGTCCTGATCCAAACGCACCAACCAGAAATCCGTTCCTTTACCGTTAGCCCTGCTTTTATCGCGTGAGGGATTCGAATTGGAACTTCCGCCCAATAAATAACCGCCTGTCTGACATTGGATGAGTGCCGTCAGGTTATCATCCCCGTCACCGCCTAAAGTACGTTGCCATTCGACAAGACCGTTTTTATCGGTTTTCAGAATCCAGTAATCACCGGCACCGATGTTATCGCTTTGTTTGTTACCCGAAGCCGGAGAATTGGAATACCCACCAATAATATAACCGCCATCCGGGGTTTGTTCGATGGTTTTCAATTGATCCAGGTGTTTACCGCCATAGGTTTTTTGCCATTCGATGGTACCTTCGGCATTTAATTTAACAATCCAATAGTCCAGATTGCCATAATGGTCTTCGGTTTTATCTCCGGATTTACCCGAAGCGGAGGAGCCGCCAATAATATAACCACCGTCTTTGGTACGACGGATACAAGCGAGTTGTTCCTGTCCGCTACCGCCAATAGTGCGTTGCCATTGTTCGCTTCCTTTTGCATCGAGCTTGATGATCCAGAAATCGTCTTGTCCACGGGATTTATTTTTTTTACCGGCTCCTTCTGTCGATTGGGAGATTCCGGCCAGAATAAAACCGCCATCGGAAGTTAATTGGACGCTTTGCAAGAAATCCATACCGGAACCGCCGAAGCTTTTTTGCCATTCGGGCGATCCGTGTTCATCCATCTTCCAAAGCCAGTAATCGAAATTACCGCTGGAAGCCATTTCTTTGTTTCCGTTTTTGTCGGATAAGGAACTGCCGGCTAAGAGAAACCCATAGTCGGGTGTGGGCAGTACATCTGCGAGGAACTCGGCATGCTTACCTCCATACGATTTTTCCCATAGAATATCCTGCGCCTGGGATACCATCGGAAAAAGGCATGGCAATAGTAGTGCCGAAATCCTACCTTTAGCGAAGGTACGATTCGTCATTTTTGTCATTAAATAGTTGTCAATTAAGTTAGTGAAGTGCGAAATTATACTTAAATAACGTCACTTACAAATGAAAAATTGCGATATATAGAAAATTAGAATCTTTATAAATTGCGCACCTTACAGGTTTTAAAAATCTGTCAGGTGTGCAAGGACGCAAATATCGTTTTTAGCGTCATGACAGCTTCTTCTAATTCCTGTTCGTTTAGAGAAGCGAAACCAAATCGGAAAGCATTGTTGGTTTCGTCAATTTCCTTAATAATTAAGTGGTTAACAGCTTTTAAAGAAGCTACGGTATACCCTTTTTTAAGTTGAATCCAGATGGCCATTCCGCCTGAAGGTAAGGTATAAGTGACATAAGAGGATAAATGCGTTTTTAGTAATGTATCCAGAAAATCCCGTCGTTGATGATACCATTTTTTAGCCTTTTTAAGATGCCGTTTTAATTCGCCTTCTTTGATTAATGTTGCAAGCGCATTTTGCATATAACCGTCGCCGCCAACGTCAATAAGTTTTCGTAATGCGGTGGATTGTGCTATAAAGTTACGGGGTGCGATCATAAAGCCCATACGCAAAGACGGATCCAGTATTTTAGAAAAAGAACCGATATAAATCACATGGCCATTATGTGCGCTGCTTGCTAAAGGTAGGTAAGGGGATGACGTATAGTGATAATCGTAGTCATAATCATCTTCGATAATCGCAAACGAATAGCGCCTGGATAATTCCAATAGTTGCATCCTTCTTGCTACGCTAAGTGTTACCGTTGTCGGGTAATGATGATGCGGAATAACATAAACCGCATGAATGGGACTCTTTTTACAGATCAACTCAATGGCTTTTGTATCGATACCGTATTCATCAACAGGAACCGTTATAATTTTAGAACCGGTTTGCCGGAAAGTCGCATCCGCAACCTGATAATTCGGTTGACCTACAATAATAGAAGTGGTCGCATTTAGTAATAATTGAGAAGCCAGATAAATACTCATTTGCGCACCGTGCGTTATCATGATATTTTCGGCGGTGATAGTAAGTCCTCGCGATTCAGATAAATAAGTAACCAAAGCTTCCCGGAGTTTTAAAGTTCCCTGAGTTGTCCCGATATGAGCTGTTTTGATGGCATGTTTGCGTCCGGTATAAGAACGATAGGTTTTTAATAAATCCGAAATAGGAGATAAACGTACATCAGGATGCCCGTCATCGATAATGATGTCGGGTATTGGATTTAAAAATGTTTCTTTTTGATCCTCGGTTAATTGTCGGAACGGAAGACTAAAATCATTAGTATAAGCCGATTCTGAAATAGCCGCACTCCATTTTTTCGGTGGTAGTAACGGAATGCGATCGGAAACGAGAACCTGCTTTCTTGGAATCACAAGAATCCAATCCTGGGCGCTTAATTCATCATAAGCTGCCACAATTGTTTTTCGATGCACTTGTAATATCCGCGCCAGTTCACGGCTACCCGGTAATGGTGTACTCGCTTTTAACGAACCGTTTCGGATGGCTGTAATGATAGCAATGGCAATTTGCCTGTATATCGGAATTTTACTGGTTTTATCAATATTAATAATGTGTTCGAACGGAAACATCTGGACTACCTTATATGTTTAAACTGGATCACAAATATAGTCCTGTTTAGGTATATTTTTGTCCTGTAAAATCAAAATAAATACAACATGGACTACAAAATCAAAAAAGCAAGCCTGGAAGATCTGGAGGCAACAGCCGTATTATTCGATCATTATCGTGTTTTTTATCGACAACAATCGGATATAGAAAAAGGAAAAGCCTTTTTAAAAGAACGTTTTCTGAATAGCGAATCCGATATTTTTTTGGCAGTTGTAAACGACAAAGCGGTTGGGTTTGTACAACTTTATAAATTATTCCATTATACAAAACTGCAAAAACAATGGTTGCTAAGCGATTTGTTTGTTCATCCGGATTATAGAGGCAAAGGTTTATCGGTCGCTTTGATTGATCGCAGTAAACAATGGTGTGAAGAAACCGGAGCCTGCGGACTGATGTTGGAAACGGAAAAAACGAATGATATCGGAAACCAACTTTATCCGCGATGTGGATTTGAGTATGATGCAGCTCATAATTATTATCATTGGTGGCGATAAAGTAAAATGACGGCAGGTACAAATTGACTTGCCGTTTTAAAAGGCCGGGTAGCTGAGTGGTCAGGCAAGGATGTGCAAATCCTGTACAGTGGTTCGAATCCATTCCCGGCCTCAAAAATGATAAAACGAAGTATGGAAGCAATTCTTTTACATAATCTGGAAACAATTCTAAACCGGATCACAAAAGCAGCAATCAAATGTAATCGGAATCCGGATGAGATTCGGTTACTATTGGCGACTAAAACGGTTCCGGCTGACCGGATCAGAATGGCATTAAAAGCTGGACAAACGCTGATTGGAGAGAATAAGGTTCAGGAGATTAAAGATAAATATGCCGGTTTAAAGGATATTCCGCACGAGAATCATTTTATCGGACATCTGCAAACGAATAAAATAAAGGACATTCTAAAATATTCGATTTCCTGTATTCAGTCTTTGGATCGTTTGGATTTGGCCTTAAAATTAAACGAGCGATTGTTACGCGAAAATAAAACGATGGAGGTATTGATTCAGGTGAATACATCAGGAGAAGCCAGTAAATTCGGAATTGCTCCGGATGACGCCATACCATTTATAAAAGAAGTAGCGCAATTATCAGCCTTACGAATAAAGGGATTAATGACAATCGGGTTGTTTAGTGCCGAAACGGAAAAAGTCTGTCCGTGCTTTCGATTATTAAAACAAATACAGGAGGAAGCAAGAGCCTTGGAACTTCCGGGTGTTGAAATGAACGAACTTTCGATGGGAATGAGCGGTGATCTGGAAACTGCAATCGAAGAAGGCGCTACGATAGTTCGGGTGGGAACCGCAATTTTCGGACAACGGATTTATCCGGATAGCTATTATTGGAACGAAAGAAGTTAAAGTTTCAATCGGTTATTTGATTTTTAGTTTTTGAATAATCTTTAACAACGGTTCTCTGTTTTTTGCTTCATGATAAAACTTCGGCAACTTTTCTAAAAGTGTAAAATGCGTTCTGTCATGATGCTCCCGTAATTTAGCCGAAATATACTGTTCCAGATAGTCCAGATGAGCATAATTATAGGCCCAAAACAGGTCTTCTTTAAACGAATGTTGTAACCATAAACGGGCATTAAAATAGCGATGAGCAGCGATTTGAAGACTCGCAGTATTTCCTGAAATACTAATTCGGGTTGACAATTCTTTATTATAACCGCAGTTAGTACAAAACAATCGGGCGTTTTTTGTCGGATAATCCACTTTGGCTACTGCTTTCTTTTCACAAGACGGACAATAAACCAATGTTTCGGTTTGAAAATCGGAAAGGGTTTTATTTTGGTCCTGAAAACGGGAATTCATCAGATTAACGGGTATTAGTATCTTTTAGATTAACTGCCAAACGGCAATAATAGTATATTTTGTTTACCAAAGGCGGAATATTTTTATTCATATAAGCAGCTTCCGATTTGCTATTGCTGTTTTGTTTAAGATCAGCACGGTATAAAGCAACTGATTGCAGTATAAGATGAAAAGATAATTCCGTTTTTTCCCGTTCGTCATTCCGGTGCGGTAAAATTACCTTTAAGTGTCGGGTTAAACGTTTTTCCTGTTGGATACCGATACGTATTAAACTATCCAGGGCAATCTGTTTTTCCTTGACATTGGTAGTATTAACCGCAGCTTTTACCTGTAGTAAATAATCTTTTACAGCATAAAGACTATCGATGCTTTTTCCGGTTTGCGCCGTTACACCAGGGAAAGAGTACATAAAGAGGAGTACTATTACAAGTCTAGTCATACCAATATTCGTTTTTGAGGATATAGCCCGCTTTTTTAAAAGCACTGATAAGCTTTTCGGCCAGCTCCTGATTTTGTTTGTTATATGATAAATACAGGAAAAATAAATCGGTATTGTGAGTTGTAACCGTACCGTTTACGGTAGTCTTAACTGTTACGGCATCGGGTTCTGTCTCCAATAGAATGTTAATATCTTTAGAAATTGCTTTAATCTTGCTTAAAGGGACTTCTTGTTTTTCAATAGCATAATCAGAATCGCTGATCTTTTTTCGAACAATAAGGCTGATTGTTCTTATATTATTAGTAATAGAATGTTGTATGATTGAATCGGTTGGTATGTCATTTACGTTTATTGAGGACATTCCGATATGATAATTCCGCAGTACTTCAAAAAAAGGACCAATATAATTTTCAGGATCTTTTTTTTGCCGGCGGATCTCCTTCTGAAGTTCCTGATTTAATAATGAAACGATTTTCTTTTCCTGCGCTGCTCCGATAGCGGGAAGAAGCCCTAACAAAGAGAAAATAAGAAATTGCTTTATTGTATGATTTGTTTTAGCAGCCAAACGGATCATTGTTATACTATTCTTTTACTCTTACTAAGATACCAATAAAGTGATTACAATTCTGTTTTTTATTCGTTTGTTGTTTCGTATAAAAACATATGGACTTTTAAACAAAGTAATTACGGACGTTTCAACAAAGTCAGGCGAAAAGCGCCGCACTACATTTGTCTTATCAAAACAATAAAAATTTATAAAGATGAGACTAAACAATTATCAGGGAGCGTTACAACAACCAATCGGTTCCGGATTTAACGCAACATCAACCACTAATGATGTGATCAAAGGAATCGATTTAAGCGGTAAAATTGCCATCGTAACCGGCGGTAATACGGGAATCGGATTGGAAACAACCAAAACACTTGCAGCTGCCGGAGCTACGGTAATCGTACCGGCGAGAGACATTGAAAAAGCACGGAAAAATCTTCAGGGAATTCAGAATATTGAACTGGAAGCTATGGATCTGATGCGTCCGGAATCAATTGATCAATTTGCGGAAAAATTTATTACATCAGGCCGACCGCTACATTTATTAATTAACAATGCCGGAATTATGTGGGTACCGTTACGCAGAGATGATCGCGGTATCGAATCCCAACTGGCCACCAATTATCTGGCATCCTATCAGCTTACAGCGCGATTATGGCCGGCTTTAAAAAAAGCAAACGGAGCCAGAGTGATCAATGTATCTTCGCAGGGACATCAATTTGCACCTTTCCATTTTGAAGACCCTCAATTTTTAAACAGGGACTATGAAACTTTAGCAGCTTACGGACAATCGAAAACAGCTTGTAATTTATTTACAGTTGCATTAGATCAACTCGGACAAGAATGGAATATACGATCTTATTCATTACATCCCGGATCGATTCACGGAACAGAATTGGGAAGAGAAGCTTCACCGGAACTATTTCAAAAAATGGGGTTTTGTGATGCCGATGGCGTTATTTTACCGGAAGTGCTTGCGTCGCTAAAAACAATTCCGCAAGGTGCAGCAACAACGGTATGGTGTGCGACTAGTCCGTTATTGCAAGATATCGGAGGTGTTTATTGTGAAGATGCTGATATTGCGGTGTTGGCAACAGGTACAAATGTATCGAACGGAGTAAAAGCCTATTCGCTGGATAAAGCCGATGCACAACGTTTATGGAAGTGGACAGAAGCGATAACCGGTATTACATTTTAGAATCAGTAACGGATAAAACAAGCGAAAATGAACGATTTAAAAGGAAAAGTGGCAGTTATTACAGGGGTAACAGCGGTATCGGATATGCAACGGCATACGAACTGAATAGAAGAGGAGCAACGGTTATTATCACCGGAAGACGAAAAGAAGCGGTTGAAACGGCCGCCCGGACATTAGGAGTAACCGGATTATTGGCGGATCAGTCTCGTTTATCGGATATTGATCATTTGGTTACCGAAATCACAGCCCGGTTCGGAAAAATAGATATTTTATTGATTAATGCCGGAATTACAAAACTGACGCCGATAGCAGCAACGACCGAAGATCTGTTTGATGAAATCATGAATATAAATCTTAAAGGGGCCTATTTTACATTGAGTAAATTCATTCCTGTTTTAAATGATAAAGCATCGGTTGTCGTATTATCGTCTACATCTGCGACCATTTCACCACAAGGAGCTGCGGTATATGCGGCCAGTAAAGCCGCTTTAAATGCCGTGGTAAAAATAGCCGCATTGGAACTGGCTTCCCGACAAATTCGCGTTAATGCTGTAAGTCCCGGTCCTGTAGCAACGGAGATTATGGATAAACTGGGAGTAAACTCCGGAATTGCGGAACAAATGCTAAACAGTATTCCGTTGGCGCGATTCGGAAAACCGGATGAGGTAGCCGATTTGATAGCGTATCTGTCGGGCGATAGTGCCGCGTTTATTACCGGAGCTAATTTTCTGATAGACGGCGGACAGTCGGTATAAGATGTTATTTCTTATTTTTGTAGTAACGGCTTCCTTTTTAAAACGGAATAAAAAAGAAATGGAGTATAAAGCAAAATATATAACTGATGCCATCAAACTTTCCTGTTATGAAGATAAATTCTTTAAATCGGATATCATGTTTGAGGAACATATGCTGGTGTGGTTTCTGTCGGGAGAGACAAAAATTATTCAGGCCGATGCGACCTATATTTTTAAAAAGGGCGACATCTTTCTAATTCCGAGAAATCAGTTGGCGACGATCATCAATTACCCGAAAGACGGGCAACCGCATAAAACGGTAGTGATGCATTTATCGGTAGCAATACTCCGGGACTATTATGCCAATCGGAATATAAAACCGCAGGCGACAGTTTCGTCAAAAATTTACGCTTTTAACAATCATCCGTTACTGGAAAGTTGTCTGGCCTCCTTGATTCCGTATTTTGAAATGAGTGAACTTCCGGAAGATATTGCAATACTCAAAATCACGGAAGCCATCAGTATTTTACGGACGATTGACAGCGATATCGATCAGGTGTTGGCGAATTTTGAAGCACCCGGAAAGATAGATCTGGCCGGTTATATGGAAAAAAACTTTATGTTCAATTTACCGTTGGAAAAGTTCGGCTATCTGACGGGACGTAGTCTGACAACGTTTAAGCGTGATTTCGGTAAACTGTTTAATACTACGCCACAACGATGGTTAACACAAAAACGACTCGAACTGGCACATTATCAGTTTGTGGAAAAGAAGAAAAAACCGATAGATGTTTGCTATGAAGTCGGATTTGAGAACCTGTCGCATTTTTCATATGCTTTTAAAAAACAATACGGTTATGCGCCTACGACATTATTAGGACTATCAGATGATGCTATTCTATAAATAAAACTTACAAATTATGCCTTGGAACCCCGAATTATACAATCAGTTTAAAAATATTCGCTATCAGCCTTTTTTCGATTTGATGGCGATGATTTCTGAAGAAGGACTTCAGGAAGGTATCGATATCGGTTGCGGAACCGGAGAACAAACCGGTATTTTATCAGGTCGATTTGATAAAGCCCGTTTTTTAGGAATTGATTCGTCTCCCGATATGCTGCTGAAAAGCGAGGAATTTAAAAGTAAAAATCTGGATTTTAAACAAGCTACTGTTGAAGGATTTCTGGCTTCGGATAATGTAAAAAAGTGGGATCTTATTTTTAGTAATGCCGCTTTACAATGGTCGGATAACCACGAAACGTTATTTCCACAATTACTCTCGAGGTTAACAGAAAATGGCCAGTTTGCGGTACAAATGCCGGTACAAAAGGAAAACCTGCTAAACAAAATTCTATTTGATCTCGTACAGGAACAACCATTCGCAGAATATTTAAAAGGATGGAAAAGAGATTCCCCGTTGTTAAGCATTGATCAGTATGCACAAATCCTGTTTGAAAACGGATTGGAAGACATTCGGATTACTCAGAATGTATATCCGATTATTGCCGGCAATCCGGAAAAATTATTCGACTTTATCTCCGGTTCTTCGTTAATTCCGTATATGGAGCGCTTATCAGAAAGCGAACAAAAACAGTTTACCGACGAATTTAAATCCCGAATCCGACAAGAATTTAAGCGATTTCCGGCGATTTATGCGTTTAAGCGATTGCTGTTATACGGTCGGAAGAAATAGCTAAAATAGTCAGGCCATCGACCTGACTGTTTTTTAATTGTTTTGCGCATCGATTAAAACGGCCAATTGAATACAAGGCTGATCGGAACGGTTACTCCAGGCATGATTCGTACCTCTTTGAATTACAATATCACCGGGTTGTAATAGTGTTTCACCTTCTTCCATAATCAGATACAATTCACCCGACAGGATAATAATATAATCCAGCGTATCGGTTTGATGCATTAAAGGATGCGGTTGACCCGGTTGTGCCGTAATCCCTAAATCGGCATCCGGCGGAATACTGACATATCGAAAATAAGTCCCGTTTTTAGGCGTTTGCGGAAAGGCTGTATTCGGAATACGTTTTTCGTTATCCAGACTAGCCGGTGTTTCCTGTGTATTCCAGATATCTGAAATAAGGAGTCCTTTTAAATGATCTACGGCATTCTGAACCGTTTCGTCCTGAATAATAGCAGATTTACCGTTTTTAATTCCGGTAACCACTCTTCTTGGTATGGATTTCATAGCATTTGTTTTGGGCAAAAGTAACCGGCAAATACTTTATATTTGTTATGGGTTAACTTTAAGTAACTAGTTACCTGAAAGAAACTATGACACAAATTAAAGATCAGGGCGTATTACGCGAAACCAATTGCACCGAAGAACTTTTTGCAATCCGGGACAGTCTGGAAATTTTAGGCGGTAAATGGAAATTATTGATTTTGATTTACCTGAAAAACCGACAGGATCGTTTGGTCCATTTTAAAATGATCGAACGGGGAATAGAGGGGATTTCCGCCAAAATGCTGAGTAAAGAATTAAAAGAATTGGAAGTCAACTTATTGGTTACACGTACAATTCAGAATACACGCCCGATAACAGTAACCTATGCTTTAACCGACTATGGAAAATCGGTTATCCCGGTTATTGATGCCCTTGTCCAATGGGGATTTGATCATAGGACGATGATAAAGCAAGCAAGATAAGATAGCAACCCGACAAATAATTGTGGAATATAGTAGACGTTATTGTTGCGATAGGATTGGGGATTCATTTGCTCACCGAAAAAAAAGAAAAACAGTATAAAAACAGGCAAAAATAAAATATACTAATGATTGTTTCAATCCGGCTGTTTTCTGTAACGAAATATTTCAGAAAATGATAGAATAACGGTAATATTACTGTACTATATATTGAAACAGAATGAATGAAAAACTTTGGAAAAAAATAGTAGCTTTTGACTTTGAAAGCCCATCCGATGAATACGGATTTTCTACACGATTGGCACACGAAAACAGCTGGACAAAGTCATTTACAGAACAGGCCATTTTGGAATACAAAAAGTTTATGTATCTGGCAGCCACTTCCGATTTTATGGTCGCACCGTCAGAAATTGTAGACATTGTCTGGCATCAACATTTACTCTTTACACAATCCTACCACGAATTTTGTAAGTTGCTCGGAAAACAAATTCAACATATTCCGTCAACTCATAACAAACAGGATGCGGACAAGTTCCGACAAGCGAAGGAAAGAACGGGTCAGTTGTATGAAAGCAACTTCGGCGAACAACCGAAAAGTATTTGGGAATACCATACGATGTTTGAAAGTCTACATCTCGAAGAAACCAAATTAAAAATCAGTAGCATTATCATCATCGGGATAATAGCGTTTTTTTTCGCAACGTTTCCGGCTTATTATCTCTTACGGCCTTTATATATAAAGCTTGACAATCCCTATTTTATGTTTGGTCTTATCGGATCGGCAATCCTTATATCAAAATTACTGGAACACTATAATAACCGACAACTTAAAGCGATTGTAACTAAAACCGATAAATCATCTTTTGTATACCATCTTCAACCGTTGGAACTGGTTTACTTAAAAACAAATCAATTGAAAAATGTTATTATTGGTGTGCTAAACGGACTTATGGATAACGGAACATTGATCATAAATAGTAATAAAGCCATTGAACTTGTAAATGATAATACAAAAGCGAATAAAGAGGAAAGAGCAATCCTGTCGATTTTAGAAGAAACAAAAAGCTTATTTTATCCCAATTTAGTAGAACGATTACAAACAAAACCCGTTTTTAGTAATACAGCTAACATCATGGAGGCTTTTAAAAAATACGGGACAAAATCAAAAGAATTCGGATCGTTGTTTGTGACCAATTTTACCGTTTGGTTAGTGTTCTTATTACTCTGTTATACAAGAATTACTATCGGTATGGAAAGAGATAAACCGGTTGGCGGTATTATATTTACAACGATAGTATTGAGCGTATTTATAGGTGTCAAGTTGTTTCGACTGACCAAGAAGATGACAACAGTAACAATACCGGATTTGTATAAAGATACGATTTTAACTACCGAACAAATCGAAAACAATTGGCTATGGCGTTATTTTTTATCCGGTAACGCTGTTTTAATGGCGTCGTTCATACCGTTAATTCATTTATCAGACGAAAAAAGTAATGGTTGGTCTTCCTCAGGAAGTGGATGTAGTAGTTGCGGTAGTTCCTGTAGTAGTTGCGGCGGATGTGGCGGCGATTAAAAAATGATGAACATTATAAGATATAATACTCATTCTTATTTCCGTTTTTGTATTTTAGTGGCCGGAACAGCTTTACTTTTTTCCAATAAAAACCAAGATAACTAAAGAGACAATATGAAAAATTATACAGTAGATGTAACAAAAAAATGGGATTATGAAAACGGATTCTATCTGACTTGTGAAACCAGTAGAATCGGAAAATTTTTAAATCATTTGGAGATCTACAAAAAAATTGTCGAATTACCGGGAGATATCCTGGAATTTGGTGTTTACAAAGGAACTTCTATCGTAAGACTGCTTTCGTTTCGGGATTTGTTGGAGAATGAAAGCTCCCGAAAAGTATTCGGATTTGATATATTCGGTAAGTTTCCGGAAAATTTAGAGTTGGAATCCGATAAACAATTTGTACATAAATTTGAAGATGCCGGCGGTTATGGTATCAGTAAAAACGAATTGGAATTCCATTTGGATGCTAAAGGATTCGGCAATTATGAATTGATAGAAGGTGACATCTTAAAAACCGTACCGGAATTTATCGAAAAAAACAAACATAAAAAGATCGCATTATTGCATATTGATGTCGATGTTTATGAACCTACAAAAATGATATTGGAAAACCTTTGGGATAAAGTAGTTGTTGGCGGCATCGTAATGTTAGACGACTACGGAACGGTAGAAGGGGAGACCAAAGCAGTAGATGAATTTTTTAAAGATAAGGATATTACAATCCATAAACCGAAATACAATCATATCCCTTCTTACATCATAAAAAAGTAATGATCATAAAATAAATTGTGGATAAATTAAATGATATAAATGCCATTTACATTTTCGCATCCGGCTATAGTTTTACCGTTACCGCATATTAAAAAGCAATGGTTCTCGTTAACCGGACTTATAATTGGAAGTTTGACGCCCGATTTTGAATATTTTTTACGAATGCGAATTCAAAGTGATTATAGTCATACTATAAGTGGTCTTTTTTGGTTTGATCTACCGTTGGGATTTGTACTGGCTTATATTTTTCATAATATCGTCAGAAACAGTTTGTTTGAAAATTTACCTTTATTTTTAAAATCAAGGCTGATCAGTTTTAATAAGTTTAACTGGAATCAATATTGTAAAAAAAAGGTATTTATAGTAATTGTTTCGATTTTAATCGGAGCTATGTCTCATATTTTTTGGGATAGTTTTACACATGAAAATGGTTATTTTGTCCAGCACATTCCGGTATTGAGTACTACAACAAATGTTTTTGACTACTCTATACCAGTGCTAAAAATTTTACAACACTTAAGTACAGTCGGAGGTGGTATTGTGATACTTTTCGCTTTACTCAGATTGCCAAAAGAAAAAGATATTTCAGTACGGTTTAATTGGCAATACTGGAGTATTCTCTCCGGGTTAGCGCTATTAATTGTTATTTTACGACTTCTTAGCGGACTGAATTATAAATTATACGGACATCTTATCGTTACAATAATTGCAGCGTGTTTGATTGCGTTAACCGTAACAGGGATTTTGGAGCGATTAAAAAGCAGTATTTTAAAATGATAAAAGAACGTTTAGAATACAAACAACTCATTTTACGGCTAGAAGAAGCGGAACAACTGGCTGCTCAATTTTCCGGTGGATATTCTAATAATTTTATTTCGACAGAAGAATTTCATACTGCACTATCAGAAAAGCTCATACAACTAAAGGAAGGCGAAACGGCCGAGCTAAATAAACTCTGGCTATGGTTTGCACCAACTTGTGACTGGGACACTTTAATTCGGGAAGACGGATTGGTATTGGGGGAGACAATTTTTGCACTCCTCTCAGAACTGAAAAAAGAATGTAATATATAATATTTATCCCTTTTTATTATTGTAAGGTGTTGTTATACAATTGAATAATTGTATTCTTGGTCATCTGAAATGTTAAATATTTTGTATTTATGTATTTGACTACGTAGTTTTGTGTTGTAAATTAAAATAAACTATGGAAACCATTATTAAACCGATCGGGAATGAATATTCGGAAGCTGCGATTGATCTGATTTTAAGTATTCAGCAAAAGGAATTTAACGTACCGATCACAATTGAAGATCAACCGGACTTAATGGCAATTGAAGCTTTTTATTATCAGAGCGGCGGTTCGTTTTGGGGCGCATTTCGCAACGGAGAACTGGTAGGTACAATTGCTTTGATCAAATACGCAGATAATGAAGCGGCAATTCGCAAAATGTTTGTCAAAAAAGAATACCGCGGAAAAGAACTCGGAATCGCACAGCAATTGTTGGATATTCTATTAACCTATTGTCGTGAAAACGGTATTGATCAGGTATATCTGGGAACGGTCTCCATATTGGAAGCGGCACTTCGTTTTTATGAAAAGAATAACTTTGTGCGAATTGAAAAGGAATCACTACCGGATGCATTTCCGGTAATGCAGGCGGATAATGTATTTTGTCATTTAAACTTAAACAAACAGCCATGAACATTATTGACGAATCGGGAATATTAGCCATATCAACACGTCTACAACGCCTTAGCGAACAACTGCGTAAAGACGGAGCGCAAATTTATAAAGCGTACGGAATCGCATTTGAACCCAAATGGTTCCCGGTGATCTATACCTTGTACCATAAAGAAATGCTGAGTGTAGTGGAAATTGCAAACGAAATCGGATATACCCATCCGTCAACAATCAGTTTGTTAAAAGAACTCGAAAAACAAAAGCTGATCCGTTCTAAAAAAGATAAAGTTGACGAGCGTAGACGTATGATTCTGTTAACGGATAAAGGACTGGAACTGATCGAACAAATGAAACCGGTTTGGGAAGTAATTCGTACGGCTTTACATGAAATAGCTGATAATGAAAACCGGTTATTACAGGCGATTACCGAAGCGGAAAATAAAATCGCAACGCAAAGTTTTTTACAACGGGTTATGCAATTAAAGCAAGAGCAGGAAGCCCTGAAACCATAGGAAAACCGTATATTTGAGTTAATAAATAGACAAACCCTATGTTTACAATAGAACAAATCAAAGCCGCTCATGCTAAAGTACATTCAGGTGCCGATTTCCCCGATTATGTTCAGGATCTGATACAATTGGGCGTTATTTTTTATGAAACATATGTAAAGGACGGGCATACGGAATATTATGGTGAAGCAAATTATCAAATCACTTCCGGCCCCGTATATGAACCACTTATTATTGCTACGAAAACTGATCGGATTGCGTTTTTAGACGATTTAAAAGCACACCAGCGCGGACTAACGAATTATATGGCTTTTTGTAACGATTGTGCCCGGTCGGGAATAGCAAAATGGGCAATGGATATGCAAAAAAGAACATGTACGTATTATGATTGGGCGGGCAATGAAATACTTGTTGAAAATATCCCGAATTAATCGTTTATTCGCGTAACGATAAAAGCAAAATAAAATGCAGGATTTTAAATTAAAAGTAGGGGATTGCTGGAATGTGAAAAATACGCCCAACGGTCATATAACGATAACGCGAATTGATGAGGTTGACAATGAAAAAATCATTCATGTAGCGTATCAGGACAGTGAATGTGAAGTACAACATTTACCGGTTAGTGCCGAACAGCTTCTGCTTTCCATCGGAAAAAAGACCGGAGAAAATGAAGTTACCAAAGAGCATCTTGAAGGTATTCAATATTGGGAAGACGATGCCGGCGGTGTTTGGGATCTTGAAATGAGTGAAATAATCGAAATCGTATTTAATACGGACGATTATGATGAAGTTGAATAACAACGGATGAAAAAAGTTGTATTCGGAATAGTATTGAAAATAAACGATATAAAAGTCGGAAGAAAATGAAGTACGGACTATACTGTTTAGTTGTTCTCTTTTTATTGATCGCTTGTCAGCAGCGTTCTTCAAATATAAATAGGCAGATTAAAAAAGATTCCGGTTTTTCATTGTTTGTTGCAGATTCCGGTTTTGTGACTAAAAAGGAGGGACTTCTATTTCTGTTAACTAAAAAGCTAACGGATACCGTGGATTCCTATTGGAATCACGCAAAAGAAAATGACACAATAGGCAAATATTACAAAATAAAAGAAACCGGTCACTATTACTTTTGCACCATAGATTTATCATCTAAATATAATTTTGAAACCCATTTACTTATTGAGATAAAAGAAAACGGTACTATAGTCGACACCGAACGCTTTTATCACGGAGCATATCCATGTTGCTGGGGAAATTATTATGATGGATTTCAGAAATACGGCCATTTTTTCGGAATAAAAACCTGTGCAACCGGATCGGGTTATTGTGCCGGTTATCTCCATTTATTTCAAAATAAATTAGCACAGGGTGAATTTCTGGAAATACCGGTAGATTTATGGTCCTCTCTTGGTTTTAATGGATTATCGCAGAAACTGGATAGTTGGATTGTAGCTAAAAAAGACACCCTTTTAGTGCATTATACCTTAGAAGAAGGAAAATTAAACGAAGATTCCGACTTTCAGGTTCAACATACTCAAAAGATCACAGTTACATATCGATTTGAAAATAACAAATGGATCACGCATGATGATACCACATGGTTAGATGACCGAACATTCTAATTGTATCAGAGATTGTTGTAGAATATGTGAATGTTTTCCTGAATAGAATTTTATATCCAACCTTCCCGTATCGCTTTTGAACCTAATTCAACAAGACTTTTACAATCCGATTTGGAAAGAATATTTTTCCGGTGTGTATTAACGGTATGCCGGGAAATATTCAGTAAATCGGCAATTTCATTGGTGCTTTTTCCGGTAACGATTAATTGTAAAATTTGACGCTCCCGACAGGTGAAAAGCGTTTTTGAAGCAGATGATTTTGTGTTTAGTTCGCCTACGTTATAATAAGAAGGCTCTCCGTCAAGGCCTATAAAAGAAAGTCCGGAAGGCTTATTATCGGATTTAAGATGGGTGATATCAGTTTGTATTCCCAATACTCGAATTACAGATCCCTTTTCATCACTTTGTATCGTTACGGTTTGCATCAGAATCCATTTATAGGAACGATCGGCACATCGTAAACGATAGTCATAACTCACTTTATATTTTAAGACTTTATCCGGCGGTAACGCATTAAAAAATGCGGTAACTTGTTGTTCATACGCCATAAACCGATTTAAATCATCCGGATGAATATTACTTAGTATATATTCGACATTAAAATCGGAGGTAGTACCAATCCCTAAAACAGTTTTAACGGAATCACTTACAAATTCTATTGTAACATGCGGTAAGTTCACAATATAGTAGTAGAACGCTCCGATATGGAAGAAATTCAACAGCTTTTTATAAACCTCCAATTCAAAAGACGGTGGTGTATTACCATCGTGATACCGGGCTATCTGATGCCAGGTTTTTTTCATCGTATTGAATTGAAGTAATTCCATATCGGATTGAAAGATTATATGTAAAAATAAATAAAATTCTCAATTTGAGAATTAAAAAATCGCTAATACTAGTGATTTTTTGTTAAGAAATTTAAAATAAATTAGAGTTAAGATTGATTGTAGTCGATTGTAATGCCTGTAAATTTTCTAATTGGTTGATTTTTTATTGATTTTGATCAAAACTCAGAATAGAAATAGTATAGTGAATATTGAGGCATTTTGTGTAGTAATCATAAACAATTAAATAATGAAATCACTTTTACTAAAAACCGTATTCCTGCTTTTGTTTGCAATAGCGCCGACAAAAATGCAGGCACAGCCTTATAATCAGGCTTATGCAACAATTAATGTGCTGAATTCTGTTGGAGCAAATCCGCATAATTTTATCTTTTCCTACGATGTTATTAATGGAGTACACACCTGTGTGAATAACTTCGAAATAATAAACAATTTAAACATCGCTACCAGTTTTAACTTCAGAATTTTTGTCAACAACATACTGACGTACACCGGAAACGTTGCTCTAAATGCCTACGGACGCGTATTTTTTGATAATACGTTTACCAATTGCTATTCGGCCAGTTCTGCCATTCGGGTTGAAGTCTTCTGATCCGTTGGTAAGACCGCAAGAATCGGGTTGGGATTAAATACTTGATCATCCATTTTTGTATTGTAATTTAAAACAAATACAATGCAACGATTTCAAAACAAATGGGCACTGATAACCGGTGGAACCAACGGAATGGGCCTGGCTACTGCCAGACAGTTTATAGCCGAAGGCGGACACGTAATTATTACCGGAAGGAGTATCGAAACAGTAACTAAAGCAACTGAACAATTAGGGGAAAGCAGTTATGGTTTAGTTTCTAATGCCGGTAACTGGCAGGATTTAACCCAATTACGCAAACAGGTGCAAGAGCTGACCAATACATTGGATCTGGTTTTTCTGAATGCCGGATACGGTCGGTTTGCAGCTGTCGAAAATGCAGATGAGGCTCATTTTGACGAATTATTTTCGATGTTGGTTAAAGGGCCTTTTTTTGCCGTACAACAGCTTTTACCGCTACTAAAACCGGGAAGTAGTATCATTTTTAATACTTCTTTTGTAACGGAAGTCGGAATCCCTAATTTTTCGGTTTATTCGGCTGCTAAATCAGCGGTACAGTCGTTTATTAAGACTTTTGCGGCTGAATTGGTTACAAAAGGAATTCGCGTGAACGGAATCAGTCCGGGGCATATTAAAACCAATATTTACAGCAATACGGGACTTAATACGCAACAGATCGAAGAAGCGGTAACCAATCTGATTCCTACGATTCCGTTTAAACGACAAGGAGAACCGGAAGAAATCGCAGAAGCGGTACTTTTCCTGGCTTCGGATGCCGCATCTTATATTCATGGTGCAGAATTAAAAGTAGATGCCGGAATAGCTGTAATCCGTTAAAATACAAAAGGTGGTTATATGACCACCTTTTTCTTATTCGATTCGTTTATAATGTAACGTTGAATTATAAGCATTACCCGACCAGAAAATAAGCAATAGCGCTCCGGAATTATCGTAAGCCTGATTGACAAGCAAACCATTGTCGGCTGTTAATCCGATCCGTGATTTATTACTTTGCGTACCGCCAAAAAGATAAGGAACGCCATGCGATTTAACTTCTAAATTTTTAAAATAAAACAGACCGTTACGCTTTAGTTTTCCTTTTAGCAGAATGGTGTCAACTGGTTTTTGCTGATCATGAACGATAAATTGCATGGTGTTTTTATCCAATACATTTAATCGAACCGTATATTGTTTCAGACTATCATATACGGTTGACCGATTATCGATAGCGCTTGGCAGATGCAATTTGGAAGCCCACTTTTCCGACGATTTGGGATTATCTTTATGATCATAGTCGATATCCGGATACAGTTCGTATGTTCCGTTAAACCGGTTGATCTCGGATTCATGAAGTTGAACTGCATTTTTGCGAACCTGTTTGTTTTCATAACTGGCACAACTATAGAAAAAAGGCAGTAGTAAAAGACCGGTCAATAGCCGCATCATATCTTGTTTTAGATACTTCATGATGATTGCTATATTAATCTAACAGTTTTTTGAGTGTTTCTGTTACAATCTCCTGACCGTCGACTTGTGAATTATAAATAAAACCGTGCGTACCTTTTTCTAATACTTCCAATGTCCATTTGTCAAATTTATGCTGATTGTAAATTTTTTGAACATCATCCAATTTATAGGTGGTATCATCTTTCGCATTCACACTGATAATCGGTCGGGTAGTATCAAACTTACTAAAATCCAGTTTTTCAAAGTCTAGTTCCGGAATTCCGGAGAACGTATAGAATCCTTTAAACAATTT
The DNA here is from genome assembly GCF_024496085.1 of Flavobacterium cerinum. Lineage (NCBI taxonomy): Bacteria > Pseudomonadati > Bacteroidota > Flavobacteriia > Flavobacteriales > Flavobacteriaceae > Flavobacterium > Flavobacterium cerinum. The sequence continues at coordinate 3,167,000 of NZ_CP101751.1, read as the reverse complement.
CGGCTGATGTTCGGCAAACCAAAAGGTCGCTCGTCCGCCAATAGACATACCGCCCAATATAACGTTCTTTTTGTCGTATTTGAATTTCGATTCAAAACCGGAAACAATTTGCACAATACTTTCCAGAGATTTTTTGTTGTTATACCAGCTAAAAGATTCCCGGGCAATCGGATAAATTACAATAGCATTTAAAAAGCGGGCGGAAGTAAAAATGGGTTCGGTTTGAATCTCCGGATTTTCATAAAGCTCTTTAAAATCCTGTGATCCGGTACCGCCGTGAAGATAAACAATCAACGGTAATTTGTTTTTTTGTTTTGGACTTTTTGGAACATAAACGAGATACGGAAAATCGATCGTGTCAATTTTCTGGAAGAGTAGTGTAAAACCGGGTTTTATCGCTTTATTGTCGTAAATACTTTTCTTCCAGTCTTCCGTTACTTTACGAGCCTTTTCTTTGATCTCCGTATTTCGGTTTCTCATCTGCGAAAGAATGCTTTTCCATTCGCTTCGATCATGTAAATTAGCAAATTCCGGCATCTTTTCGATAAAATCGATTTCATTGTCTTCCTGTCCCAAGCCTTTTGAAACGGATTGTTGCAACATTTTTAGAGCAAGGTCTTCTTCTTTATTCAAATTGGCTGTCAAAGCCGCATAATAATAGACAAAATAGTTTCCGATATCCTGTAAGGCAATCGCTTTTTGGTAATTTTCCGAAGCCATTTTATAGTTTTTACCGCTATAGGCATGTTGCGCCTGACCGATTAATTCGTCTACGCTTTGAGAAAAAGAAGCAAAAGGGATAAAAAGGATTAGATATTTTAGAAATTTCATGAGTTGATGTAAAGTAATGATAGTTTGTAATACAAATATATTCAACTTCGTGACATAAAAAATTCAAAGTAATCAAAACAAGAATGAATTATCGTAACTATGCACTCCTTAATTTTTATTCTATCGTATTTCACTTATATTTGCTGTCTAAATAGATACTAAAATACATTCTAACATGTCAGACGATAAGAAAGTAATATTTTCGATGTCACGGGTAAGTAAAACCTACTCGAGCACGAATAAGCAGGTTTTAAAAGACATTTATCTGAGTTTTTTCTACGGAGCTAAAATCGGTATTCTGGGATTAAACGGATCGGGTAAATCATCCTTATTAAAAATCATCGCCGGAGTTGACAAAAACTATCAGGGTGATGTCGTTTTTGCACCGGGTTATACCGTAGGTTATCTGGAGCAGGAACCGCAATTAGACGAAACCAAAACCGTTATCGAAATCGTTCGCGAAGGGGTGGCCGAGACTGTAGCAATCCTGGATGAGTTTAATAAAATCAACGATATGTTCGGATTGCCGGAAGTATACGAAGATGCGGATAAGATGCAGAAATTAATGGATCGTCAGGCAGAACTTCAGGATAAAATTGATGCAGTAGGAGCGTGGGAACTGGATACCAAACTGGAAATCGCAATGGATGCGTTACGTACGCCGGAACCGGATACGCCAATCAAAGTATTATCCGGAGGAGAACGTCGTCGTGTTGCTTTATGCCGACTATTATTACAACAACCGGATGTATTATTATTAGATGAGCCTACCAACCACTTGGATGCGGAAAGCGTACTATGGTTAGAGCAACACTTACAACAATATGCGGGAACGGTAATTGCTGTAACCCACGACCGTTATTTCCTGGATAATGTAGCCGGATGGATTTTAGAATTAGACCGTGGTGAAGGTATTCCGTGGAAAGGAAACTATTCTTCCTGGTTGGATCAGAAATCAAAACGTATGGAACAGGAAGAAAAAGTAGCGTCCAAACGTAGAAAAACATTAGAAAGAGAGTTAGATTGGGTACGTCAGGGAGCCAAAGGGCGTCAGACGAAACAAAAAGCCCGTTTACAGAACTACGATAAATTATTAAATGAAGACCAAAAACAATTGGATGAGAAATTAGAAATCTACATCCCGAATGGTCCGCGTTTAGGAACAAATGTAATTGAAGCAAAAGGCGTTTCAAAAGCATTTGGTGATAAACTATTATACGAAAACCTGAATTTTACATTACCACAAGCGGGAATTGTAGGGATTATCGGTCCGAATGGTGCCGGTAAGTCAACAATTTTCCGAATGATTATGGGAGAAGAAAATCCGGATAGCGGTGAGTTTATCATCGGTGATACGGCTAAAATCGCTTATGTAGATCAGTCGCATTCCAATATCGATCCGAATAAGTCTATTTGGGAAAACTTCTGCGATGGACAGGAATTGGTTATGATGGGAGGACGTCAGGTAAATTCCAGAGCGTATTTATCCCGTTTTAATTTCGGAGGAAGTGACCAGAATAAAAAGGTAGCGACACTTTCCGGAGGAGAACGTAACCGTTTGCATTTAGCCATGACGTTGAAAGAAGAAGGAAACGTATTGTTACTGGATGAGCCAACGAATGATTTGGATATCAATACACTTCGTGCTTTAGAAGAAGGTTTGGAAAATTTCGCCGGTTGTGCTGTAGTAATTTCCCACGACCGTTGGTTCCTGGACAGGATTTGTACGCATATCCTGGCATTTGAAGGCGATTCACAGGTTTATTTCTTTGAAGGAAGTTTCTCTGACTATGAAGAAAATAAAAAGAAACGTCTTGGAGGTGATTTAACGCCAACACGTATTAAATACAAAAAATTGATCCGAGGATAGTAAGAAAGAGGCTTTTAAGCCTCTTTTTTTATACTTATAGTGATCAGATCGGTACTGTTGAGTGGCTGACCGGTTACGGTCATTTTAGTGTAATCGTTCTGATACTCCTGAATGATTTCAAAACCGGACTTCAGAAGTTGTTCGTTTAAAACGGCCTCATCATATAGCGAAAAACCGTGTTGTACAAAATCAACGTTATGTAAAACGCGCTTAGGTCGGTAGCCGATATAGAGTTTTCCGCCGGGTTTTAGTATTCGATGTAATACTTTAAGATAGGTTTCCAACGGTTCCCAGAAATAAACGGTATTTAGCGCAATAATATGATCAAACTGATTGGACGGATAGTTAGAATCTTTAATATCGCCGTATTCCACGATGATTTTACCCTCTTTTATCGCTGATTCATTATTTTTAACTGCTTCCTGATACATTACTTCGGAATAATCCATACCATATAACGTGATGGCTTTTTCGGTAGCGAAATAATTCGGGAAATGAATACCGTTTCCGTAACCGGTTTCCAGTAGGATATCATTGTCTTTTAAGTGTAGTAAAGAAAACAGGTCATTATACATCTGACTGTTGGAACGATTCATATCACGTCCGATTGCAATGCCGTTTTCGCCTTCCGGTTTCCGCAATTGTATACCGGTTTCTAAAGGAGATAAAGGTGTCATAATTAACTAGATTTAGAAAGACGAAAATATTGGAATAAACCCGGAAAAAGGTTGTAGTATTTTACGAAAGAGTTATAACATTGCACCTGACAGGTTTTAAAAACCGTATTAACACCTGACAGGTTTTAGAAACCTGTCAGGTGTAAGTGTGTTAGAATTTCATTTTCTGTATTCGAACAGCATTCAGGATGGCTAATAATGCAACGCCTACATCGGCAAATACAGCTTCCCACATCGTAGCGAGTCCGCCGGCACCGAGGATTAATACAAAAGCTTTTACAACAAAAGCCATTCCTATGTTTTGCCAGACAATCTGTTTGGTTTTTTTACCAATCGAAATAGCGGTATATATTTTAGAAGGCTGATCGTTTTGAATTACAATATCGGCGGTTTCAATAGTGGCATCACTTCCCAGACCGCCCATTGCGATACCGGCATCGGCTAAAGCAACAACCGGAGCATCGTTAACACCATCGCCTACAAAAGCCAGTTTAAGGTTCTGATCTTTTAACTGCTGTACTTTTTCGACCTTGTTTTCCGGTAACAAATCACCATAGGCGACATCAATATTGAGTTCCTTTGCGACTGCGGTTACAACAGCTTGTTTGTCACCCGAAAGCATAACGGTTTTAATTCCCAGTTGATGTAAATTGGCAATAGCCTGTGGCGCATCTTCCTTAATTTCATCGGAAATCAGAAAATAACCGGCATATTGTCCGTCTAAAGCGACTGCGATAATAGTATAAGGCGTGTTTTCAATAGCCGTATCATAGGAAATGCCGAATTTTTTAAGCAGTTTTAGATTACCGGCTACTATTGTTTTACCATTTACAACGCCTTGTAAACCATGGCCGGCAATTTCTTCAACATCACTTACTGTTACCGTCTTTTCCAATCCGTTGGCATAGGCAATAATAGCCGTTCCCACCGGATGTGTAGAATGGGTTTCCAAAGCAGCGGTATATTGAACCAGTTCGTTTTCGGTAATGCCGGTTGCTACGACTTCCTGCACTTTAAAAACACCTTTGGTAAGCGTACCGGTTTTATCCATCACGACAGCTTGTATTGCAGCCATTGTATCTAAAAAGGTCGAGCCTTTAAACAGAATTCCGTTTTTACTGGCAGCACCGATTCCACCAAAATAACCAAGTGGAATGGAAATCACCAGGGCACACGGACAGGATACAACAAGGAACACCAAAGCGCGGTATAACCAGTCGTTGAAATTATAGTCTGAAACAAAAAATAAAGGCAAAAGACAAATTCCAATGGCCAGAAATACGACAATAGGAGTGTAGATATTAGCAAATTTCCGGATAAATAATTCCGTTGGCGCTTTTTTGGCTGTAGCTTCCTGTACCATTTCCAGAATTTTGGATAATTTACTGTCGGTATAAGCAGTTGTTACTTCCACATGACCGGTTGTATTCAAATTGATCATTCCGGCTAATACGATGTCGCCTTTGCGCTTTGTATCCGGTTTACTTTCGCCGGTTAGAGCGGCTGTGTTAAAAGTAGCGGAATCGGATAAAAGTCTACCGTCTAATGCTAGTTTTTCGCCCGGTTTTAGCAGAATGATTTCACCAATCGTAATGGTTTCCGCTTTTTTAGTTACCGGATTACCGTCTGCTATTACCGTTGCGGTATCCGGTCTCTGATCCAGTAGCGCTTTAATATTGGATTTAGCCCGACTAACAGCTAATGTCTGAAACAATTCTCCTATGGCATAAAAAAGCATAACTGCAACTCCTTCCGGATATTGTTCGATATAAAAGGCGCCTAAAGTAGCAATCGACATCAGAAAGAATTCAGTAAAAAAAGCACCTTTGCGAATGTTTTCCCAGGCTTCTTTTAAAACCGGCCAGCCTACGGGTAAATAGGCAAGGATATACCAACCGATGCGAACCCATCCGGTAAAAGCCGGAATCGGGAAATAATTGTCAATTCCGATAGCGATCATCAGCAATACAAAGGAAAGTATAGCCGGAAGAAATAGTTTCCAACCGGTGGCTCCGTCATGATTATGATCATGTCCGTGATCATGGTCATCATGATTATGGCTGTGTGAAGTATTGACTTTGCGATCGGCTGAACAGCAGTCCGTTTCGACGTTTGTGTGTTGATGGTTTTTAGTTGTCATAATTTTCAGGATTATGAAAATATAAATACAGAGATGATCAGGCTTTACAGCAACCGTCCAGTGATTCGTAGGCTTTCGGATCCGCTTTTATTTCGTCAGCGTCATAGCCCAGTTGACTAATCGCGGTGCGAATAGCCGGTAGATCGGTCTTTTTGGAATTAAAAAATACAGTGATGGTCATTTCCGTTTCGTTGAGAGTAACCATTTGGACACCTTTCTGGCGAATCAGTTTCTTTTCGAATAATTGACCGCAGGTTTCACATTGTTTGCAATGATCGCAGGTAATAGCTGTTTTGATCACTGCTTTTTGTACTTGTGCCTTGGCTGTAGCCATCGTCAGGGTCATAAGGGCGATTATATAAAAAGTTTTCATCATATAGAATTTATAGGGTTATAAAAATCGTTTTACACGTTGTTTGTAGTTCGGATAGGTATCCGGATGTTGTTGTAAAAGAAATGCTTCTTCAAGACGTACTTGTATTTGGATGATAAAATAAGTCGCTAACATCGTAAAAAAAGTCAATGTATTGGGAACAATTAAAAAAAGTCCCGATATACTAATGATCATTCCTAAAAAAATAGGATTTCGGCTAATGCCAAAAATTCCGGTGGTACGCAATTCCGTTTTATGTGTTTCGTCAATACCAATCCGCCATGAGTTTTGCATCTGATATTGCGCAATCATCACCCAAATCAGTGAAATATGAATGAAGAATAATCCGGTAATTACAATCGGTTCACTTTCCAGAAAAAGGATCGGTGCGGTATATTGATAGTAATTACTTCCCAAAGAAAACAAGAGTACGGATAGCGTTGATAAGACGATTAAAAACTTCATCACAAAACCGATATAATCATGTGCATTATCCTGTTTACCGAAGGTTACCGGATTAATACCGGTTTGTTTATATGTCCGATACGTGGGAATAACAAAAGTAACCAGCAGATAAAGCACCAGATAAAAAGGGAGATATAGTTTTAAAAAGTATTCCATTTTTTTAGTTTTAATGTGAATGTCCGCCGCCGCCTTCGGTTTTTAATAAATGGCTTTGGATATAATAAGCTCCTTTTAGCACAATTTTAGCATCGGATGCCACTTTCTGTAGCGGTGTAACATGAATATAACCGAGTTGTGACGTTCCGGTTTTAATTTCAACTCTACGAAAATGGAAGTTATTCGCTTCGTTATCATCGTGTTGATGACCATCTTCGTGTGAATGCCCTTTTTCGGTATCGTGTGCCGTTTCTTCGTGCCCTTCTTCCAAAACAAACATAAATTCACGTCCGTCGGCTTTCACAATAGCTTCTACCGGAAGTGCGTTTACAGCATTGGTTCCGATATCAATCAGTGCGTTAACGTACATTCCGGGAATCAGTGCATTTTTTTCATTGTTGATATCCGCGTGAACGGCAACGGATTTTGTTTCGTTTTCAAAAGCTTTACCAACGCTGAAAATGGTCCCGCGAATAGCCGTGTTATTCTGATTGGTGAGTACCAATTGAACGGTTTGTCCCGGTTTTACTTTATGAAGATCTTTTTCATAAACCAGCAAATCCACGTGTAATTTGGTGTTGTCTACAATGCTTAAAATGGGTTTTCCGACTTCTACATTACTACCTATTTTCACGTTGATTTCGGTTGTATAGCCCGAAATCGGAGCCAAAATCGGGACAGTAGCTACCGCTGTAGATCCGGATTGTATATTAAGAACGTTTAATTGTTGTTTCAGCGAATTATACCGCGCTTTTTCGATCTGATATTCGGCTTTGGTTTTCTGAAATACCTTTTTTGAGTTGACTTCTTCTTCGCTCAATGTTTTTTGTCTTTCAAATTCCTGACTCAGGAATTCCAGATTACTTTTTGATGTCAGATAAGCTTCCTGCAATTTAGTGAATTCCGGGCTTTCTATTGTGGCTAAAACCTGTCCTTTTCGTACAAATTGACCTTCTATAACAGAAATTGTCTTCACTACGCCCTGAAGATGTACCGATACATCAGCCTGATTTTGTGGCGGAAGCTTGGTATAACCGTTGGCATTGATGACTTCGCTCAGGTTTTTAAGCGAATAGGTTCCCAGTTCGACACCGGCTGCTTTAAACTGAGCCTCGTTTAATTCTACTTCCTTTTCCGGATTTGCGTTTTCGGATGTGGTTTTTTCGGTATGATCATGGCCGTCTTCTGCATTGTGATCGTGACGTAAAGCGAAGTATAATACGGTTCCGATGATCAGAAGTCCGGCGATATTGATATATAATATAGTTGATTTTTTCATGGCGTTATTGATGGATTAAATACTGGATATTGATCGCAGTCTGGTTGTAATTATGAATAGCATTACTGTAATTCAGACGAATATTAAGTGCCGTTTCGATGCTTTGCACGTATTCGACATATGAAATATCACCGTTTTGATAGGCTTTGGTCGCATTAGTACTGATCTTTTTAGCGTTGGGTAATGCGGTACTCTGATAATAATCAACTAAAGACTGAAATGTTTTTAACTCTTCAAATTGTTGTTGAAACTGACTTTTGAGCTGATTTTCCAGATAGGCGGCATTTTTCTGCTGCATTTCGATATTACTTTGAGCGGCTTTAGTTTTGGCAATTGTACTACCGGCAAACAAAGGGATCGCAATTCCGACAGAAAAAGTCTGAAAACGCAATGCATTGTCATAATTTACACTTTCGCCGTTGATTTCCTGATTTCCGGTAATGGACTGAATAGCGTAACCGGCTGTAAAATCAGGGAAGAAAGCGGATCTTTCTACTTTTTTTGCAGCTTCGGCAATCTCAATTTGTTTGGTAGCCAGTTGTAGGTTGCTGTTTTGTTTGAGCAAAGTACTGTCGGCAACAGCTAATGTAGTCATCGGAATAAATGACGTATCAGCGGGGTTAAAGTCGGTTTCCAGATTGATCAATGTTTTTACTTTTGATTTTTCAACCCATATTTTTGCCTCATTTTGTTTGATGAGCTGCTGTAATTCCTGTTGCTTGGCTATTGCAATTGTTTTTTCAAGTGAATTGCTTTCGCCGGTTTGGAATTTCAGGGAAGCCGAGCGGACAAATTTCTCCATCAATTGATTTTGCTGACCTAATAACTGGTTTTGTTTGGCGTAAAACAACATTGTATTCCAGGCCTGACGGATATTAAATGTGATGTCTTGTTTGGTGGCTTTTACCTTTAATTGCCCGGCAGCGTTATTCTCGTTTAGCCATTTCTTTTTGGCACCATATTGAAACGGATTAAAGCTTTGGGACACACCGAAATTTTTATCTTTTGCATTGGAGTTGATTTGTCCGAATGTACCGGATAATTCTGTTTTCGGAATTTCAAAAGCCGAACGGGTAAGTTGACTATGCATTTTACTTTCCAATTCAGAAGCTTGTATGCCGAGGTTGTTTTTCATTCCGGATTCAATAGCTTCTTTTAAAGTTAATTTGGTTTGCGATATTGAATCTAATGGATTGATAATTAAAGCTAAAAATGTTATTATATAAATAATAAATTTAGGTTTTAAATTGTCGGATTTTATTTGAAATATTGTTTTCATGATGCGTTATTTTCCGGTTTATCGGTGGTAGGGTTTGGTGTTCCTTTTTCAAAATAGAGATACAAAATAGGAAGCACAATTAAGGTAAGTAACGTAGCGGTTACAAGTCCGCCAATGACAACAGTCGCCAATGGTTTTTGCACTTCCGCTCCGGCACTTGTACTGATAGCCATCGGGAGAAATCCTAATGAAGCAACAGCTGCGGTCATAATTACAGGGCGTAAACGTACTTTTGTCCCTTCACGGATCCGGTCGTAAATATTGGCCATTCCTTCGGTCTTTAACTGATTAAAATAACCAATCAGTACGATACCGTTAAGAACTGCTACGCCAAACAGTGCGATAAAGCCTACACCGGCCGAAATACTAAACGGCATATCGCGTAGCCAAAGTGCAAAAACACCGCCAATTGCCGCCAGTGGAATGGCAGTAAAAATCAACAGTGATTGACGAACTGATTTAAAGGTAAAGTATAAGAGAACGAATATCATAGCTAGCGCTACCGGAACTGCTACTGCAAGTCTTTTATTTGCTTCTATCAGATTTTCAAACTGGCCGCCATAGGTAACATAATACCCGTCCGGAAGTGTAAGTTTGGCATCTAATTTTTGCTGAATTTTTTCTACTACCGATTTTACATCCGCACCGCGAACGTTGAAACCGACAACAATTCGGCGTTTACCATCTTCTCGGCTGATTTGCATCGGACCGTCTTCATAATTGATATCGGCTACCTGTTCCAATGGAATCTGATTTCCGGACGGTAAAGTGATGTATAAGGCTTTTAAATTGGAAATATCTTGTCGGCTGTCACCTTCTAACCGGACTACCAGATCAAAACGTTTTTCACCTTCGTATACCAATCCGGCAGCTTCACCGGCAAATCCCATACGGATTACTTTATTCAGATCACCGATTTTCAGACCGTATAAAGCCATTTTATCTTTGTTATAGCGTACTGTAATCTGTGGTAAACCGGCTACACGCTCCAGTTTCGCATCCGATACGCCTTGAATTCCCTGAATAAGTTGTAGGGTTTCATCACCTTTGCTGACTAACATATCAATGTCTTCACCAAAGATTTTAATAGCAACATCACTACGAACGCCCGTCATTAGCTCATTAAAACGCATTTGTATCGGTTGGGAAAATTCGGTGGTGGCACCCGGAATATCTTCCAGCGCTTTTTCCATTTTAGCCATTAATTCTTCTTTGGTTGTAGCCGAAGTCCACTCATCTTTATCCTTTAATAAAATAATCATATCACCGGCTTCAATCGGCATCGGATCAGTTGGGATTTCCGCACTACCGATTTTGGTGACAATCATTTTAATTTCAGGGAATTTGGCTTTTAAAATCTGCTCGGCTTTAGTTGTTGCTTCTACTTCCTGTGATAATGAACTTCCGGATGCAATGATCAAATGTGTAGCAATATCGCCTTCATCCAAAGTTGGAATAAATTCACCGCCCAGACTATTAAAAAGGAGTAGTGCCGCTATAAATAAAGCTACGGCTACGCCAATAACAGCGGCCTTGATTTGTAAGGCTTTTTCCAGAATCGGAGAATAGAAATTATATAATTTCTGTATGATGGTATCACTGATATTTTTCTTATGTCCGGTTTCTTTTTTCAATACTAGAGAACTCATCATCGGAACATAGGTTAACGATAGTACAAAAGCACCTAGAATGGCAAAGGAAACGGTTTGTGCCATTGGCCCGAACATTTTACCTTCAATGCCAACCAATGCGAGGATAGGAAGGTAAACAATCAGAATGATTATTTCACCAAAAGCGGCACTACTTCTGATTTTAGAAGCAGCTTCAAAAACTTCTTCATTCATCTGTTGCTTCGTCAGAATACCTTTACGACTAACCTGAAGTCTGTGGATAATCGCTTCCACAATAATAACGGCACCGTCGACAATAAGTCCGAAATCAATAGCACCGAGACTCATCAGGTTCCCGCTGACGCCAAATAAGCGCATCATTGAAATTGCAAAAAGGAGTGATAACGGGATAACGGAAGCCACGACTAATCCGGCACGCCAGTTTCCTAAAAGTAAAACCAGGATGAAAATTACAATTAAGGCACCTTCAATCAGGTTTTTTTCTACGGTAGAAATCGCTTTGTTTACTAATTGGGTTCGATCCATAAACGGTTCAATCGTAACCCCTTTTGGTAAGGACTTTTTGATTTGCTCCATTTTTTCTTTAACACGCGTCACTACTTCACCGCTGTTTTCGCCTTTTAGCATCATCACCATTCCGCTTACTTCTTCGCCTTTACCGTCTTTAGTTACGGCTCCGTAGCGAATACTGCTTCCGATGCGAACCTGAGCGACATCACGAATCAGAATAGGGATTCCGTTTTGATTTTTAACTACGATTTTATTGATATCGTCAATGCCGTTAACCATACCGATACCACGGATAAAATAGGCATATGGCTTTTTATCGATATAAGCACCCCCGGTATTTTCGTTGTTTACTTCTAAAGCATCGAAAATTTCGGATATGGTGGTGTTCATACTTTTTAGCTTATCAGGCTGAACGGCAATTTCATATTGTTTTAGATAGCCGCCTAATGTGTTTACTTCAGCTACACCTTTTGTTCCGATAAGCTGGGGTTTGATAATCCAGTCCTGTATCGTTCGTAGCTGAGTGGCATCATATTGCTTTTCGTATCCTTTTTCAGGAAATACAACATATTGGTAAATTTCACCCAAACCGGTACTTACCGGAGCCATTTCGGGAGATCCGACACCTTTTGGGATGCTGTTTTCGGCTTCTTTAAGACGTTCGGAAATTTGAGCACGTGCCCAGTAGATATCGGTGCTTTCTTCAAAAACAACCGTAACTACGCTTAGTCCGAACCGACTAATAGAGCGGAGTTCAACAATTTTTGGAATAGGTTTTACGGCCTGTTCTATCGGATAAGTGATAAATTGTTCGACCTCCTGTGTAGCCAGTGTAGGTGAACTGGTGATGATTTGTACCTGATTATTAGTAATATCGGGTAAAGCATCAATCGGAAGGGTATAGGCAGAGTAGCCTCCCACCGCAATAAGTATAAGTGTGAACAGTCCAACAATAAATTTATTGTTGATACTGAAATGAATGATTTTATCTAGCATGTTTCAGTATAATAGAAATAAGTACAAACAGGATATAATACCTGTATCGGGTAGCAATGCTACATGACATCTTAGCCCGGTTGGTGCCGGGAATCTATTATACTAATTGCGGGGGTTGCCAGATGCTACCATAGTAATCCGAATGGAATACGGATTGATAATTGGGCACCGGAGTTGTAATTTCGGAAGTGGCAGGCTGAAGCGTGAAAATAATTACCGGAGCGTAATTCATAATCTGAGCGCCACAACAATTGCAAACACAAAATGGCGAGCACATATCGCTTTGTTTTTCATGGGAATGATTCTCATGTTGCGCAGGTGTTTTGCTTTGTGTACGGAAATGGGTATGACCTGTCGCTGCATCAGCACAAGGTATGCCGGCTAGCAGGACAAAGTATAAGGATAATAAAATCGTTAACCATTTCATGACGGTAAAGATAGATTATTTTTTTATAGCTATGGAGTCATTTTAAGGTCTTTTTATCAATTATAAGGGAAAAACAGGATTTAAAGTGTTCGGAGTAAGTACGAAATACTAAAAAATAATACGTCATTTTGAGAGTAAAAGTTCCGGATTAAAAAAACAGGATTAGTAATAAAAATCTTTATTTTTGAGTAAGAATTTTAGAAATCCTATGGAACATCAGATTTTAGAACAGCTTTGGAAACGGACTTTATATCCTGATCAGGTAACGAAAGCTACTTGGAATGAAGAATTGGAAACCTTGTACCGATATGGTATCGGAATTGAAGGAGCAATGCAGTATCTTTTTTTTGAAAAACCTGATTTTGAACAATTTTATAAATGGGTTACAAGTCGGGAGGTAGTGCCGTTGACGGAAGATATAAATAGTACAGCAGATGTGTTAACCGAAGCCGATTTGTTATTTTGGGAAGAAAACGGTTATCTGGTATTGAAAAATGCTATTTCAGAAGAAGATTGTCAGGCTACGGTACAGGCGATCTGGACTTTTTTAGGATTACAACCGGAAGATCGCGATGGTTGGTACCGCCAGCATGAAGAACAGAGAGGTTTGATGCTGACTTTTTCGGATCATCCGATACTGAATAAAAACCGCAGCTCAGAACGTATCCGTAAAGCGTATGAACAATTATACCGATCGGATAAAATTTATAAAACAATCGATAAAGTAAGTTTTAATCCGCCGGAAACCGATTCGTATCACTTTTTAGGGAGTCCGTTGCATTGGGATGTCAGCCTGAAACAACCGATACCCTATGGAATACAAGGATTGTTATATCTGACGGATTGCGGACCGGAAGACGGAGCTTTTCATTGTGTCCCCGGTTTTCATCGTGAAATCGGAAATTGGATGGCGGGCTTAAAAGAAGGAGAAAATCCGAGAAATGTAGCATTGCAGACTTTAAAACCAATTCCGATAGTTGGTAATGCCGGTGATTTTGTGATATGGCATCAGGCATTGCCGCATTGTGCCAGCGCTAATCACGGAGCAGCACCGCGAATGGTACAATATCTGACCTATTTTCCGGAACAATATGAAACGGCAACGGAATGGATATGAGTATGGATGACAAAAAAGAACCGAAAACAGCGATTAGTTTTATAATAATTTTAACCTCGTTGAGTTCTTAAAACAATAAATTGCAATAGAAATTACAAAACCAAGCGCATATGAGCACGATTAAAATATTATGGGTGGATGACGAAATCGATTTGTTAAAGCCGCATATCTTATTTCTGGAGAAAAAAGGGTACAGTGTGACAACCTGTAACAACGGGCAGGATGCGATTGATATATTTGATGAAGAAAATTTTGATATCGTTTTTCTGGATGAAAATATGCCCGGTTTAAGTGGGTTGGAAACCTTATCGGAAATAAAAGAAAAGAAATCGGCAGTGCCGGTTATCATGATTACAAAGAGTGAGGAAGAATATATTATGGAGGAGGCGATCGGTTCTAAAATAGCCGATTATCTGATTAAGCCGGTAAATCCGAATCAGATTCTGTTGAGTTTGAAAAAGAATCTGGATCATTCGCGTCTGGTTTCTGAAAAAACAACAATGGATTATCAGAAGGAATTCCGAAAAATTGCGATGGATATGGCCATGGTTAATTCCTTTGAAGATTGGATTGATCTGTACAAAAGATTAGTATTCTGGGAAATGGAGTTGGAGAACATCGAAGATCAGAGTATGGTGGAAATTCTCGAAAGTCAGAAGCTGGAAGCGAATTCTCAGTTCGGAAAATTTATCGAAAAAAATTATCAGAATTGGTTTGATCCGAAAGCCGATGCACCGATTATGTCGCATCAGTTGTTTCGGGAATATGTTGTGCCGGAACTTCGTAAAAAAGAAGCACCGATTTTATTTGTAGTGATTGATAACCTACGTTATGATCAATGGAAAGCCTTTGAAAGCGTAGTGAATAATCATTATAAGTTGGAAAAAGAAGCGAGCTATTATTCGATTTTACCAACAGCAACGCAGTATGCCCGTAATGCGATATTTTCCGGATTATTACCGTTAGAAATGGAAAAAATGTATCCGCAATACTGGAAAAATGACATAGATGAAGGCGGTAAAAATTTATATGAAGGCGAGTTTTTGGCTGAGCAATTAAAACGTTTGCGAATCGACATTAAACAGGAATACTATAAGATCACGAACTTTAAAGACGGTAAAAAATTGGTTGACAACTTTAAAACGTTGAAAAATAACGATTTGACGACTATTGTTTATAATTTTGTAGATATGCTTTCACATGCGAAAACCGAAATGGACGTAGTAAAAGAATTGGCATCCAATGATAAAGCATATCGATCGTTAACATTAAGTTGGTTCCGAAACTCACCGTTATTGGAGATCATCCAGTTGGCGCAACAACAAGGATTTAAATTGATTCTGACAACCGATCACGGTACGATAAACTGTAAAAATCCGTCGAAAGTAATCGGTGATAAAAATACAAGTCTGAACCTGCGTTATAAAACCGGAAGAAGTCTTACTTATGAAGATAAAGATGTATATGCGGTAAAAGATCCGAAGAAAATCGGTTTGCCGGCGATCAATATGAGTAGTTCGTATATTTTTGCTAAAAACGATTTGTTTCTGGCGTATGTAAACAATTACAATCATTATGTAAGCTACTACAGGAATACCTATCAACACGGTGGAATATCATTGGAAGAAATGATTATTCCGTTGTTAATCTTCAATCCGAAATAAAATAGGAAGGGCTGAATAAGCCCTTTTTTTGTCTGAATTTGATGTAAGAAATTTTGTAATATAGTTTGGATAAAATAATTATATTTGTTCAATATGGATATCGCTATGCAAAGAACTTTCGCTCTGGAGGAAATCCGGGATGTAGCCCGACAAATACTGTCACAAAACTTAAAAAAGGTAGTTACGTTCCATGCTGAGATGGGTGTTGGTAAGACAACATTGATCAAAGCATTGGTGCAAGAACTTGGCGTACGCGATATGGCCAGTAGTCCGACTTTTTCCCTTGTTAATGAATATGAAGGGAATGAGGGAGAACGCATTTACCATTTTGATTTATACCGATTGAATAATGAAGAAGAGGCTTATGATATGGGAATCGACGAATATTTTTATTCAGGTGACTGGTGTTTTATCGAATGGCCGGAAAAAACACCCAATTTAATTCCGATTGATCATGCGGCTATACATATCAAATTACTTCCCGGAGGTAAGCGATTACTGGAACTTCGAAATTAGTAGGTAAGTCTTTCGTTTATAGCTCGTTTATCACAAAAAAAATTGTACATTAGTACAAATTATTGCGTAAAATCATGTCATTGACCCCATTTACCAGACAACAATTACTTCCACAAGAAGAAAAGTTAGAAATAGCCAAACAAAAGGGCGAGCTTTTTATCGGGATTCCAAAAGAAATTTCATATCAGGAACGAAGAATTTGTCTGACACCGGATGCGGTCAATTCGCTAACCTTTCACGGACATCGGGTTTTAATGGAATCCGGAGCGGGGGAGAGTTCCAGTTTTTCAGATAAAGAATACAGTGAGGCCGGTGCTGAAATTACGAAAGACCGAAAAAAGGTTTTTAGTTGCCCGATGATTCTAAAAGTAGAACCGCCTACGATTGATGAGATTCATATGATGAATCCGCAAACACTGGTGATTTCGGCGATTCAGCTAAAAACACAACGCAAAGCCTATTTTGAAGCGTTAGCCGAAAAAAGAGTAACCGCTTTGGCTTTTGAATTTATCAGAGACGAAGACGGTTCGTATCCGGCCGTAAAATCCCTTAGTGAAATTGCCGGTACCGCTTCAGTATTAATTGCTGCGGAACTGATGATTAATCAGTCATTCGGAAAAGGATTATTATTAGGGAATATTACCGGTGTACGTCCAACGGAAGTTGTAATCTTAGGAGCCGGAACGGTAGCGGAATATGCAGCCCGAACGGCCATCGGATTAGGAGCCAGTGTTAAAGTGTTTGATAACTCCATTACAAAATTAAGACGTTTACAGAATACGTTAAATCAGCGTATTTTCACTTCTACCATACAAGAAAAATCATTGTTGAAATCATTAATGCGTTGCGATGTGGCGATCGGATGTATGAAAGGGAAAAACCGGGCACCGATTATCGTATCGGAAACGATGGTTGAGAACATGAAACGCGGCGCTATCATTATTGATGTGAGTATTGATACCGGAGGTTGTTTTGAAACTTCGGAAATTACAACTCATGAAAAACCGACTTTTATCAAGCACAATGTCGTGCATTATTGCGTACCGAATATACCGTCGCGCTATTCTAAAACCGCTTCAATGTCGATCAGCAACATAATTACGCCTTTTTTATTACAGATTGCAGAAGATGGCGGAGTTGAAAGTGCGATCCGTTGTAATCGTTCGCTAAAGAACGGAATTTACTTTTACCACGGTATTTTAACGAACAGATCCATATCTGATTGGTTTTCGATTCCGTACCGCGATATAAATCTGATTGTTTTTTAGTACACGTTGTTTGGCTTAGCCCGAAACAAATAGTACTTTTGCAGCAAATTAAAAGATTATGAAATTCAAGTTCCGTCTGGCGTATTATTTATTTGGTTTATTATTAGGTTCGATGTTCCTGGCTTTTTTCTTTAAAGAGAAGAAAACGGAGTTTTGTTATTTACCGAATTGCCGTGTTTTAAAAGACCTGAGAAGTAAATCGATTTCGTATTCGGAGGCTACTACTGCTAAGTTTGCTGAAAAATGGGTATCATTAGAGGATATTAAAAAGACATTAGAGTTTGGCGATGTTGATTTTTCCAAAAGTAATGTTCCGATGGATAAAGGAAAATTATATATTGTGGAAGGGAAGAATGCTGCTAATGAGGATATTATAGTAGAGGTGATCAACTACAGCGACAGAGTTGTGGTAAAGGATGTAAAAAAAGAGCAATAATTTTATTGAAAAGACTTGTAAAATCAAATAACTTGCCTATATTTGCACCCGCAATCAGGAACAAGTTTACTGGTTGAAACATAAGGGCGATTAGCTCAGCTGGTTCAGAGCACCTCGTTTACACCGAGGGGGTCGGGGGTTCGAACCCCTCATCGCCCACCAAAAGAAAAAGCCCCGCAAGGAAATCCTTGCGGGGCTTTTTCTTTTGGAACAACATAGGTACAACAATTAGATGCACGAGGCCTAATAGAATGGGAAGTAACTTTTGGCTTCGCAGTGTTGGCCTTAAAACTTATTCTCGGATTTTGATTTTACGGATTCCAGACATATCCATAATCAGGCAGATGCAATAAATTATCCTTAACTGATCCGTCATGAGTTGTGCGGAGAAATTTCGGTGTTCCAGCAACAACAGTTACATCAGCACCAGCTGACCAAGATGCAGAACCGTAATTCCAAAGGTAAGTTTTGGCGGTATTACCACGAGTTTCTAAAAGCGCAACTACGTCAGCTTTTCTCATTTTTATTGCGTGCCTAATTGTGTATCCATCATTAGTAGAATTTCTTACACGTTCATGAACTGCATAATGTGTAATCTCACCTCCGTTTTTCCAAACTCCAGTAATTCTATACTCTGCCATGCCTTAGTTCTTTGGGGGATGAGGATCATTACCATAGCTATCCCTAGCTCTGATTTGACCATTTCTTCCATGAATTAATAATTCTGACTGCTGGTTCTTAGCGATGTTTCTACCAGCGTCAATCGCCTCTTGTTGTGTGTCGGTAATAACAGTTGCTTTAGTATTACCTTCACCTTTAACCTGCCATCCTCCGTCAGGATGCGGTGTAATGTGTTGATTTTTTCCCATGTTTTTGTTTTTTTAGGGATTAATCTCAATCTTTATATCGGCGTTGAGTTCCGGAAAAGAAATCGGCTTTAAAATTTGCAGAAATTGGAGAAATATTTATTTTTGCTCACTTATTATTGAGAACCTTCTTTTCAATGGTTCTCCAAATGTCCTGAAGGGTCAATTTTAGAACATTCATTAAAGCGGTATTGATAATGACAACTGTCATGCCAAAATATTGCTTTTATCTCATTTAATTGTAAAATATTTTATGATTTATTTAATGGTTTGATTGTCATAACATTAACATGTTTTGTTGTGTTTTAAGAAAATGCCATACAGACATATTTTTCTGTCAGTATGGCATTTTATATCTCGGCAAACTTATTTCATGTTCTTGCGGGTATGGCACACCCTGCTGACACGAGCATCTCGCTCGTGAATACAGTTTCTATACAAGCGAGATACTCGTGTCAGCGAGGGGATAAGACTAAAAATTGAATTTTGACTTTGAAAACTATAAGTGAATTAAAAACTACTTTTATGAATAAGATTACAAAAGAAAATCTAAAGATAAACCCTGATAATGAAAACGCTTTCCAAACGAAATTTGTCGTAAATGGACAATCTATTGAAATTTCACTAGACCCAGATGACGTTGAATTAGAGAAGACAATAAACTTGGTAAATAAAATAATTGGACAATTTGAACTTTACGAGTCAAAGGCAAAAAAAGTGATTATTCAAGAGTATTTAGAAAGCTATAACGACAATTGGAGAAATGAAGAAGATGACGAACCCGAGTTAGATGAACAAGCATTTAGCGAAAACTTGACGTTAAATAGCATAACATTTTTATCTGACACTTCTGTTGACTTTTTCTATTCTGAAAACGGAATGTTTGGAAATCACTATCTAATTGCTCAATCATTTGACGGAGAAAATTTTAATGATACAACAATGTACGGATAAAAAATACTGCCGCTATCAGCGGTTTTGAGAAATTTGAGGTATAGTCAAAATTTAAAGGCATTTTTATATATTTGGCTTCAGTTCTAACGGAATGGATCGGGAACAAAAATCTCCAACTTCTCAAAGCCGGCATGACGTTAGCGGCTATTTTAAGACGACCTTGAAACATATAATCTACATACTGACAATTACAATCGGACTTTTAAGCTGTAATAATCAACATAAACAAGTTGACAAGGTTACTATTGCTAATGCAGACACTAAGACTGTAAAGATTGATAATTCACAATATTATACACAACAAGACACCATTTTAATTGCTACCGAAATTAGTGATACTCTCAGATTTACTAAATCAGACTTCAATAAAATTGTAGACGAACATCCTGAATTATTTCAAGAATTCCCGGAACATCCTGACAAGCTTTATTATTGTTTTGTAAAAAGTGTTGACTTTGGAAGCGAACAAGGACAAGATGTTTACTATGCTTTATATGCATACTTTTTAAAACAAAAGAACGGTATCGCAAAGTATGCTCAACAAAGAAAGAACCTTATTGAAATATATTCAAGAATAAACTCTTTATTCGGGCATTTTCAATACGGAGGAACATACTTCGGACACCAACAGATTAGAATTTTAGGATACGCTGAGTATTCAGTTTACCTTTTCCCTAAGGAGAAAAATAAATTTGATAAAACGTATGATATAAATAAGCAAAAGGAACTTTATATAAAATCTTTAAGACAACTAATAGAAGACGAAAGTAAAATTGATTTTGAAACATTAGGAAAAGAAAAAGTTGAGCGAACCAAA
Source organism: Flavobacterium cerinum (assembly GCF_024496085.1). NCBI lineage: Bacteria > Pseudomonadati > Bacteroidota > Flavobacteriia > Flavobacteriales > Flavobacteriaceae > Flavobacterium > Flavobacterium cerinum. The sequence continues at coordinate 3,146,728 of NZ_CP101751.1, read as the reverse complement.
AAACTAAATGAAATTGTTGACGAACTTGACAGTTTAATCACAGACAATTTTTATTTAAGGCGAACTCAGGAATTTCATTATAGAAATTACGAATATTATTGATTAAAAACAGCCACTAACACATGTTTTGCGTCTGGCGGGCTGATGTGCAAACTTGGTTTTTTTAGCTTTTAATAAACTTTAGTAATAAATTGAAACTTTTTACTTCGAAACCTGCCAAACACAAAGCCCTAAAACGGTTGTGGGCAATTTTGACAACCGAGAGAAATGAGGATAAATTTGAAATCAATATTTGGTAGTAAACCTACATCGTCAGAAAAATCATCAGCCGACAAGGAAGAAATTGAATATGACAAACACGTTGACTTTTATTATACAAACATTGTCAATTCAATTATTTTATACACATACGACACAGAGAAGTTAGACAAAATGGCTCCGATATTGATAGACCCATTGGCTGAGTTATATGAAGAGCTTGAACATGCTTTTACGCCAGTTTGTTTCGAGACAGTTTTCAGAATGGGACTAATTGAGGTCTCACTAAAAAACGAACTGCTAATGTTCAAGAAAGAGGTTGACGAAATTCCGACAGAAATTTGGGATTGGGAGTTTATTGACAATCACAAGACCTGGACTTCGATAAGGCAAAAATCAAATTTCTTACTTGACAAACTAGGCGTGACAAGTCGGAACTATAATGACAATTATACAAACCTTTATGATAATAAAGGGAACATAGTCCACAAAGGAAAAAACTGCTCTGCTGACGCGGGCATGAGTTTAGTTGCGCAAGTAGACAAAACGTAGCAGAAATAGAGAACTGAACAGTAATAAAATTAATCATAAACCTTAATCAGGATTATCATAAAAATTGACAGCGATGATTTTTTCAAGAAAATCTAAAATATTGGTAAAGAAAATAATCCTTTTCAAATTACTTTTTTTTACGGTTAGTTTTTATTCTCAAGAAACTGATGATGGAATCAAAAAAAAATCAGTTGAAAATTCTATTTTTGAACATGTAGAAATAAGCGGAATAGTATCGGATTTAGAACCGTTATCGAATGTTGTTGTATTGGAGAAAGGGAAAGGAAATTTTGTAATGACAGACAATAACGGAAAATTTACGATAAAAATTCCACTTAAAAATTTTAAAGACAAAGTCTTTCTGCGTTTCGAAGTATTAAATCTCAACCCTAAAGAGATCGAAATTCTTCCTAATACTAAATACATTAAAGCTCAACTAAACAACTATGACAATGTTTTGTCTAAAAAATGGAAAATTGAGTTTGTTTTTGAAAAACCTGACATAAGTAATTTGATTTTTAAGACCCTGGATTTTATCACTACGAAGCACTAACAGCGGTTTTTAAGTAATCGGGGTTTTAGGCAAAATTTAAAGCTAGTTTTTTATATTTGACTTCAGTCCTAACGGAATGGTTAGCGCAATTTATTAAAGCCGGCGGGACGTTATACGTTATTTAAACTAACAAAATGGAAAGAAAAGAACACAGAAATAAAATCGATATTGCACTTAAAGAAATCTTTATACCATTTTTACGTGAAAAAGGTTTTAAAGGTTCTCTTCCACATTTTAGAAGGCAACAATCAGACAGGATCAATCTATTAACTTTCCAACATAGTTTGTATGACACAAAATTTGTAGTTGAAATAGCGAACTGTGATCCAAACGGAATAACTACACATTGGGGGAAAGAAATACCAAAAAACAAAGTAACTGCACATGATGTGGTATATAGAATGCGGTTAGGAAGCGATAAACAAAATATAGATTACTGGTTTGATTATGGAAAAGAATCTTTATTCACAGATAATTATAAAAAAATTGCAAACGAAATTATAGAACTTTGGAATGACGCTGAAAAATGGTGGGAAGAAAATCCAATTGATTATGGGAAACTAAAATAATAAATGAAAGTACTACTGACACGAGCGAGACGCTCGTGTCAACGAAAGCAACCCCCCAAACCGTTAGCACCAATTCTAAAAACGACAGTAATGAACAAAATACTAACAACATTCATTTTGATAATTTATAGCTTGACAATTTTTGCTCAAGACAAAATCACCGATGAGTTAAAGGCCTTATCAGAAAACAAACAGTATGACAAGATAATTGAACAACACGCCTCAAAATCTAAGGACTATTCCGCAGGATCCCTGTATTATATTGGACTTGCTTACTATATGAAAGAAGATGACAACAATTGCATCAAGTTTATGGACTTGTCAATAAACAAAAACAGTAAAGACCCAGCACCACATTACATAAAGGCTTCGACATTGAACTATATGGGAAAATACAACGATGCTATAAAGTGTTTTCAAACAGCAATAAATCTAAAGCCAGACGATGCAGAGTTTTATAGCGGACTTGGAGATTCCTACTACCAACTTGAAAAGCAAGACCTGGCACTTGAAAGCTATAAAAAGGCAACTGAACAAAATGAATGTCCTGACAGACCATATTCAATGATAGCACAAATTTATTCTGACTTAAAACAGAGTGACAAAGCATTAGAAGCATTTTACACGGCAAAATCAAAAATCTCTAAAAAATCAAACTCATATATAAATGTCTTGTTTAACATTGGGCTACTTGAATCTTTAAAAGGAAACTATGATAAAGCAGAACCGGCATTTGTTGAACTTATTCAATTAGACCCGACGGACTATCATTCTTACGCAAAACTTATTCAAATCTACTATCACAGAAAAGAGTATGACAAGGCAAAGCCATACAAAGACAAATTATATGATGCTCATAAAAAAGGATTACTAAAAGACAATTTAGAAGATATGTTTTGTTATGATCAATTTAAGTGGAAAGACAAGTTAATTCAGGCATACGAGAGGTATGAAGAAGGAGATAAAAGCAATATTTACAACAAACACTTGTTTTATGTAGTAAATCCAGATGAAAAAATTGAATTTAGAATACAGACAGAATATTCGCCTATTTCAGTGGAACAAGGAGGAGTCAAATATCTTCTCTGTATGAGCAAAGACGGTGAACATTCAACTTTCAATATCGGTTTTAACGACAATTTAAAATATGATGACTTGAAGAAATCTGTAATTGACCTACTTGAGGGAAAAGTTAAACCGACAGTGACATCAAAACCGACTAAGAAATAAAAATATCACTGTTAGCACATGTTTTACGTCTGGCGGGGTGACTTACAAACTTGGAGTTTTGTACTTCTATTCTAGGTCAGTGCAGGTTGACCTTTTTTCTGAAATCCAGCACTGCATTAAACTCCAAACGGTAGCAGAAAGCTCCCAAAACGACATCTGATATGACATCGAAATTATACTACGGAAACATTTTAATTGGAAATATCACTAATGCAGAAAGAGATTTTCCAAACCTTTGTGGTCTTTTTAATTTATTATTAAAACCAACAAATTCAATTTCCTACCAAATAATTGAATACATAAAATTCTCATCTGAATTAACGGAATTTTATCTAAATACTTCCGAAATTGATCAAACTAAAGAAAGTATACTTTTAAAGAAAGAGAGCTTATTTGAGAATTTAATAAATTCAAATGAGTGGAAGTTAGTTGAGTTAAATGGAAAAGAAACCAAAATTCTTATACCCACTTTTGACAAAACTGGAATGATAAATTATAGGTTTAATATATGATTGAAAGAAATAGGATAGCAGTTAACAGTGGTTTTGTAAAATTGAGATTTTAAGCAATATTAAAAAGGCCATTTTATATATTTGACTTCAGTCCTAACGGAATAGTTCGAGTACAAAAATATCCAAAACCATAAAATAACAGAATGTAAGCTGTAAGATAAAATCTACAAAATAGAATCATGAAGAAAAGCATAATATTTTTTATGTTAGTTATTGTCTCTGCTATGGGAACAACACATTTTATAAAATCGAATGACGACAAATTAAAACCACTTAGAAAAGCCAATGTTGTTCAAAATGATTCTTTTGAAAAAGGTGAAAAACTCTTCATTAAAAATTGCGCTTCTTGTCATTATATCGGAATGGATAAAGTGATGACCGCACCTGCATTAGGAGGCATAACAAAAAGAAGGAAAAAAAACTGGCTATATAAATACACCCGAAATCCACACCAAATGTTCAAGCTTGGTGATAGTATTGCAGTTAATTTAAGAGAAGAAGGATGGGGACTAATGCCTTCTTTTATAAATTTAACCACTTATGAATTAGATGCCATTTATTATTTTATTGAAGAACGATTTGAAATGTCAAAAAAAGGTATTCCTGTAAAAACATACTAATTACGGCCAACAGCAGTTTTGCAAAATTGTTATTTGGCAACAAGTCACAGCAAATGAAATATGCACTCATTCCGTATATCGCTTTAGGACTGGTTTTGTCGTTAACAATTTTATTGGTATTGGAACATAGATAAAGAAATCAAAGATTGGGGAATGACTTGTAACGGCGCTACTTTTTTCCTATTTTCGTTTTAATTCAACTGGGCTAATTCAGTTTCAACAGTTATAAAGTTACAGGATGGTAATCCTACTATTTTAAAGACTTATGGATAAAATAAAAGCATTTTTGTTGCACTTAATTCAAAAAGATTGGGTCAGTTTTAATAAAATTGACAACGGATTAAAACAATCGGAATTATATAATGAGATTTTAGATGATTTTAAAAAGTTAGTTCAAATTGAAGCAGAAAACGAAAATTTCAATTTTAGTGAACTCTATAAATTAATAAAATCGTACAAAAATGAGATTTCGGAATTACCGTTTATGGGGAAATTCTATAGTTTAGTCAATCCAATGTTATTGACCGGCCAACTAACAAAAATTGCAGAAGAAATAGAATTTCATCTTGAAAAAGACAACCTTAAAGAGGCTGTTTGCGATTGCGAAATAAAATATAAATACAATCAAATCCCTGATGTAACGCATTTGGATAAAGTAGGCTTCGGCTGTGACGGCTATTATAATTACATAATTTATGAATGCTCAAAGTGTAGTTTTAAATGGAGTTCGTATAAAAGTGACGATTCCGCCGGAAATACAGTATTTGAAAAATGGAATGAAAAAGAGTTCCCCGATAATAAAAGAAACTGTAACTAACTATATCAATATACAATAGCTGGTTTTTTTTAAGAGAATATCAAGTGCTTTGGATTACTTTTTCTTAAATTAGAGCTACTACACAAAGCCGCGAACATAGTGTACATTTATAACGTGATGAATATAAGCGAACGAAAACCAATATGGATAGCGCTATCGGAGTTCTATCTTGATACCGAACTTGAACAAAAAGATTTTAAACGAATTGCTTTAAAAATGATAGAAAGTCCGTTTAGTCTGGAAGAAATAAAAAATATCAACAAATATGAAGTTTTTCCGGTTTTACAAGCTAATTTATCAAACATAGCAGGTGAATGGGCAGGATTTGATGAAAAGTGGCTGGAAGAAAGCATTGTAAAATCGATAGAAAAAAGAAATTATTTTAGAAAATTAAGTATTGAATTCTCTTATTTTATAAATAGCTGGATGTGTAAAAAGCATTGGATTAATACGGAAAAGGAATATAAAAAAATAAAAACGACAGCGGTTTTAAGAAATTGAGATTGAATGTATTTTTCTATATTTGATTTCTGTCGTGATGGAAAGGTTAGGGATAAAGAAACAACTTCTTAAAGCTAAAGAGACGTAAGTAGCAAATTTATCAAGACAATAACTATTTCATAAATAATGAATTCTAAATGTAAAATGTTGCTACGAATTATTAATCTCTTATTACTTCTTTTATTTTCAGAGTCATTATTTTCTCAAGAAAGCTATGATGGATATATATTATGTATCGATAATTCAAGTCAAGGGTTAAAAGAAATAAATGAGTACTATTATATTCCTATTGATTATATGAAAATCAGTGTTCATTTTAATAAAGAAAATGTAGAAGTTGAAGATGACGAGTTAGAATTAAAAATTAGAACTTCAAATGGCTTAAAATTTTACAAATATCCTTTTTCTTTTAAAAATGAAAAATGTATTGAAACAAAAGAAAAAGACCTGGACTATTATTTTAATACTAACTTTAGACTGGTTTATTTTCATTATCAAGATGATGGTAATCTAAATGAAACTGATAAAAAATACTTTTTAAAAAAAATAAAGCATAACAAATATTATTTAGGTAGAATTAAGTTTAAAGGTTGTAAGCTAATTGATAAAGATTACAAAAAAGAATTTAAGGTTTTGAAAATATTTGTTAATGAAATTCAAGAAATTGTACCACCAAATGATTCTGAAAAACAGCAACTTATCAAATATATTATGAATATATATTCTAAATAGCTCATAACTTACCATTTATAAATGTTACCGCTAAAAACGGTTTTACATATCACCGTTTCACTAAGCTGTTTAGAACCACACCATATAAAAAAATGACCGACAAGGAACTACAAGAAATTTTAAAAGAGAAAATAGAACAGGATGACTGTTTTAATAAAGACATTCAAAAGATTCTATTAGACTTTAAGGATTCAGGAGGAGAACAGGAAACCGCTAAAAAACTTGTGGAACAATTAGCCATCGACTTTTCAAATGATGAAACTTTACGGGACAACGCCTATGATATACTTGACATTGTTACAGGTTGGTGTAGTCCGGACATGAGAGTATGGGACAAACTAATAACTGAAAGTATCACAGACGGACTTCGAATTGAAGATGACGAAACAGGAGTACTGTTTAATCAATATTCCTTTTGTGAATTTGTAAAGCATATCATGGTCAACTATGGAAAGATAGACTATGATTTAGCAACTGAAAAACTAAATAATTCCTACCTGATAAAAGTACCCAGAACAATTTCTGACGTTGAATTTATTACCCACGAATTAGAGTTTCATTGGGCTATGTTGTTAGTCCACGGTGATATGTACTGGACAAAAGGTATTCCATGTAACTTTAACAACTTTAAAGAGGAATATTTCACCTGGGCAACCGAGGTGAAACAAAAATATAACCTGAAAGAACCGTATACGTATTATGACAAATAATAAAGACAATTATTCAATCCATGCAAGTAAGTTGGAAAAGGAAATTTTAAAACGAACTTCCTTTATGAATAATGCAAAATGGTTTAAATTATTTTCAGAAATTGAAAATGAAAACATAAAAATCCATTCGGCATACATTAAATTCCTATTAACCGACAGAAAGTATAAATTCCATTTTGGCGGATTTGATGAAACAGGTTTTGGTGATGTAAGCGAATTAGGACCATTTAAGTTCAAAGAAATAGAGTGGCTATTGATTCCTGACAAATATGAAACAGAACGTTGGAACAGAAATGAAAAATTAACCTCTGAAATTATTGATCAACCATTAGATACACTTGAAAAAATAATAAACCTTTTGGGTCAATTTGAGTATGATAGAACAGAAGACGGACTAAAAATTTACGGATATAAATAGAGGTACGATAATCAAAAACAAGGCTGACAACAAAAGTTTACCTTTATAGCAACGTCAAATATTATATACAAATTAAAAAATGACAGCAAAAGACTTATTATATAAAATTTTAGACTATCAATATTTGTGGTCACTTCCTCAAAATAAAAATAGTAAACCGGCAAACCTCAGATTAGAGCAAATAGAAGCATTACTTGATGCATTCGGACTTACAAAAAAGTATGTAAATCCGCTTGTTCAAATAAAATATTCCATTGTAGGTGACAAGGAAAGTCTGGACAGAGCAAGACATCTGAATAAATTGACCAATCTTGATTATGTATTAAAAGGTGAATTCCTTCATGACCGGGAAGAAAATGGAAATGCAGTACTCTCTGAAAAAATCAGAGAAACTATAATTTTACTGTATCCGTTTATGAAAGAGGATATTAATGAAAGACCTGTAAACATAAGTTGGTTGTATAATAATTTGTTCCTTTTTAGAAAAGAGGTTTATAAACTGATTTATCCGAACGAAGGGATGTTAGAAGGTTTTTCAGCCGGTCTGCATTATAGTTTTTATCTGCAAAACAACTTAAAAAAACTTATTAAGGACAACTTAAATGAAATAGACGAAACGCTTTGGCTTATCCTGGATCCTGCTAAACGTGATATCGAAATGAATACTTTGGTAAGTCAATACAAATATGTTGATCACGATTTCAGAAAAATAGATTTTGACTGGCAGATGGAAAATTACTAATCTGTGCAATCCGGTTTTACACTTGGCGGACAGAAGTGTAAGTTTGGGAGTTCAGGGCAATTATATATGTTTGAATTCCGTCTTAACGGAATGGTTTTAAAGCAAAAAGTTAACGTATTAAAAATGTTAAAGTTAATAATAATTTTATGAGACAAACAATTTACTATCTATTACTATTCATTATAACGCTTTCTTGTACGGAGAAAAAGACGCAATCAAATAATAATAAAATTAATAAAAATAGCAAATCGGATACAGTTTCTAAAGTAGAAGAAAGCAGTAAAGAGAAAAGCAATTCGGATTGTATATTTGATGATAATTACAAAGTAGTAACCAAAGAATGGCTAGATGAACTTGGTATCAAAAAATATGTTTGGGATCCGAAAAATAACAGAGCAATAGTCGCCTATAACGGAGATACTTTAACTTTATATCAAGGTGGTTGTTATCATTTTGTCAGTTCTGTAGAAATTAGCACAGCTCTTTATCCTAATAAAGAAACAGACAGTACGCTGTTAAAAAAAATTAATGATGTAGCCTGTAAGTTTAAATTTGACAATTATTGCCAAAAATTAGTTGAAGGTAAATTCAAACGAGTTGATAATGATGATGCATCCGTTCTGTTAGAATTTGAAGATGATGATCCTGAAGATAATATAATTTATGGAGGCATTCAGATTTTAGAAAAAGAGAAAAAGACTATTGTTAAAATAACGGAATATTATAATTAGAACTACTGCTAACAATGATTTATGTAATTGTTGGTTTATTTTTTTCTGTTAAAAATAAAAATTATGTGGACTGATTTACGGAAAGAAATTGAAACAATAAGTAAAGACTTTGAGTTTAAGGAGAATCAATTCCGGTCTTTAGGACTAAATGAATGGCAAGAGGTTGAGGACAAAATTTACCAGACATTTTGTAAACTGACGCACCATAAATCGAGACCTGTTTGGCTTTGGAACTATTTTAAACTTGAAACATATTCTATTTCGATTGAACAATATCCTTATGTGTATTTGGATAAACTTATAGACAGTAAGGAGAGTGTTTGGTTTTTCGTTAACGAGACAGTAAATGAGATGAACAAATTTTGGTTTTATCAAGGGCAGATCAAGCCTATTCAGATAATTACTGAACAATCATCCTATATAGACGAACTTTATATTGTCTCAAAGAAATATGATTGGCTATTATGTATTAATCATCATGGAATCTTAATAGCAACCGGGCATATAATGCCGGACAGGCTTAGACAACTTACCAATATTAATAACTAAGAAAAGAGCTTGTAACGGAGCGTTAGCCAATATTTAAAAATAAATGATATGGATATTTGTATAATTTGTAATTATCAATTGGAAGAAAAACAAATAATTCGTCGGGCAAGAATGAGAGATAAGGACGGAAAACCTCAAGCTGACAGAATTACTTACAAAGCTAGGTGTCCGAGTTGCGAAATTTATTTACGGAAGCAGGATCACGGAAAAACAGAAGGTCATTGGGGAATTTCAAATATAAAAGAGAGTGATTTAAAATTTGAATTATCTGAAAATGAATTCTTGACATTAAAGAGCACAGTCGAAAAAAAGCTAGAGAAAATTAGTGATGATTATAGGTTTGAACGTGAAAAATGGGCTGAATTTATTACCATAAAAAAGCAAAATGATAAAATTTATGCATTCTCTCAATGTGAAGGTGATTATATCATTAATGGATATGTAATT